>CAJULX010000004.1:0-28288 GCA_910587245.1 Candidatus Gastranaerophilales bacterium
GGGAATTTCTTTTTGTGTTGATTTTATAAATTTATCAGATTGTATCGGGGGGGGGTAAATTTACTTGCAATTACTTTAGGTGCCTTTGTAACATTCAAGGAACCCAAACTGTCCCGAATTTTTATAAGATTTTCAAAATTTATACTCAATTAATATCCTTTTTTAAAAACTCCTTTATAAATATATAAAAACTTCCCCTCCCCCAAAATTGCTAAAATATGATATATGGCAATAACACTATGCACAATGCCTGTATATTACATCAAATTCATCAATCCGTTTTTTAATTAACATTGCAAGAAACAAAGTAGTATCGTCAACTTCCGCATCAGTTAAGCACCAATTATAAAGAAGAGTTGATATTGATTTAATATCAAAAATAAAATCTTCAAAAGTTTCTTCATTATTAGACATAAAAAGCCCTCGGTTAAAATTCATGATATAATCTATAAAGAAATTTATAATGTTAATTATATCCAAAATAAGAAATAAATTCAACTATTTAGTTAAATAATTAATAAAACTTAACACTATGCAGGAAGATAAAAAAATTATACAGGCAACAATTGATGAAATCAAAGCCCGTTTAAGAATGAAGGGGCACAATTTAACAACCTTTCTTGAAGCTTATAATCACACTCTTGATAAGCCCATAAGCCTTGCAAACTTTTCAAAACGCCTCAACTCCGGCAATTTAAAATACTGGGAAATTAAACAAATCGCAGAATTTCTGGGCTATAAAATTGAGTGGAAAGATAATTAATAACCCGCCATTTTAATAAAATAATCTACACCATCTCTCTCAATTTCTTTATCTGGTCGCGAAGCTCTGCCGCGCGTTCAAAATCAAGAATTTTCGCCGCTTTGTGCATATCTTTTTCAAGCTGATTAAGTAATTTCGGCAAATCTTTTTTGTCGATATTCAGTTCGCACATCTCCTCCGCCACAATATCTTCAATGCTTCTGTAGCTTTGAACCAGCGAAAGCAGATTGTTTTCAACCGATTTTTTAATCGTTTTTGGCGTAATTCCGTGCTTTTTATTAAATGCCGTCTGCAATTCACGACGGCGTTTTGTTTCTTCAATCGCAACCTTCATAGAATCCGTTATTTTATCGGCATACATAATAACATGCCCGTCCGCATTTCTTGCTGAACGCCCGATTGTCTGAATTAATGACGTTTCGCACCTCAAAAACCCTTCTTTATCCGCATCCATTATGGCAACAAGAGATACTTCAGGGATATCAAGCCCCTCACGGAGTAGATTTACGCCGATTAAAACATCAAATTCACCGAGCCTTAAATCCCTTAAAATTTCAACCCTCTCCAAAGATTGTACTTCACTATGCAAATACCGCACCCTGATACCCTTTTGGGTTAAATATTCGGTCAATTCTTCCGCCATTTTTTTAGTTAAAGTTGTAACAAGAATGCGCTCTTTCTTTTCTGCGGTAGCGTTTATTTCCTTAATGAGGTCATTCACCTGTCCTTCTGTCGGGCGGACATCAATTTCAGGGTCTAAAAGCCCTGTGGGACGTATGATTTGCTCTACAATCTGCGCGGATTCCTGCTTTTCAAAATCTGCAGGTGTCGCTGAAATAAACACTTTCTGCCCTATTTTGCCCCAGAATTCATCAAAAGTTAAAGGCCTGTTATCTTTTGCGCAGGGCAGCCTGAAACCGTAATCCACAAGCACTTCCTTGCGCGATTTATCACCAAAATACATCCCCCGAAGCTGCGGCAGCGTTACATGTGATTCATCCACAACGACAAGAAAATCTTCCTGAAAATAATCCAAAAGAGTAGCAGGCGGAGTCCCCGGCAAACGTTTTTCAAGTATCCTTGAATAATTTTCAATACCGGAGCAATACCCCATCTCTTTTATCATCTCAATATCATAATTTACGCGCTGTTCAAGCCTTTGCGCCTCAACCAGTTTATTTTCCGCATACAGTTCATTTAAGCGCGCACGCAATTCACAGCGAATTTGCTCGATTGAACCGTCCATATCATCGTCATCAGCAAGATAGTGAACCGCAGGATATATAACGGTTTCGGGCACATTTTCCAATACTTCGCCCGTTACAGGGTCAATTCTTGAAATTTTTTCAATTTCATCCCCGAAAAAGTAAATCCGCGTTATCACTTTTTCATAACTTGGCATAATTTCAACAATATCGCCCCTTGCGCGAAAAGTTGCACGTTTTAGTTCAACATCATTTCGCTCATACCGCACAAGTACAAGATGTTCTAAAAGCGCCTGCCTGTCTATTTCTTCGCCGACAGATATATTTAAAGCCCCTTTAAAATAATTTTCAGGCAGCCCCAAACCATAGATACAGCTCACGGAAGCCACCACGATAACATCATTCCGCTCATAGAGGCTGCGCGTTGTATTATGCCTCAAGCGGTCGATTTCATCATTTATTGAAGCCGTTTTTTCGATATATGTATCCGTGCGCGGAATATACGCTTCAGGCTGGTAATAATCGTAATAGCTTATAAAATATTCAACGGCATTATTTGGAAAAAGTTCTTTAAATTCGTTATAAAGCTGTGCCGCAAGCGTTTTATTGTGCGCGATTATAAGCGTCGGCTTCTGCACTTTTTCAATCACATTTGCAATGGTGAAAGTTTTCCCTGACCCCGTCACCCCAAGCAAAGTCTGGCTTGCCATCCCGTCTTCAATACCCTTAACAAGCGCCTCTATTGCTTTCGGCTGATCGCCCTGCGGTTTATATTCAGATTCTATTTTAAACTGCTTCTTTATCATGATAACATTCTACCACGGGGAAATTCGGGTTTTCAAATGATTTCAAAAACAACACCTTCTTTTATAATAGAGTTAAAGGGTAAGCTCCTGCCTGCCTCCGCTGGCGCACGCTAGTTAAGAGACTAAAGCCGGAAAGGAGGTAAGATGAATTTCAGTTTCATAATTACTGAAAAAGCGCTAATCCTTATCATATTGATAATCATAGCGCTAAAACTGAAAAAATAGGGAGTTAAGAAAGCCTCAGAGGTCTGACCACCTTTGGGGCTTTTCCCTATATACCCATTATAAACCATTTCAACCAAATTACAACATGCGGATATAAAAAAAGGGTATTGAGGTTACAAATCAATACCCGAAAATAAGTTGTTTATCGTAAAACTATCAGTTATTCCAATCAATTACCACCATGCCATTCCCTCCGTTGCCTCCGGGGTAAGCCTGATTGTCTTTAATACTTCCTCCGCCGCCGCCTCCGCCGACTTTCCCCGCATTTTTTCCGTTTCCTGAAGATGAAGCATTAGCACATACACCTGTCGGCATACCTCCGCCGCACCCGCCAAGACCCATAAGAGCATCAAACAGCGGACATATTGCTTCCGTTATTGTTCCGCCGATTCCGCCGTAATCATTGGTTCCATCTTCGCCTTTTACACTGTTTTTTACGTTTTCATCATAATTGCCCCCTTTGCCGTGGCCGGAACTGCCTGCATATCCGCCATCTCCGCCTTTTGCCAAAGCCTTTTTACCCTCGTTTGTCGTGATGAAGCTATCCCCGCCGTTATTTCCCTTTAATCCCTGTTGAATACTGCCTGTATTGCTTATTGCGGGTGCTGTGCCGCCTTTTCCTACGGTTATTTGCACTTTTGTACCGGGTGTTACCCAAACGCCGTTATAAGCTGCTATCTGACCGCTTGCTCCGCCTCCGCCATTTGTGCTTCCCCACTCAATGTATATATAACCGTTGGCACCTCTGCCGCCATGTCCCGGTGTTTTCCCGTCATTAATTACACCGCCGCCCCCTCCGCCGCCTGCACCGTAATTGGAAGATAACGCATCTACACCGTTAGACTGCGCCCCGCCTTCATTTCCGCCTTTAACAAGAACACCGTTCAAATTATACAGCTGTCCTCCTCTGCCTCCTCCGCCGCCGTTGGTATATGATTTTGCACTGCCGCCGTTTTCTCCGCCCGTATGAAAATTGCTGCCTTTCCAGTTAACATATTTAACCGCGTTGGCGCCCGCTGTAGCGCTTGCCGTTTTTATGCCTCCGCCCATGCCGTAGGTATTATTAATATATGTTTCGTTATCAGATGATTCATATTTGCCGCCCTTGCCTCCCGATACAGACATTAGAGTGGTGCTTCCGATGCTCACCGAGGTTTCCCCTCCGTCCCCGCCGTTTCTTCCGTATCCGTTGCTGCCATATGAGGATGTACCTTCTCCGCCGATACCTATATTGAAATTAAGCTTTTGCCCCGGGGTAACGGATATTTCACCTATCCATATCTGTCCCGCGCCGCCTCCGCCGCCCGAGTTTGATTTTGCATAATACTGGCATTTTAAACCGTTAGCAACAGCTGCCACGTCATACCACAATTTTATGGCGCCCGAACAGCCTGCGTTACATTTTGAAGTTCCGAATATTGAGCTCAATGTACCCTTGCCGCCGCCAACACCGCCTTCACCACCGCCACCACCTCCGCCTGATGCACGGTTACCTCCCGCGCTTCCGTTTGCCCCTGCCATATATCCTGACCCCCCACTGCCAGCTATGAGTCTCCATCCATCACACCAAGTCTGTCCTCCGCCTCCGCCGCGACCAAAGTTTTTATTTAACGTTCCACCACCATTACCCCCTCCCGGAAGTGAATATCCGTATCCGCGAGTATCAATACAAGAAGCAATAGCACCGCCACCGCCTCCGCCACCTCCGCCAGGAGCTTCAAAAACCATAGTTCCTGCATTTAAAATAGCTGTAGAGCCGCCGCCTCCGCCACTGCTGCTAGCATCACACGCAGCATCAGGAAAACCGTTACAATCCCCTCTTGCACCTGCACTTCCAGCTGTACCTCCCGAACCGCCTGCACCACCTGCTACAACCAAAGCGTATTTGATTGAGCCGCCAGTATATGTACCTTTGCCGCCAGGGCTGCCTACCTTTAATGTAATAGAAGAAGCAGGAGCTGTTACGCTGAGTGCCTTATTAACCAAATAACCGCCGGAACCGCCCGAAGCAGTACTCGAACCGCCTCCTGCGCCGCAGGCGGTAACTTTAGTTAAAGAAATATTATTTAAAAATTTAGTAAATTTTGCATTCGGGCTCACGGTTGTATTATCAGATGCCACAGTCCAGACGGCTGTACCCGAATCAGAACACCTTGAAGTCAAAGCAGGTGCAGTATATGTACTCGGCAAAGCTGCGCTGTTTGAAAAAATATATGTGCCAGCATTGGTTATTTGCACGGTTGCATTGCTTATCGCGGGAATATCAGCATAATCAAGGCTTTTGTTTAGCCCTCCGCTTGCACCGCCTCCGCCCGCACCTACCATAAATACTCTAAGTTTTGTGACACCCGCGGGCACAGTCCAATTACTTTCGGATGATGTTACTTCTTTGAAGCCGAATGTCGCGCCGCCGCCTGCGCCGCCTCCGCCGACGGAAGTGACATTAATTACATTAACACCGTTTGGAACAGTCCATTCAAAATCTTCATAAAAAGTACGTGAATAATCGCTTTTAGTTCCGCTCCCCGTACCGCTTACGGTTACATGCTCGTTCATTTTTCTTGTCATTACGGGTGCAAGAGCCGCCAATAGCAATGAAGCAACAAGAAGCGCCATAAGCATTTCAACGAGAGAAAATCCAGCGCACTGTACAAAACAGGACATTTTTTGCCCTTTGAACAACTTTTTCATAATAAACAATTTCCCTAAATTTCTATTTAATACAACAACTTTTCAAAGAAAATTATATCTAATGAATTAAATTTTATATTTATTGCATAAAATTGTCAATAAAAATTATGCTACTGGATTATATGAAAAATTTGTTATGATGGCTAAAATGTAATAATAACAATAAATTTGGTATAAAAATGGCAAAGCCTGTAAATATTAAAAAATGTCTGGGTGCAAGAATCCAGCAGATAAGAAAATCTTTAAAAATGACTCAAGACCAGCTGGCAGAACAGGTGGGGATGGAGCCGCAAAATATCTCCATGATTGAAACAGGCAGAAATTATCCGACACCCGAAAACCTTGCAAAAATAGCACAAAGCCTTGGAGTGGACGTTTTTGAGCTGTTTGTATTTGGAGAGCAAAAGGCAATTGATGCCATGAGGCAGTTTGTAATATCGGAATTAAACCGCGACAATGATATGACAAAGCTTTTGTTTAATTTTTGCAGAGCAATAAAAGAGATGTAAATCCCCATACAGCACATTTTTTGCTTTATAATAACTAATAAAATTTTAATTTTGACGTTATAGGCTGATTATATTCCGTTTTATTTATTGAGCGGGCATCAACAATAGGTGCAGGGGGCATTATGGACCATTTAAAAAGCGCTGTCTGCATTCTGCGGAAAAATTTATCCAGCCAGAGAATTTTTGTATTTTTATCAACTATATGTTTTTCTTCGTAAAGAAATGTTTCCAAAAGCATTTCTTCCTTGCTCTGGTGCAGATTTTCAAGGCGCCAGATAACTTCATCCAAAAATTCATAAGGCATAAGGGCATCTTCTGCAAGAAGCGGTTTGCCTGTATTCGGGTCTATGGCAAGCTCTGCACCGGGCGGCTTGGTTAAAACTGCCGTAGGGATAGCGTTTCGCTCGAGCCTGTTTTTATTAAGCCAGCGCGCAAGGGCGAAAAGTTTTGTTTTTGTAATATCCGCTATGGGCGCAAAACCGCCCGACATATCACCGTTTATTGTGGCATAGCCCATATATAATTCTGATTTATCGGATGTGGCAACGGGCATGGCGTTAGGAAATTCGTTTGAAATGCCCCATAAAATCATAGCGCGGCTTCGAGCCTGAATATTGTCATTTGTTAAAGGTGCCTTAAACCTATCCTGCCACCTGGTTTCAACCGTATCAAATACCTTAGAAAACGTATCCCGTGCGGCATTGAACATATTTAAAATCGGGATTTCCGCGTAGTTAACCCCTAAATTGTCACACAATTCTTTAGCGTCAGATTTGCTCTGCATGCTTGTTATGGAAGATGGCATAGAAATTGCAAAAACGTTTTCTTTACCGAGCGCATCGGCAAGCAAAACACAGGATACGGAAGAATCTAAGCCGCCTGAAACGCCCAGAACTGCTCTTTTAAAGCCATTTTTATGAAAATAATCCCTGATGGAGCTTGTCACAGTAAGATATGTACGTTCTAAATCAGGCTCATAATCAAGACTGAAGGCCTTTTGCGCGTTTAACGTCTGTTCCAAACCGCAGGGAAGGGGGTAAATACGATTAACATCCGTGTCTTTAGCAGTTTTTGAGGGCGGTTGTACTATGAAAAACTGCTCACTGAAAGACTTTGCACGCGCCAAAATCTCGCCATCTGCACCGTAGAGCCTGCTTGCACCCTGAAAAGTAATATTATCCACCGCACCTACCTGATTTACATAACAAATCGGCGTTTGATATTTTTTGCTCACAAAAGATAACATATTATGAAGCAGCTGTTCTTTTTTTGCACGGGTGGGCGAAGAACTGCAATTAATGATTAAATCAGGCTTTTGCTCCTCTATAATTTTATCAACGGGGTCAAAACTGTACACAGGATGGTCAAAAAAGTCTTTATCCGCCCAGTTTTCTTCGCAAATTATTACTCCCACACGGTTTTTGCCGATTTCTATAATTCTTTCCTTTGAATCAAATTCGGCGGATTGAAAATATCTTGCGTCGCTAAACTCGCTGTAGACGGGCAATAGCGTTTTTCGTATAATTGTTTCGATTTTTTTATTCGATAAAACGGCAACTGAGTTAAAATATCTTTTGCCCATATAAAATCTGTTAAATTCGCAAAAACCAATCAGCACCTTGGTTTTACCCGTGCACTTAGCCAGCTTTTCAAGATATTCAATGTTTTTTTCAACCAATTTCGGATAGCGGTCGATAATATCGAAAACGGGGTAGCCGAATAAAAACAGCTCAGGAAAGGCAATTGCACCCACTTTTAATTCATTTGCCCATTCGATATATTTTTTTGCCTTGTTAAAATTGTATTCTATATCCCCCACAATAGGGTCAACCTGCGCCAGTACAATGGTTTCAGGTGTAAGACGGGATTTAATTTTAGATATCAGCTCTTTTTTTTCATCCGCCGAAAGCGCTGCAGCAGAAGGATTTGTATGAAAATTTTCGCCGCAGAATTCATATGCGGAAAGTTCATCTTTTATATGTTTTGTAATATCAAGCATGGTTAAAATCCTTGTAGTTTAAGGGCTTTAGGCGTTTCTAAAATCAATCGCCCGCCGCCTTTCAAGTATACCACAAGGATAAAAACTGCTCCATAATTTGTTAAAAACTAGTTGCTAACCTGTTTTTGCTGGGCTGCATTGTATCTGTCGCCAAAAATTTCTATGTTTGAAATTTTATCTTCAAAAGCTGCCCATTCTTCATTTGTCCATTTAAAATTAAGTGCTGCAAGGTTTTCCTTCAAATGAGCCTCAACCGTGGTGCCCGGTATAGGCACAATATACGGACGTTTATGTAAAAGCCATGAAAGTGCCACCTGTGCAGGGTTTGCACCTTTAGACGCCCCGAATTCTTTCATAGCATCAATTATAACGTAATTTTTCTTCATAGCTTCGGGTGTAAACCTTGGCAGAGTGTGGCGATTATCATTCGCTTCATAAAATTTCGTATTTTCATTCATGGTTCCTGCTAAATAGCCTCTATTTAGGGGGCTGTAAGGAACAAAGCCAATGCCAAGCTCTTCCAAAACGGGGAAAATATTCTTTTCGGGCGCCTGCCACATAAGGTGATACTCGCTCTGCACAGCGGTTACAGGCTGGACTGCATGCGCTTTGCGTATAATTTCGGGGCTGACCTCGCAAAGCCCAAAATGGCGCACCTTTCCTTCTTTTATAAGTTCTTTTACGGTTCCTGCAACCTCTTCAATAGGAATTTTCGGGTCAAATCTATGCTGATAAAATATATCAATAACATCGCGGCGCAAGCGTTTCAGCGATTCCTTGCAAACTTTTCTGATTTGTTTCGGTGAGCTGTCCAATTCGCCGTAATAGTACTTTCCGTTAACAATTTTATGCCCGAATTTTGTTGTAACGTTAATATTTTTATACTTATAAAGCCCTTTTCCCACAAGGGTTTCATTAATATGAGGACCGTAAACTTCCGCCGTATCAAAAAGATTTATCCCAAAATCCACACATTTGTGTAAAAGTCTTATCATTTCTTTTTCATCTTTTGCCATACCGCGGTTATAGTTCATGCCCATGCAGCCAAATCCAAGTGCTGTCACCTTCATTGCTGCACCACCCGAACCTAAAATTCTATACTCTGTAATCAATTTTTCATCTTTAAAAATTTTTGCATCCGCCCTGTTTAAAACAGGAGAAGCCAGCAATACCGCGCTCACAAGTCCTGCGGTTTTTAAAAAATCTCTGCGTCCTGTGTTTATATGGTTATCTTTCATATTGCCTCCTTTTTAATTTTTTATATATTATAAATTTTAGAGTTCACTCTAAGTCAAGAAAAACAAAAATTAGTAAATAAAAAATGAACAATTTAAATTTCTAAATCGTTGTAATAAGTGAAGTGAAAAAACAATAAAAAATCAGGAAACAACAATGGATAAAAAATGCAAAAAATTTGAAGAATTATTTATTTCGGAAGATGAAAAATCATTTCTGGCGCACATTAAAGAATGCGAAGAATGCAAAGCCGAATATGAAAAAATGCAAAAAGTATCAAATCTTATAAAAGAGGTAAAGCCCTTATACAGAAAGAAAAGAATTGCAAGAAAAAATATTGCCGCAATGGCTGCTTCTTTTTTAATGATATTTTTAGCATTTTTTGCAATGCAGATTTTGAGCCCCGATTCTTTTATAAATGAAACCATAGCAAGCATTTCAGGTTCAAATTATACATATGAACAGATGGGTTTGCCTGTGGATGATTTCGGGCTCATTATGGTAGATTATGATTATTAAAAATCCTTATCAATAGGGGATATTAAGAGAATTTTCAGGATAAAATTTAATGAATTTCAAAGATATATTTCAAAATAAACAAAAAATAAAAAATATTATAAAACTTGTTACAAAGGAAAATACCGAAGTCTGCGAAGATTTAGAGCAGGAAGTATATATTAAAGCCTTTAAAAACAAGGATAAATATAATGAAACGGGTAAATTTTCAAATTGGATTACAACAATTACGTACAATGTTTCAAGGGATTATTTAAAAAGCGCTAAAAAACGTCATGAAACCCAATTTGAAGACGAAAACAACATTATAAATATTAAAGATAAGAAAATTTCACTTGAAGAAAAAATGCTTCAAAAAGAACGCCAGATAAGAATTTCAGGAGCGATTAATTCTTTAAATAAAAAAATGAGAGATGTGATAATACTATCCGAAATAGAAAACCTTACCTATGAAGAAATTGCAAAAAGGCTAAATTGCCCCTTAGGTACGGTAAAATCGAGAATTTATAACGCAAAAAAAGAACTTTACAATATATTGGAAGATTTAATTAAAGAATAATTTATTTGAAAGGAAATTTAAATTATGAAAAAACAAATTTTAACTATAGCACTTGCTGCAACCGTTATAACGGGTGGTATTACGATGGCGCAAGCCGTACCTTGCAAAGTGGGCGAACCTGTTAATACAGCTGTTGAACAGAAAAAACCCGAAACATGCAATCTGCCGAAAAAAGAAATGAGACAAAACCTTACACCCGAACAACGAAAAGCCATGATGGAAAAAAGGGTGGAAGAATTCAATAAAGCAATGGGCTTATCCGATGAGCAGATAGCAAAAGCCAAAGAAATCAGAACAAAGGGACATGAAAAAATGAAGCCCTTAATGGAAAAGAAAAAAGCAAAAATGGATGAAATCCGCGCAGTAATGGCAGATGACAACCTTACGGTAAAAGTTCAGGATAAAAAAATTGAAACCCTTAGAGCTGATTTAAAAAGTATCGATCAGGATATCCGCCAGATGAGACGCGACAATGAAAAAGAATTTCAGGCAATCTTAACGAATGAACAAAAAGCAAAATACGCCCAAATCAAAGAAGAAGGCAGAAAACATTTTAAAGAACACAGAAGACCCCAGGGTCCCGAAAACTTCGGACACAGACCGCCCGTAAAAGACCACAGATACAGACCGATGCCTGAAAAACAATAACCTTCATAAAGACACAAAAATACCCTGAAAACAAGCTTTCAGGGTATTTTTATTAAGCAAATTGCAAACATTTTAAAAATATAATATAATCTACTTGGAATTTAAATGGAGTATCTTTCAAATGAAATTAAATTTTTTCAATAAAAAATTAAAAGGCTTTACGCTTGCCGAATTAATGATTGTACTTGCGGTGCTTGCAGTTATCGCCGCAGTTTTAATGCCCACGGTATTCAATTCAATGCCTGATGAAAACAGGCTGAAATTTAAAAAGGGCTATTATACTTTAAAAAGAACCATTGATGCCCTCGTAAACTCTGATGCTTATCAAAATACTGGCGGAAAATTCGGTGAATTACTGGATAGCACTGATGATAAGCCGACATTTGCAGGCGTTTTGGAAGATGGTGACGACGGTTCAAAATATTTCTGCGTTCAATTCTCGGAAATGTTAAACAGCACCGAAACACAATGCGAACAATATCTTGACACCTTAAAATCAGGCGTTATTGCAACAAACTTTGAAGCTACAACATTCAGCGGCGGCGACATAGATTCAAAATGTGCGGATGTATTTTTACAGGGAAGCAATGAAACCGTAAACATTAAGACACAGGATGGCATATACTGGGCTATGCCTCTTGATAACTTCTCCGGTGTAAAAAATTCGAATCAAATGAAAAATATTACAAATTATAATACAATTCCCGCCTACTATGCAGTTATTTGTATGGATGTAGACGGCAAAGGCGGCGAAAAATCATACGGTTTCGGTATCAGAAGAGACGGAAAAGTGGTAGCGGGACAACGCGCTAAGGAATTGCTCAAAGAAGGTACTACAAACACCCTTCCTGATGCAGACTAAAACAATACGGATATTTTAAAAGAAAGATAAGATAATAATGGAAAATTTAGCAACCATAGGAGTTTTTGGCGGTTCAGGATTTTATTCCTTTTTGGAAAATGCCAAAGAAATAACGATAGAAACACCGTACGGCCACACAAGCGATAAAATAACAATCGGCGATGTCGGCGGGAAAAAGGTTGCTTTTATGCCGCGCCACGGCAGAAATCATTCCATTACGCCAGAAAATGTTAATTACAGAGCAAATGTCTGGGCAATGAAAGAAATCGGGTGCAAAAGAGTAATAAGCCCATGTGCCGCAGGCTCTCTGCAAAAACACATAAAACCCGGTGATATTGTCTTTTGTGATCAATTTGTAGACTGGACATTCGGCAGAAGAAAAGATACTTTTCTTGAAGGTCCCCTTGTAACACACATTAGTGCGGCAGATCCATATTGCCCGAAATTTAGACAGACGGCTATTGAATCTTGTGAAAAACTGGGATTTAATTTTCATAAAACAGGTACCGTTGTTGTAATAAACGGTCCGAGATTTGCGACAAAGGCCGAAAGCCGATTTTTCACGGCTCAAGGTTTTGAAGTAATCAATATGACGCAGTATCCTGAAAGCTATCTTGTAAAAGAAATGGATATGTGTCCTTTAAATATTTCCTTAATAACGGATTATGATGCAGGATTGGTTTCTGATACGGAACCCGTATCCCATGCGGCTGTTATGGAAGTATTTAAAAACAATATTGAGCATTTAAAGAAACTTCTTTATGAAATTATTGTAAATATTAAAGAAGAAGAATGCACCTGCCATAGCACACTAAAGAATTCAAGGGTATAAAATGATATCATACGGCGTTTATCAGTTTTTTAATTTAATAATGTTATTAATGCTTATTAAGGTTTTATTGAGCTGGTTCCCGAATATCAATTGGTTTAAAGAACCGTTTTTATCTTTAAGAAAATTTACCGATATTTTCTTTCTGCCGTTCAGAAAAATTATTCCTCCCGTCGGGATGATTGATTTTTCACCTATTGTAGCATTTTTGGTGCTGGGTATTTTACAGACAGGCATTTACAGGCTTCTTGTAAGCTTTGGATTATAAAATACTGCCGAAAATCGTTTTATAAAACTGTGGTGAATTTTAATTAATACTTGCATATTGTATTTGTTTTTGATAAATTAATATCTGTAGCAAATAAGGATTTCCTGCCCAAAACAGGATTTTCATTCAAAATAATACTTTGCCCTGGTAGCTCAGCTGGATAGAGCAACTGCCTTCTAAGCAGTAGGTCATGCGTTCGAATCGCATCCAGGGTATTTTAAGACAAAAAGCCTTTTAAAAGGCTTTTTTTATTTTTATTATTAATTATTAAAGCTAAAATTAGGCCTGTGCATGCTATCTTCCTATTGCGGCAAATTTTTTCACTTCATTTCTTTTAACTTTTCTTGTTGTAGTGCGCTCAAGCGGTTCTTTTCTGATTATCACACTGCTTGGCCTTTTATACTGCGTTAATTGCTGGCATAAAAGCTTTACTTCATTCATAATCAGCTTTTTAACATCTTCATCCGTATGTTCCCGATACAATTCCTCCGCAGGAACAATAACAGCAGCCACCTCTTCTGCACCGTCCTTTGCACCAAAGGTTTTAGTATCCCCGAATACACATACTTCCGCTATAAGCGGGCTTTTTTCAAGAACAGCTTCCACTTCTTCGGGAAAAACCTTCTTTCCACCTGAAAGTACAATCATATTCTTAATTCTGCCTGTTATATAAATATGACCGTCCTTATCAATCTTTGCAATATCGCCTGTGTGCAGCCAGCCGTCTTTATCTATAACATCTCTCGTTAAATCTTCTCTGTTGTGATACCCCTTCATAACAGAAGGCCCCTTAACAAGCAGCTCGCCCGTATTGGAATCTATTTTTGCCTCATATTGTTTTAAAGCCCTGCCTACAGAGGCAAGCGCCCGCCTTTTATCGTAATTAATTGATACCACGGGGCTTGTTTCAGAAAGCCCGTATCCCTGATAAACTTTAATTCCTATTCTTTCAAAAAATCTGCCTACTTTTATATCCAAAGGTGCTCCGCCTGAAATACATCCGGCAAATTCACCGCCGAATTTATCATGAATTTTTTTAAATAATAATTTCTTCACACAATAAAAAGGCAGAAATTTTGCTGCGAGAAACGCCGCATCAAATGCGTATTTATTTATTTTTGAAGAATTTTTAATCTCATTTTCAATTGCCGTTTTTAAAAGTTTCAAAAACGCAGGAACAACTATCATAAATTCTATCCGTTTTTCTCTCATAATTGAAAGAATATCTTTAGGCTTCAGGCTTTGAGCATAATAAACCGAAAAACCGAAATTCAAAAATGTCGAAAACCCGACCGTCATCTCAAAAAGATGATTCATAGGAAGAATCGAAAGCGTTTTTACATCCTGTTTGGGTAAAATCTTTGCAAGCACCCCTTCTAAATCTTCAAGCTGGCTTGTCATATTTTTAAAAGTAATTTCAACCCCTTTGGGCGCACCGGTTGTGCCTGAGGTATATATTATAAAAGCAACGGAATTTGAGGAGCGCGCTCTCCATTTTGCATTGTATAAATCAGGCAAATCGTAAATATTAATACTGTCTTCGCGCCTGAAATATTCATCGATTGTAATAATATATTTAATTGAAGGAATTTCTGCTTTTAAAAACTTCGCCGTTTCAAAATATTTTTTTGAAACAAAAATAATTTCAGGGTCTGCATCCGTTAAAATAGAAGTTAATTCATACTTTGTAAGTTTTACATCCAAAGGCACCGATATAAGCCCGGATAAAATTGATGTAAAAACACAAACGCCGTATTCAGGCTTTGATTCTGATAAAATAGCGGCACGTGCACCTTTTTTAATATCGAGTTCTTCGATAATATATCTTGCGCTCTTGCGCGATAATAACCCCAAACCGCTGTAGGTAAATTCTCTCCAGCCGTATTCTCCTTTAATTCCAAGCGCAATTTTATCCCCGAAACTGCAAGTTCTTGTTTCAAGTAATGATAAAATATTACGATTTTTAAAACCCATAACACACCATCTTCTGAAAGCCCGAAATAACCAACACAATCACCAATTCAAGCTATATTTATATTTTATTTATTTTTTAAAAAATTGTCAAAAAAGTTAAAGATAGATGAACAAATACTTATGTTTGTGTCAAACTATAAATGGTTTTAAGAAATCGGATTATTTTAAGCATGAAAAAAGATAAAAATACAAAAAAAATAAAAGTAGCATTCCCTCACATGGGAACAATTTCAATATGCTGGGCCGCAGCCCTTAAAAAACTCGGAATTGAACCCTTTATACCTGCATATACAAGCAAGAAAACCCTATCATTCGGTACAAAAAACTCGCCTGAAGCCATATGTCTTCCTTATAAATTAATCTTGGGAAACTTCATTGAGGCAATCGAAGGCGGCACGGATTATGTCGCAATGATAACATCCCCCGGTATCTGCAGACTGGGTGAATACGGAAAAAGTATTAAAAACGTACTTAAAGACCTTGGCTACGACGCCAATTATATAGAATTAAATCTTTATGACGGCTTTAAAGGTATGTATAGATTTTTAACCGATTTAACAGGTACAAAAAACCCTATCCCTATCATCAGAGCCATAAATATTGCAGTCAGAAAAGTTTTTGCGATAGATGAGCTTGATAAATTTCTCTCATACCACAGGGCGCGCGAATACAATATAGGCGATTCCGAAAAAGCATACAAAAAAGCGCTCAAAATGGTGGACGAAGCAAATACCACAAGAGAGCTGAAAAAGGCTCTTAAAGCGGGCTTAAAAGAAATTTCCAACATAAAAATAAATAAAAATAAAGAAGTTTTAAAAGTAGATTTAACAGGTGAAATTTACATTGTAAACGACGAATTTTCAAACCAGAATATCGAAAGAGAACTCGGCAAAATGGGTGTACAGGTTAGACGCAGCCTTACAATTTCAGGATTTTTAAAAGATGCCATTATCCCGAAAATGTTTAAAAAAGGCGAAACCCACCTTGAACGCGCTTTCAGAATGGCAAAACCTTACTTAATGCGCGATATCGGGGGTGATGCACTTGAATGTATTTCAGATGTTATGTACGCTGAAGAAAAAGGAACGGACGGGCTTATCCATGTTTCACCTTTTACCTGCATGCCCGAAATTATGTCACAGAATATTTTCCCGAAAATGAGGGAAGATGTTAATATTCCGATTTTATCATTAATTATGGATGAACAGACAGGTAAAGCAGGCTATATAACAAGGCTTGAAGCATTTGTTGATTTGATGAGAAGAAAGAAAATGAGAAATAAGCTTCAAAATCAAAATGCGGCTTCTGAAAATAAAGAAAAAGCGGGTGTAAATTAATTGAACACACAAGGTGCGTTTTACCGTAAAATTTTCTTAAAATCCAAAAAAGAAATTGATAAAAAGCTCACCCTTTTTTCAACCCTGAAAGAAAAACGAAACTACCTTGAAACAACTCTTAAAAATGAAATTTTAAAATCACAAAACGAAATCAGGCTTGCTTTTAATAAAATAAGCTGTGCGAATTGCGGCGCCTGCTGTAATTTGGCTGTAAGCGAATTTTCCCCTGAAACACTTCATTATAAAGCACAAAATAATGATAAAACGGCAAAAAGTTTTCTGAAAACCTTTGAACTTTATAAAGATAATATCCCGCCAAAAGAACTACTGTCTGAAAATATTCCACCCGAAGGTGCTTATTTTTATCACTGCAAAAAAGTGCAGTTCAAAGACGGTAAATCTTTCTGCCCCGTTTATAATGAAAGACCCGCAGTGTGCAGAAACTTCCCCGATACTCCGCTTGAAAATCTGCCCGTGCACTGCGCCTACAATGAATGGAAACTTGAATATGAAACTAAAGCGCTTTTTATAAAAGCATTAAATGATATAAGGCATTTTTACCTTAATGAATTGTGCTCTTTGAATATCAAAAAGGATGAGTGAAAAAACCGCCGCAGTGTGGTATATTTGTTTCTATGCAAAACATTATTGAAATAAAAAACCTTTCTTTAGGGTTTGATATTGATGATAAATTTTATACCGCAATCCATGATGTAAATTTTAAGCTCAAAAAAGGTCAAATGCACGCAGTTGTGGGCGAATCAGGCTGCGGAAAAACTATGACCGTCATGAGTATAATAAAACTCTTGCCGAAAAATTCCAAAATTACATCCGGAGATATTTTCTACTGTGATAAAAATCTTCTTAATTTAAAAGAAAACGAATTAAGAAAAATAAGAGGTAAAAAAATCGCGCTCATCCCGCAGGACCCCATGACCTCTCTAAATCCTTTATACACAATTGAAAATCAGATGATTGAAACCATAATGCTTCACAATAAAGTAAATAAAAATAAAGCTTATGAAATCGCACTCAAAGCCCTTGAAGAAGTAGAGATAGTGAACCCTAAAGAACGTATGAAAGCTTATCCGCATGAGCTTTCCGGCGGAATGAAACAAAGGGTGATTATTGCAATGGCATTATCTTCAAATGCGGATGTTATTATAGCGGATGAACCCACAACAGCATTGGATGTCACCATTCAGGCACAGATTTTAAAGCTTCTCTCAGATATCAAAAGAATGGGAAAATCAATAATTTTAATCACCCATAATCTTGGAATCGTAAAACAATACTGCGATTATGTTTCAATTATGTATATGGGGCGGATTATCGAAGAAGCCGATACAAACACTTTATTTAACTGCCCGAAACACCCCTATACAAAAGATTTGCTTGCGGCACTTCCGACGGTTAAAAGTAAAAAACTTGAAAATATAAAAGGTGCCCCGTCCCCCATCACACAGCCTGTTTCAGGATGTCCTTACCACCCGAGGTGCAAATATGCGGCAAATGTCTGCTGTAATCATACTTTTACCCTGAAACCGCAAAAAGACGGTTCGAATGTAGCTTGCAGAATGTATATTTAAACACTGTTTCTTTTATAACGGTTTAATATAAAATTTTGTAAAATTTTGTTTATTTTTCTTAAAAAACTTTTATTTTTATCATCAAACTGCCGATATATGGATTAAAAGCAGCATAAGAGGTTTAAAAAATGTCTGTAAATTTCGGCTTAGTAAAAATTGCACAGAGTGTTTTACAAGGAATTACACAAAATAAAGAAAGCAATGATGCTCAAACATTATTTCCCGAAGCTTCAAAAGAATCATCCGAAAACGAGCTGCAGGATATTGTTACGCTCAATGCCGTTTCTTTCAAAAATAACAGTATTTCTAAAGATGAAATTGTTGATTTTACGGAGCAGCTAAACGATGCCATCGAAAATTCCGATAAAGATACCATTAAGAATATCCTTCTTGAATCAAATTTAAATTCATTTGATATATTAAGCATAATGAAAAGCAATTCCGGCAAGGAAGACTGGCTTGTTCAAGGCATAAAAAAGCAATTCTCAGGCAAAAAGGAAGACGAACTTTTAAAAGTGATAGCCGATGCCTGCGCGGAAGCATCAACAAGCAATGACGAATTTGCAAAAGGCATTGCGGATCACTATGTAAGAACAATGGATGATATAACAAAATTTTATAAAAAAATAAACGATGATGAAAGTTTAAATATTTCAGTCTCAACAATGGCTGCAGGTATATGCGGATAAATAAATTTCATTTTCTTTATGTAAACTTTTTGTAACAAAATAACAATTGAAAACTTTCAGCATTTTATAATAAATAGCCCGATATAGCGGGGTGTTAACAACGATTGGAATTATAAAATGCTTACAGGAATACAAAGACCATCTTTTAAAGGCTATCCGTATCATAAAGTCCAATGTGCCAATGCTGCTCAGGCAAAAAAATTAATGAGCGAAATGCAGGCAAAACTAAACATAGATTGCTACAGCGGCTCAAAAGGCAGTGAGATTATGGTTCAATCAATGCAAAATACCAAAGATGTTAAAGCTATGTTAGACTGCATGAATAAAGTAAGTGAACAAAGAAGCCCTGTGAACGATATTCTTAATGTATATCGTAAATTTAATAAAAAGCAGCCCGACTCGCCGACAGTCAATGTGCGGCTATAAATCACTGCCGAATTTTAAAACCGATTTTATTCCTGTCTCAGACTTTCTTTAATTTTCCTTATTGCGGAATTAAAAGCATTTTGTATATTTTCTTTTAGCGGTACATTAAAAGTTTCATTTCCCGAATGAAGTTCCCATACATTTTTAAATTTATTAAAAATAAAACTGTCCTCGCTTAAATCTATTAATGCTTCTTCTTCGAAATTCTCCGCTTCATCGCCTGATATATCGGAAACTTCAACCGTTAAATACTTTTTCCTCAAATATACTTCTTCATTCTTATAAGAATTTAAATACTGAACACTTTTGTTTATCCCGAGGGATATTTCATATTCTTTATTATCGGGCGTATCGTTAATTATAGACAATTCAAGCCTATCCAGGCATTGCTCCGTAAAAAACCTTTCGGTAAAACCCAATTTGCCCAAAACCGTATTCCGCTCTTTTCCGTCCTTATATTTAAACGTGCCAAAAAAGCCCGTTTTATCTATATTTTGAATTTTCATTAAAATATTAAATCTTATATCCTAAAAAACACTTTTATATAAAACCCTGTGAATTTTTTATTTTTAAATATATGACGCTATTGTTACATAAATATACATTTCACCCGCAAATTACAATGTGCGCCTCTTTTTTGCTTGCGCTTCATTTTTGTTTATAATACAATGTTTTCGAACGGAAAAATTTTTAAATCGTATGGCAGTTTAAAGCCAGTGCACACCATAGGCATAAGATTATTTTTTCCGGAGGATTTAAAAAACGAAAGGACAAATTACTATGGCAACTGCAACATTGGTTGAATTACTTGATGCCGGTGTACATTTCGGACACCAGACACAAAAATGGAACCCTAAAATGAAACCGTTTATTTTCGGTGCAAAAAACGGTATTTATATTTTAGACTTAAGAAAAACTTCAGATAAGCTTGATGCCGCTTATGAAATCGTTAGAGAATACGCTTCACGCGGCAAAAATGTTTTATTCGTAGGCACTAAAAAACAGGCAACCGACGTTGTTGCCCAGGAAGCTCAAAGAGCAGGTGCGTACTATGTTAACAGAAGATGGCTCGGCGGTATGATGACAAACTTTGAAACCATCAGAGGCAGAGTTAACAAATTAAGAGAATTGGAATCTTTCATTGAATCAGGCCACATCAACAAACTTCCTAAAAAAGAAATTGCACAGTTAAACAGACAGCTTGCAAAATTATCAAAAACTTTAGGCGGTATCAAAGAAATGAAAGGTATGCCCGACATTTTATTTGTTGTTGACCAGAAAAAAGAATTAATCGCAATTCAGGAAGCAAACAAATTAAATATCCCCGTAATCTGCTTAGCTGATACAAACGCTGATCCGGACGGCATTGATTACATCATCCCCGGAAACGATGATGCCATAAGAAGTATTAAATTAATCGCTTCAAAAATAGCAGACGCTGTTTTAGAAGGTAAAGAATTAAGACAAAATAAAGCTACTGCAGGCAAAATCGAAAAAATCGAAGCAAAAGATGCAGGCGTAACAGAAGAAGTTAAAGCGTAAATAATGGTTATTAAAAGGGCGGGTTACATAAGGCCCTGCCCTTTTATTTGATAAAAGGAGTAAAAAATTATGGAAATAAAAGCCTCAATGGTAAAAGAACTGAGAGACAAAACAGGCGCCGGCATGATGGATGCCAAAAAAGCTCTTGTTGAAGCAAACGGCGATATGGATAAAGCCGCTGAACTTCTCAGACAAAAAGGTATAGCTTCTGCCGATAAAAAAATGGGCAGAATTGCTGCAGAAGGCGTTGTTGCCACTTATATCGACGGTAAAATCGGCGCTATGGTTGAAATGAACTGCGAAACAGACTTCGTAGCCAAAAATGAAAACTTCAAAAACCTTGCAAACATGATGGCTGAAGCTGTTGCAAAATTAAACCCCGAATCAGTTGAAGCAATGCTTAAAATGGATTGCCCCGTTTGCAAAAAACCCATTGATGATGTTATTAAAGAGCAAATTGCAAAAATCGGCGAAAAAATTACAATAAGAAGATTTACAAGATACGAATCAGCTTGCTGCCCCGCAACATATGTTCACAACGGCAAAATCGGCGTATTGCTTGATGTTAAATGCGAAAAAGAATGCGATGAAACAAAAGCTATTGCAAAAGATATCTGCTTGCACATAGCATCTTCCGCTCCCGAATTCGTATCACGCGATCAAATTCCCGCTTCCGTTATTGAGGAAGAAAAAAGAATTGAAATGGGCAAAGAAGATTTAGCGAAAAAACCTGAAGCAATCAGAGAAAAAATCGTTGCAGGCAGAATTGACAAATTAATGGCTCAAAGATGCTTGCTTGACCAGCCTTTCGTTAAAGACCCGAATGAAACAATTGCTCAATTAATTGAAGGCAAGCTTTCAGTTGTAAGATTTGAAAGATACGTTTTAGGCGAAGGCTTGGAAAAAAGACAGGAAAACTTTGCTGATGAAGTAATGAGCCAAATTAAAGGCTAGGTTTCAAGTCACAAAAAGTTTTAAAATCTCCCTTATAAAAAATAAGGGAGATTTTTTATTATAATAAAAGACCGTTAAAAACACACTAAGACCAGATTAATTCTGTAGCACCTGCAACTTTACGCTTAATTAATTTAGCAATAAATGCATAAGATGTCATATCGCTCGTAGGCTGTTCGTCATTATTAAGTGCAACTTCCAGCACATAAAGCAAATCCATCGCTTCAATTAAAGCAATATGCGCAGTTTCCTTATCTTCTTCATTCATATTAATATTCCTTTTTGTTTACTTATTTTAATATATAGTGATTTATTATTCACATTATACACTTATAATTCATGATGTCAATAGGAACTTACTTAAAAATACAATTATTCACTATAAAGTGTATAATTACACTCATGAGTGTAGATGAAAGTATAAGAACAGAAATAAAAATACTTCTGACTAAAAAAAGTTGGACATTAGAAAAACTTGCTCAGGAAATGGGGAAAAGACTAAATAAAAAATATACCGCCAATAATTTAACAAAAAAAATTTCTAATAAAACCATCCCCTACAGAGAAATCAAGCTCATCGCCGACATCTTAGGCTACGACATCGAATTTGTCGACAGAAATAAAAAATAATTTAAAAATCCCGCAAAAGGATTATCACCACGCTTTTATTTATGCTAAAATTGTCCTATGTTTGAAGTTAAAATTGAAACACATTTTTCATCCGCACATCACCTTTTAAATTATAAAGGCGAATGTGAAAACCAGCACGGCCACAACTGGAAGGTGGAAGTATACGTGCGCGGAGAAAACCTTGATAAATCAAATATTTTGATTGATTTCAAAGTGTTGAAAAAGAAAGTCAATGAAATTGTAAATTACCTTGACCATACCGATATCAACACTCTTCCGGAATTTGAAAACGTTTCGCCGAGCTCTGAAATAATATCAAAATTTTTATACGAAAAAATAAAGCTCGAAATCCCGAATGTAAGCAAAGTAAGCGTTTTTGAAACACCAACTTCCTGTGCTTCATATTTTGAACAATAGCTTTAAACAAAAACCAAAAATCTTAAAATAAGGATAGAAAATGCAGACGATTCAGGCGGCCATAATGGGCGCAGCACAGGGGATAAGCGAATTTTTGCCGATTTCAAGCTCGGCACATATTGTGTTTACATCCACAATTTATAAAATTTTAACAGGCGCAGATTTTCAAAATGTAGGTTCTGAAGAAATTTTCTTTGATATATTAATTCACCTTGCAAGCCTGCTTGCTGTAATAATTTTCTTTTTTAAAGACCTGAAATCCCTTGTAACAGGCTTTTTTAGCGCAATTAAAAATAAAAATTACAAAACCCCCGAATTTCAAACCTGCCTTTTTGTAATAATTTCAACCCTTATCACCTGCATTATTGCGTTTTTTATAAAAGACATTGCGCATAAATTAACCGAAACACCCGCTGTTGTTTCAATATTATTACTTTTTACGGGTGCCGTTCTTTTCTTGTCCGAAAAATTAAAAAAATCTGAAAAAACTATGGATTTTAAAACCTCAATTTTTATAGGCATAGCACAGGGTCTGGCTGTTTTTCCGGGGTTATCCCGCTCCGGGCTTACGATTGCAACAGGCATATATAACGGGCTGAATAGAATTCAAGCCGCAAGGTACTCCTTCATTTTAAGCGTACCCATCATAATCCTTGCTTCAATGATTTACCCGCTTTTAGAATTAAATATGGCAGATATACAAACTTTTAATTTCAAAGCCATAATAATCGGCTGTATTATGTCCTTTGTAACGGGTTTTCTGTGTATTAAATTCTTCATGAAATTCTTGGAAAAATTCAGCCTGAAAGGTTTTGCCTATTATTGCTGGATAATCGGCATTATTATGTTTTTTATAAGCTTAAAAGCGGCATAAAAATAAACGGCAGCTTATGCGTTTACCTGTGCGGGAGCACTTTCCGCAGGCTTTTGTCCTTTATTTAAAGTTCTAATTGAGCCGTCTTTTTCAAGAATTTGAATTCTAAAATCATCCTTTATTTCAAGCTCATCATGGTTTGCAAGCTTTTTAATATAATCTGCCGCAGTTTTATCTTTATCAAAATTAAACTGCTGAACTTCCTGATTTTTATGTGCGGTAATTGCCATACCGGGATATTCCATATTATCTCTCGGCTCTGCAACAAATGAATCATGCGCTACCGTGTAAAATTTGTCATCGCGCGGATTATTTACATCAACAGGGGTTTTATTGCCGTCTTTATCAACAAAACTCATTTCCAATAATTCACCGTCCGAAGTTGCCTTGTATTCAAGCCCGCTTGCATGCATAATCCCGGGCTCGCCCGTATCATGCGGCAGACTCATTTTAAGAGCATCTTTAATTACCCTTACTATTTCTTTTTCGGTCATATTTGAAACCATAAGAGTATTCTTTAAAGGCGTGGTTTCTGTGATATCCCTTTCGGTTAAAATACCAAGCTTCGGCACTTTGCGCATATTTGCGGCATTTACAAATGCAACATCGGTATTTAATTCATTTCTCATACCGTCAGCAAGAAAATTTGTCCAAGCGCAGGGAACAATTCTTCTGCTTTCGGGAGTGGGGTCAACACCTTTTAAAATCGCCACTTTTGGAGACTCTCCAAGAGCCGATGTTTTGATATGTTCTAATACAGGGCTCTTTTCAAGGTCAGCATGTTCAATATCAAGAGAAGCTGCTGTTATGATACCGTTTTCATCAAAATCAACATCTAAAATTCCCGCATATTTACCGTTTTCACCAGCCTGAACAAGAACTACGGGTTCGCCCGATTTGCTTCTTAATATATTTTCGCCTTCTTTTAATTCAGGCGTTAAATTGTGCGAGTGTCCGCCCTGAACAATATCCACACCATCAAGCATAGGAATAATTTTCTTATCCTGGTCAATTCCTATATGAGATAAAAGAATAATCTTATTTATGCCCTGAGCCCTCAATTTATCAATTTCAGCCTGAACAAGCTTAACCGATTCTTCAAGATTATAGGGTTTTACGCCTTCAAGCGCTTCTTTTTTACTTGCCACGGTTTCAAGGTCAAAAGGCAATAAGCCTACAACGCCGTATGTTCCGCCATCTTTTTGTATAACGGCGGATTTTGCAACGTTATCATAGAATTTACATCCTTCGGGCACATTAGCATTTGCCGCAAGGAATTTAACCTTTGAAGCTTTTGCGATATTTAAAAATTCGCTTGTACTTGCATCGAATTCATGGTTTCCGACGGCAGAAGCTTCAATTCCTATATAATCAAGGAAACTCATCATTAATTTATTACGTTCAACATCGCCGCCTGTGTAGTTATCACCCGCTGAAAGTTTTATGGAATCAACGCCTTTTTTCTGTTTCATCGTTTTGTCATATTGCAAAGATGCACCCAGAATATTTGACATATTGTCAAAATGCCCATGCATATCGTTTATAAAAAACAGGCTTAATTTTGCTTTATTGGTTTTCGCGTTTGTTTTTGCAGATTGATTCAAAGGAGCAGATTGAACAGCATTTGTTGTTTTTTGGAAAGTATCATTCTGCGGACTTCTTACCATACTTTGCATGGGGGGATAAGCCGCATGTATTACGGGCTGCCCCTGATACTGCGGAGGATATTGCACAGGCTGCGGAGCCGCATAATTCACAGGATACTGTGCATAATATTGTGCAGGATATTGAACAGGATAATATCCTTGATTTATCGGACTTCCCTGATTAAAATTATAACTTCCATACACACTTGATACCATACATTCAAAAAACGCTTAAACAGAAAAAATTGCCATCATGTGAATAAATATTAAGTGTAAAATTCACATATCTGCAAAAACAGGCAAATACTTAAAACAGCATAATAAAACGCCCCCTGAAATATTCAAGGAGCGCCTTATTTTTAAAACTGCATTAATTAAAATACAATTGTTAATTCTTCATTAGGATTTAAGCTTGAAGAATTTGATAAGCTCGGAACAAGAACGTATGTGATTTCATCGCCTAATTCATAAAGAACACCGAAGGTTCCTGAAACGATTAGTTTACCAAAATCAAATATACCTTTACCTGTTGTAGCAAGAACATTTCCAGCTGAAGCCATACCGCGTCCGGGGTGAAGCGTTAATGTTTCAACAAAAGTATTTCCAAGTTCATCGCCGATTTCTTCTAAACCGTTAGCTGCAACATTAACAGCGCTGCTTGCAGTTCTTCCTGCAACACCAACTATTCTGCCTGCACCTGTGAACGGGAAGCCTAATAATCTTGCAACAAAATTAGGATTTTTCACATCATCAGCGCTTGCTGAAGCAATTGAAGACGGTAATGCTTTTTCGCAGTTGTCTTCAAGGTTTTTGATTTTATTAAATCTAACTTTGATAAATCCGCATTTGTTAACGCCGGGTCTTTGAACTTCAATAACTTCGCCTCTAACAATAGAACCGCAAGGGAATGTAACACCGTCTACAACAGCATCCTGAGTTGTTTTAGCAGTGAAAGCTTCGCCTACATTTGAAGTTTTGGCGCTTAATCTGTCTAAAAGTTTAATTTTTAAAGTGGTAACTCCGCCTGCTTTACAGCAAGATTTAGCAGCAGAAGCGGTTGTCATGCCTTTTGCAAAAGAACTGTTTTTCTTTAACGCACCTACAAGATATGCAACCTGTTCTTTTGAAAGATATTCTGCATTAATTACTTTGTTAGCATCGGGAACACTGTTTAAAAGACCTGAAGCAATAACTTCGTTTGTTGCATTGTATGCCCATGAAGGGATATATTGAACAGCTTTTCCTTTGTAATAAGGAACACCGTCATTATATTTAACATCAATTTGTTTTGCAATTGTAGCAAATACTTCAGCTTTTGTAATCGGCTGATCCGGTTTAAACACGCCTGAAGGATAGCCTATCATATAGCCCGCTTTTGTAGTGGCGCCGATTTCTTCCTGTGCCCAGTATCCGTTAGCAACATCAGAATAATTCGCTTCACCTTTGGGTGCATTTAAACCTTCAGCAAGTGCAAAAGCCAGTTCTGATCTTAAGATGGGTTTTCTGGGATTAAACATATCTTTGGAATAGCCGGCTCTTTCCTGGCTTTCTTTCATTGCTTTAAGCAAATCTTTTGACCATGAGCTTACAAAAACATCCCCTTTGTTTTTAACACCGAGTCTGTTCTTTGTTTTTAAAATCTGACCGCCTGTTTGATATGTGCTTTCAGCATCAACCAGAGTCTGGCTCTGCGTACCGAAAAGCGTAGGGTGTGCATAAGCTTCAACCTTGGGTTCTTCAGCAAAAGCCACAGTAGCTATTGCAGCAAAAGCAATTGTTGTTGCAAATAATTTTTTAGCTATTTTCATTACTTCTCCTATCCTTCTTTTACTAAGCATAAACACTTATTATAAGTATAATTATTATCACAAAAACAGAGTTTTTTAGTCAAGCTGTTAATACTGTTTCTTATCAAAGCTTAATCAATAAGTTCAAAAATATTGTCCTGAAAGCAATGTTTATTTCTGATAACGGCAGAATCTTTCAATACTTCCAAAAATTGCATATGTTCGGAATGGTCTTTTTCCCATACGGCTGTTTGTTTAAAATCTTTGCCGTATTCCGTTTCCCAGTATCTGTAGCAGGAAAATTCAGGGGTGGCATTATATTTTTCACACATCCGTATAAACTCCGGTATATCTTTATAATTAATATTATTTATAACAAAAATAAGTTTTATATTTTTAATATTGCCGTCTTTTTTCTCATCAGAAAGCCATTTTATATTTTCAATAACCTTGCCGAAATTTCCGAATTTTACGATTTTATCATATGTTTCCTTATTTGAAGCATGAATTGATAATGAAACATCGTTAATTCTACCTTTTATCCCGAGTTTTTTGCACATATTTCTATTCATTAAAACCCCGTTTGAACAAATATGAAATCTTAAATCAGGATTATCTTTTGAAACCTTCTTTAAAAGCTTTCTGCAAGTGCTTGAACCAAAGGGGTCTCCGCTCCCAAGACAATTCAGAATTTTTATTTGTTTTAAAACTTTTCTTAAATTAAACATAATTAATCCGAGTATAAGTTTTTGCTTTAAAGAATTTTTCTTAAATTTGTCTCTGCAGATGATACACGCTACATTACACTCGACATCGCAGCTCATCTTGATTTCATAAGGAGATTTAACATTTCCTTTCTTATCATAATATTTTCTCTTGATTTCATCGGGATAAAGTGCCTCTTCTTCTTTATATGCCATGCAAACTTCTTTGTTGCACAAAGAATAATCCCCATTTAGAATTTTTTCTCTGAAAAAGCTTGCTTTTTTGCTGTTCCAGACCTTTTCAAAGCCTTTGAATTTTACATACCCGAAACTGTATCCCTTGCAATATGCCGGGCAGCAAGGCGTTACACTTCCGTTTTCATGGATTTCACAAAATCTGAAAGGCACAGAACAAACCTTTTCATTACAATTATGCTTGTTTAAGTCCATACCCGTTATAAAATCCCCTATAAATCAGATGATTATCTATTTATATCCAAAAATAATACTAAAATCAACTTGTTTTGCCATATATAGAATATGCGCAAAAAAATTTATTCACAAGCATTAAACCCGTATGTATTATGATAAACTTTACCCCCC
>CAJULX010000004.1:28298-93413 GCA_910587245.1 Candidatus Gastranaerophilales bacterium
GCTCTTCCGATCTCCCCCCCGATACAATATAGAAATATAAATTTTAAAGGATACGATGCTGCACCTTTGAAAAGAATTTACAGCGACGGTGAATACTGCCATGCTTTTGAAAGTGAAATGGAACAGATAAGCAAAGAAGAAGGCATATCCTTCGAAATTCTTTATGACAAAACAAAATGGGCACAGGACGGCAAAACAATAATTGAAAAAAACGGCACCCCGTTTTTAATAGGAAATAATAAAATCTCTGCAGGGCTTTTGTATACAATGTTTGGCTGGCATGGAATTCAAGGCACGAGGGAAGAAGGTTTTCTTACGGGCGGAAATACCTTTATAGGTAAATTTCCAAACGGCGAAAAATGGCTGCTTTCCGGAGAAGATAATACAACGGATGATAAAGAAAAAATATCCAAAACCTATAATATAAAGCCCGAAAATATTCATTTTATACCCCAGCAAAATTATCATCTTGATATGTTTATAAGACCTGTCGGGTACCCTTATGTACTTGTGAATGACCCTGAACTTGTAAAGAAAAATATAGACAAACTTGAAGGCACACAAGAAGACAAGGAACGGTTCAAAGAAGAATTTGAACGCTATTGTAATTTTCAAAAAATATACGGATATACTTCCTGCGATACAACGGTTGAAAAACTTGAAGAACTGGGGTTTATCCCGATAAGGATTGCAGGAGATTACGGCTGGGCGGTTAATTTTATGAACGGAATTGTAAATAAACACGCTGACGGCTCAATTTCATACATAACAAATTCCACAAAATGCAAAGATAAACTCCATTCAAGTATTGAAAAAGTATTTAAAAAGGACTTGCAGACAAAAATACCAAATCTTGATAAATCATATTTTATTTCAGGCAAAAATGAAATCTGGACAAATAACAGAAATTTTATGATGGGCGCCCTTGAGGGGGAAGGCGGGGGAATACACTGCATGAGCCTTGAAGAACCTGATTTTGAAATGTGGGCGTAAAGACTCGCGCAATTTTTTCAACTCTGAATACTTTATTAATACAAGAGAGATTCAAGAGGAGAGATATTAAGCATGGGTGTCCAGGTTACAGGTTTTTCACAGGAGTATTTATACGGCATAAAAACGGAAGTTTTTACAAGAATGGATTCTGTATCAAATGGCGGAAACGGCGACGGAAAAATAACGGTCAATGAAGCTTATAATGATTTACACATAGATACTCTGTTTTCAGGGATTAAAGAAGATACGGATGAATATAAAAATCTTAAAGGGCTGACGGATAAAATTCCCGAAGCGCTTGTTGAATATTCGGGAGAAGATGAAGAATTTTCCCCTGAAGAATGGGCGCAATTTTTAAACGGACAGGAATGGGGGAATGTCCTTGACGCTTATCATTCTTCAAGCGGTTTTGCAAAACTTGAAATGGGCTGGATAGATAACGGACATATTGAAGACGGCAAAACAACAAAGGGCGAAGTAAAAGTAGGACTTTTAAGCAATTTAAAAGAACAAGGCTATAATATTGATACAACAAAAATTGAAGCCATAGTTGATAAATATGCGGGCAATGACGGTACATTCAGTGTGGAAGAATATATGGCATTAAAAAATGATAAAACTTACAGTTCATTTTTATATAAATATCGCACAAGCCCGGTACCGGATAATGCAGTATATATAATGCCGGATGATAACAGTAGTAATAATAGCGAAACAATATTCGGAAACAAAGAAGAAACAAAGGGTTTTCTTAATAAAATATTCGATAAATTTAAAGGTTTTTTCAGTAAAAATTAAAAATTCTCTTTTAAAAAATATAATATTAAATATTTATTCACAAAAATCCGGAAATTTATAAAGAATGTATAAAATACACTTGCAATTTCCGGTTTTTGTTATATGATGTTATTGTGAATAAAATCACGAATAGAAAATAATCGTTTAATACTTATATTTTTAAGGAGAAACAACATGACAGAAGAAAAAAATTGCACTTGCACATGCGAATGCAATGATGAGGTTTTAAGAAAACCTGTTGAAACTGCTGAAGACCTTGAAGAATTAATTTCAAGAGTTAAACTTGCTCAAAAGAAATTTGCAGGCTATTCTCAGGAACAGGTTGATAAAATCTTCAGAGCAGCAGCACTTGCAGCTAACAAAGCAAGAATTCCTCTTGCAAAAATGGCTGTTGAAGAATCAGGTATGGGCGTTGTGGAAGATAAAATTATTAAAAACCACTTCGCATCCGAATATATCTACAACAAATTCAGAGATGCCAAAACTTGCGGTATCTTAGAAGAAGATAAAGTAAACGGTATTAAAAAAGTAGGCGAACCTTTAGGTGTTATTGCAGGTATCGTTCCTACAACAAACCCCACTTCAACCGCTATTTTCAAATCTTTAATCTGCTTAAAGACAAGAAATGCAATTATCTTCTCACCCCACCCGAGAGCAAAAAAATCAACAATTGCAGCCGCTAAAATTGTTCTGGATGCAGCAGTTAAAGCAGGAGCTCCAGAAGACATTATCGGATGGATTGATACACCTTCAATTGAATTATCAAATATGCTTATGAAACACCCCGGAATTAATGCAATCTTAGCTACAGGCGGCCCCGGCATGGTTAAAGCAGCTTATTCATCAGGCAAACCGGCATTGGGCGTAGGCTCAGGCAACACCCCTGCCGTTATTGATGAAACAGCTGATATTCAGATGGCAGTATCTTCAATTTTGATGTCAAAAACATTTGATAACGGTATGATTTGTGCTTCAGAACAATCAATCGTTGCCGTTAAAGAAGTATATGATGCAGTTAAAGATGAGCTCGTTAAAAGAGGCGCATACATTCTTAACGCAAATGAAGCTGAAAAAGTTTCAAAAATCATATTAACCGAAGCAGGCTCCGTTAACCCCAAAATTGTTGGTCAGCCCGCTTATAAAATCGCAGAACTTGCAGGCATTTCAGTTCCCGAATGCGCTAAAGTTCTTGTCGGTGAAGAAACGGAAGTTGCAATGGAAAATCCGTTCTCTCATGAAAAACTTTCTCCAATCCTTGCTTTATATAAAGCAGAAGACTTTGAAGAAGCAACAGATATGGCATACCACCTTGTAATCCTTGGCGGCGCAGGCCACACATCAGTTCTTTACACAGATGCAAGAACTCAGGAAAGAATTGATTTCTTCGCTAAAAAACTTCCTACAGGAAGACTTTTAATCAACTCTCCGTCATCTCAAGGCGGTATCGGCGACCTTTACAACTTCAGATTAGAACCGTCTTTAACCCTTGGCTGCGGAAGCTGGGGCGGAAACTCAGTAAGTGAAAACGTTGGTATCAAACACTTATTAAACTACAAAACAGTGGCTGAAAGGAGAGAAAATATGTTGTGGTTCAAAGTTCCGCCGAAAATATACTTCAAAAGAGGCGCAACCGATTTAGCATTACGTGAATTAAAAGGCAGACAACGTGCATTTATCGTAACGGACAGATTCTTATTCGATTCAGGTGCTGTTTATCAAATTACAAAAGTGCTGGAAGATATCGGCGTAGATTTCCAAATCTTCTTTGACGTTAAACCCGACCCGACACTTTCAACCATCAATGAAGCAATGCAGATGGTTAACGTTTACAAACCTGACGTAATTATCGCTCTTGGCGGCGGTTCACCGATTGACGCGGCTAAAGTTATCTGGTTAATGTATGAACAGCCCGATACGGTATTTGATGATGTAGCAATGAGATTTATGGATATCAGAAAGAGAATTTGCGATGTACCGGAACTTGGAAGAAAAGCCTTAATGGTAGCTATTCCTACAACCTCAGGTACAGGTTCTGAAGTAACATCATTTGCGGTTATCACAGATGATAAAACACACATCAAATATCCTCTTGCTGATTACGCACTTACACCCAATATGGCAATTATCGACCCGAACTTTGTTGATACTATGCCGAAAGGTCTTTGCGCTGCATCAGGTATTGACGCTTTAACCCACGCAATTGAAGCTTATGTATCTTGTATGGCAACAAACTTTACAAATTCTCCTGCCTTAGAAGCTGCTAAGTTAATCTTCAGATACTTACCGCGTTCATACAACGGCGGCAAAGATGATCCTGTTGCAAGAGAAAAAATCCACTATGCTTCATGCTTGGCAGGTATGGCTTTTGCAAACTCATTCTTAGGATTATGCCACTCTATGGCTCACAAATTAGGTGCAGCGTTTAATATTCCTCACGGTGTTGCAAACGCACTTCTAATCAACCAAATTATCAGATACAACGCTAATGACTGCCCGAAAAAACAGGCAACATTCCCGCAGTACAAATATCCGCAAGCTAAAGCTAAATACGGTCAAATTGCTGACAATTTAGGTCTTGGCGGAAAAAATGATGAAGAAAAGGTTAATTTATTACTTGAAGCAATCACAAATCTTAAAAAAGAAATCAACCTTCCTTTATCAATTAAAGATGCCGGCGTAACGGAAGAAAACTTCTACGCAAAACTTGATGAATTGGTTGAACTTGCATTTGACGATCAATGTACAGGTGCAAACCCCGTTTATCCTTTGATGGAAGAAATCAGAGAAATTTACATCAAAGCATTCAACGGCGTATACTAAATTCAAAATCAGTAAACTTAAAAGCCCCGAACCTCAAAATTCGGGGCTTTTATTTAAAGGACAACCACTTATGACAGGAAAATTTCCCGATACGGTAATCAACAGATTAACTTTATATCATTGCATTCTGGTAGATTATATTAAAAATAATCTTGAAAATATTACGAGTTCTGCCATTGCAGGATTGCTTAAAATTGACGATTCGCAGGTAAGAAAAGATATCTCGCTTTTAAAAAACACAGGTAAAAGCCGCGTGGGGTATAATGTTTTAGAATTAAAAAATTCAATAGAAAAAACTTTAGGCTTTGAGCGCCCGAAAAACGCCTTTATAATAGGCGCAGGCAACCTTGGTATGGCGCTTGCAAATTATAATAATTTCGCAGATTACGGGCTGAATGTGATTGCACTTTTTGATAACGATAAAAATAAAATCGGCAAAAAAATCAAAGAAAAACAAATCTATAATATTGAAGAATTGCCTGAACTTGCAGAAAAATTAAATATAGAAATGGCAATTTTAACGGTACCGATGGCCGCAGCACAAAATACGGCAGATTTTCTTGTTAAATCAAAAATTAAATATATTTGGAATTTCTCCCCGACCGTTCTTGCAGTGCCGCATGAAGTTGAAGTGTGGAATGAAAATCTTATGGGAAACTTTTTACAGTTTTCTTATAAAATCGGAAAATAGCATTCCTCTGTTTCCAAACATTAATCTATAAAATCTTCACATCCAAAATATGTCGTAAATTCAGGATATTTAAGCATATAGTATAAATGTTCATCAAAACAATCGCCTACATATCCTTGTCTGATACCATTTTCACGCACAGTTCCGTCACCTGCGTTATATGAAGATAAAACATAAGGAATTGCATCTAAATTATCGGAATCATCCCCGCTGCATACGTCATATCCCCAAACTTTACAGTGGTCTTGCAAAGATATTGCCGCAATTTCAATATTATCATGCGCGTCTTCCTTGTGTCTTATTCTTCCGTCAGGGTTTAATCTGACGTTTACATCTTCTTCGCATTTTGGCGTAACCTGCCCGATACCCGTATCGCCGCTGCTTCCTAAAAGCAAACTGCCGTCAGCCTCCCTCATTCTTCCTGAAGATTCATGTTCAAAAATACAAATCATCATAGGTAAAGAAACCCTGGGAGCATACGTATCGCGCGTTGTCCTTATAAAGCTCACAGCATCTTCGCCAAGCTCATTTGTCATATTATTTATTGTTTTTTCAATATCATCAAAAGCGATTTTTGCATCGGGATCGTTTGCAAAAATCTCATCCAGTCTTTCTTCAATTGTTAAAACGGGAATAGCCTCTTCAACCACATCAGAGACAACTTCCCCCGGAACACTTACGGTAATTTCGCCGCTTTCGCTTTCGTCAAAATCCACGCAGCATTCGCCGTTATTTAATGCAAAGCTGTATGTATCATCGTATGAACTGTCTGATTCATAAATTACAGCAGGTTCGTAACTGTTTACATTAACTTCAAGTTTATCCTTGCCCGAGCTTGATAACATACCAAGTCCTGCCATTGCAGCAATAAAAGCGCCGCCTGCAATGCCGCCTACAGCCTTTGCAACGGGACTAACCGTGCCTTTGGATTTTTTTGCATGTTTTGGACGGTATCTGCTGTCTTGAACTCGTGCCCTTCTCGGGTCATCCGCATATGAAACATTTCTTCTTGTTTGAGTACCGTTTTTTGGTCTCGGGCGCCGATCTTCTCTTTCTAATCGTGTACCGCTTTTTGCTTTTGAACGGCTCCTTTCACCCTGTATATCCCGGCTTCTTTTTGAATGTACATTTCTTTGAGCTTGGCTGTTTTTTGTTCTTTCGGGTTTTTTCTCTTTTTTGGAACGCGAACCTGACGGCACAAATTCATCTTCTTCGGGGCTATATTCAAGATAAGAGCTGCCCACTGCCCTAATTCCTTCAATTGTCTGTGCTTTTGGCCGATATTTCACGACAGTATTAGCCGCCTTTTTAGCACGCGCAGCATCTCTTTTTGCAAAGATTCTCATCAAATCATCGGTCATTAATTCATCAGGACACATTTAATCTTTTTCCAAATTACTTCACTTCTTAATATTTTTAAAAAACTTTCAGAAGTTTTATTGACTTAAAACTAAAAAACTTGAAGTTTTGTTAAGCCATCACCTCAAGTTTTCTTAATTTAAATATTTTCGTTAAAAAGCAAAAATTAAACAGCTTTTTGCACTTTACCGGCTTTAATGCAGGAAGTGCAGACTTTAATTCTTCTTACTTTACCGTTAACAACAGCTTTAACACTCTGAAGGTTGGGTAACTGTCTGTATATATGATGTTTATGTGAGAATGAAAGTTTTGAAGCTTTCTTTGATTCTTTTCCGCAGCATTCACAAACTATTGACATTATATTAATCCTTTCAAATTTGTTCTAAATTAGTTCGGCATTATCAATTCTACGACATCAAGCTCAATAGTCAAGAGCAAAGTAAAGTTTATTAAGCTTTATTGAATTACTATTGCTGGTAAATCCAAACGTCAAAACCGTCTTTGCCGTATCCGCCCGCAACACTTCTTGCAACATCCATATTGCTGTAAGAGCCGATTTGAAGACAGTAAACATTATCCACTTTTCTTATAAAAGGTGCTGTTTTCTTAATATTTTTCATATTAATCTGCGCATTTTTAGCTTCATCAAAAGTTGAGTATCTTCCCACAAGCACTTTTATATTAGCTCTGGGGGCAAGCTCAATCGGGGCATAAATACCTTGTACATCAATATTCAATTCTCCGTTTCCCGTGTTATTTTGGGGTTTTTGTGCAGTTTCCGTTGTATTTTGCTGTACATTTTGTGTATTTTGAACATTTGAAGCAGGTTTTGGCTTTTGCACAGACTCTTCATTTGATGTTTCAACATCAATTTCATCCACGTTTGATTTTAATTTTTCAAAGTGTTCAAGGTTCATAACCTCGTTTTTATCTCTGTCCTGCGGTAAAACCCTGCTTTCTGAAGGTGCATTTTCTTCTTCCTGAATTAAAATAAGCCTTTTATCTATCGATCTTTTTTCACTGTCATAGGTTTCAGTGAAATATTTTTCACTCAAAGCATTATCTTCAGTATTATTTTTTGAAATTTCGGCTCCATGCCTGCCATATTCAATATCTACGCGTTTTGCATATTTTTTAATAAATATAACAACGCACATAAACATTATACAAAAAGTAATAAAGGATAACTTTACAACCCTTCTTACTTTTTCAATACGCTTTTCCACTCTCTGTACGCGTGTCGGGTTCATTTTGCTTTTTTTATAGGTAAGATAATCCGAAGATGAATTGTTAAATTTCATCTAAAATACCCCCCTTACCTTAGATTTTGCAAAATTCATATCTTTAATTTCGGATGTAAATTTTTCTAAGATTTTTAGCGCAAACCCTTTAATATCAGATATTCCCATTTCTTCAAGGCAGGATATTTTAACAGGGGCGCCGGTTTTCACAATATTTAAAGCAGTATGAATCAAAGATGATGTTATTGATTTTGTAGCAATTGAAACGGAAAGCTTCCTTTCTTCATAAAAAAGGTCATCCCCGCTTCTTTTAACGGCAATACCGTATTCTTCAAGCACCTCTTTAATAATGCAGATAAAAAGCCTTTGGACGGCCACCATATGATAAAGCCCGATTTCAAAATCTTCTATAATAAAATTCAGCATTTTATCGGATGATATGGGTTCATCATTGATTACATCTTCAATATCCACCATCTCTGATAAATCAACCTTAACGGGACCGATAAAAGCTGCAATCGCACTGCCTTCAACCTTGAAATTTCTGTAAATCCAGTGCGGTGAGAGCTCTTTGCCTGTATATGTTATTTCTTTATCAATAAATATGCTTTTCATCATTTTACTAATTCTTATCTTTATAATGCTTTAAAAGAAAAGTTTTATCAAGTATTTATGTTTACTTTTTAATATTGCATTCTTCAGCCGCCTGCAGCTTTCACATGCGCCGCAATGGCTCTTAGTGCCGTTTCCTTTGTTATAACAGCTTTTTAAAAGTTTTAAATCCGCATTTAAATCTACGGCAAGATTTATAATTTCTTCTTTCATCAGTCCTATCAAAGGTGCAAACACCTTCACACCCTTTAGTGTAGAATATTTAAAACATTCTTCAATTTTTTCGGCAAATTCCAAAGAATTATCGCTGAATGTTCCCGCTTCTTCTTTATTTGCACCGAAAATTACAAAATCATACCCCTTTGCATCGCAGTATGCTGCCGCAATGTTCAAAAAAAGTCCGTTCCTGTTAGGCACCCAGACAGCCTTCATGCTTTCGGCTCCTAAGGTTTCAAATTCAAGATTTTCATCTTTTTTATTAAGGGCGGAATTACTTATTTCGCCCAAAAAAGGTAATTTTATAACTTTATGTTCGATATCATAAACCCTACAGATTTCCCTTGCGGAATTAATCTCGTCTTCAGCAGCTCTTTGCCCGTAATCAAAAGTTAAAGCAAGCTTTATGTCATACCCGTTATTTTTTGCATAAACAAGACTGATAAAAGAATCAAGCCCGCCCGATAACAGCACTGCTGCGGTATTACTCATCGCCATCCTCCTCCAAAAGCTCTTCTTTTAAGATATTTTGAGCTTCATCCTTACAGTGAAGCGGCGCATTTTCATCTTTCAATATTTCATATAAAATTTCTGCTCCTGAAATATTGTAGAGTGCCGTAACAGAGTTTCTTGCAACTTCTTCATCCGTATCCTTCATCATATTTTTAATAAGTTCAAAAGCTTCGATATGCTCCCCGCCGCTATCTATGGCAAGATTCATCAAAGATTCGACCGCATTCAGTCTCACCTGCGGTGAATCATCCATAAGCGCCTCTTTAAGAGCCAAAAACACCCTTTTATTATATGGCATATTAAATTTGCCTAAAGCCTCGATTACCCTTTCTTTTAAGAATGTAAATTTATCAAGAAAATTTTTCTTTGCTTCAAGAATGCTCAAAAACGGGTCAATTGCCCTCATATCCCCTATCATGCCAAGCGCTGCAGCTGCGGATTCTCTTACATAGACAGATTTTTCCTCTTCATCCGATACAACATTTATCAAAGACTCCACCGCATTTTTATCCCCTATTTTCCCGAGCGCCTCAGCCGCTGCAAGACGGGCTTTATAGTGCTCGTTTTTGTTATTCAGGCAGTATAAAACAGGGGTAATTGCTTTTGTATCTTTATAGTTTGAAATAGCCTTAAGACAAAGTACTCTAAGGTTTATATAAGCGCTAAAATCATCTTTATCAAAGGAATCAGCATTAAATTCAAGCAAAAAATCAATTAAATCATCAAGATTGTTTTTATCCCTCAGGGTGTCAATTTCTCTTATTAAGGTATCAAGAAAATCAACATTTCTTATATTTTTAAAAAGATAAGAATAAATTTTTGCCAAATCTTCTTTCAAATATTCATTTTTCAGGGAAGCAAAAAAGGTGGAAAAATCGCCCTTACAGGCTTGAAGGGATTCTTCAAAAAAATAAAAATCTTCACTTTCCATCTTTGAAAGATAAGGTTTCTTCTTCATTTAAAAGCCCTAAAATTACATTTCCCGTTCCTTACAGACTACAATAAAAATTGTAAAAATTACATTATTTGTAAACTTTTTTGACAAAATCACCTAAATATGTACAAAAATACTTTTCTTGGTGTTAAACTACAGCGGAAGTATTAATAAGCATGACTGATTTAACCTATCAACAAGTTACAGAAGAGATAAAAAACCGGCTGGATATAGTGGATGTAATATCAAAATTTGTCGTGCTCAAAAAATCCGGTCATAATTATATGGGTCTTTGCCCATTTCACAATGAAAAAACCCCCTCTTTTACGGTTACCCCCTCAAGACAAATTTTTAAATGTTTCGGCTGCGGCGAAGGCGGCGATGTTCTTGCCTTTTTAATGAAAATAAACAACCAGAACTTTATTGACGTGGTTCAGGAACAGGCTGAAATCTTAGGTATAGAGCTTCCAAAATCCTCATCAGGCAGAGCTTCTCAAGAATATAAAAAAGAAAAAGAAAGACTTCTTGAAGCCGTTAAATATTCTATGGAATTTTACCATAACAATCTTTTAAAAAACGACAGAGCCCTTTCTTACCTTGAAAAAAGAGGGGTGGGAGAAGTTGCAATCGGAAGTTTTTTCTTAGGGCTTGCCCCAAATTCAAATTTTGAATTAAAAAATTATCTGAAAGATTTCGGCTACACAAACGATGAAATGTACAAAGCGGGGCTTTTATACGAAAAAAACGGTGATTTTCTGGACAGATTTAAAAACCGTCTTATAATCCCGATAATGAATGTGGATAACACCCCTATAGCCTTTGGCGCAAGGGCGATTCTGGACGGGCAGAACCCGAAATATCTTAATTCTCCCGATTCTTCAATATACAATAAAAGCTCGGTGCTGTTCGGGCTTAACCGTGCAAAAGACGCCATTAAAGAAGAAGACGGCGTGATTATTATGGAAGGATATTTTGACGTAATTTCAGCGCAGGTAAACGGTGTAAGAAATGCCGTAGCCTCCTGCGGAACAGCCCTTACGCCCCAGCATATTAAGCTTCTAAGCCGTTTTACACAAAACAGAAAAATATACCTTGCATTTGATCAGGACAGCGCCGGAAGAAAAGCTACAAAACTGGGTGCTGCCGTAATTAAAGAAATATTTTCAGGGCTTGGAAACATAAAACAGTATGATTCAAGCTATGTAAACAAGACAGATAATGAAACCGTCTGCGAAATCCGCGTGGTATCGCAAATAGGCGGAAAAGACCCCGATGAATACATTAGAGAATTCGGTGCCGAAAGCTATAAAAAAGAAATAGAGCAGGCTCCTTTGTTATTGGATTTTGAACTTGCCATGCTGTTTAAAAATGTTCCAAAAGACCCGACAGCACAGGAAAAAAGCGAACTCGTACAGCAAATAGTGTATATTTTACAAGAAATCAAAAATCCCATTATTTTAGCCGATTACATTAAAAATATCTCGTTTAAACTTAATATAGATGAAACTGTCATTAAAAAGCAGGTTGAACAAAGACAAGCGCAGGCGGAAGATTTGTATCAAAATGTAACAAATGAGCATGATAAGTCTTTATTTAAGAAATTAGCCAGAAATAACCTGAATGCACGTTATGAGCGGATGGAAACCAATTTAATAAAACTTGCGCTTCAAGCAAATACTCCTGAAAAAAAATCATATTTCGTGCAAGCCGTGAATGGCTACAAACCCAAAAGTGAAGCTAATTTTAAGATACTTGATAACATTGACAAAATAATATCCGAATCCGATAATGTTGAATCAATAGCAAAAAATCTTTTTTCTAAGTTTTACAATGACAACGAAACACAAAAATATTTAAGTGAAATGATTTTTTCCTCAGCCGAATTCGAAAAACTTAGCTACAACGATTATATAAGTTCTGTTCAGGAAACTTTTACAAGACTGAACAATCTGGATATAATGCACAAAAAAGAAGAGCTGAGACAAAAAAACAGGCAAAAAGATATATCAGAAGAAGATAAAATAACAATTTCAAAGGAAATCTTTGAACAGGTAAGACAAACAGCAAATTAAGATGGAGAATCTAAATGACAAGAAAAAGAAGTTCAGACCAATCAGTAATAAGCGTGGTTGATAAAGACTCCGAAGATATGAGTGATGACAGCTTTTTTGAAAGCTCGGCTCTTGAAACGGATAATATTTCAAATATCATAAGATCTCAAGCGGGAATTGATGTTGCCACTTTATCCGGTTCTACCTTCTTTGATAAAGAAGACGATGAAGATGAAGAAGGTGAAATTGCAGTACCTAAAGGTGTTTCAATTGATGACCCCGTTAGAATGTATTTAAGAGAAATCGGCAGGATTAAATTATTAACGGCTGATGAAGAAATCGACCTTGCAAGAAAAATTGTAGCGGGCGGAAACAGCGGTGCTGTTGCAAAAAGAAAACTGGTTCAGGCAAACTTAAGACTTGTTGTTTCAATAGCTAAAAAATACGTAGGAAGAGGCATGCTTTTCTTAGACCTTATTCAGGAAGGAAACCTCGGCTTAATCCGTGCGGCTGAAAAATTTGACCATGAAAGAGGATACAAATTTTCAACTTATGCAACATGGTGGATTAGACAGGCTATTACAAGAGCAATCGCCGATCAGGCAAGAACAATAAGAATTCCCGTACATATGGTTGAAACCATCAATAAACTTAAAAAAGTTACAAGAAAACTTGCTCAGGAACTTGCAAGAAAACCATCCGAAGAAGAATTATCGGTTGAAATGGGAATTTCAATCAATAAATTAAGAGAGATAATTAAAGTAGCTCAGGAGCCTTTATCTCTTGAAACACCGATAGGTAAAGAAGAAGATTCAAGACTCGGCGATTTCATTGAAGATAAAGATGCTGATGCTCCGGTAAAAACCGTAGCTCATGAATTATTAAGAGAAGATTTAGCCGAAGTTTTAGGCAGCCTTTCCCCGAGAGAAAGAGATGTTTTAAGACTAAGATTCGGTATGGATGACGGCAGACAGAGAACTCTTGAAGAAGTAGGCCAATTGTTCGGCGTTACCCGTGAAAGAATCCGCCAGATTGAAGCAAAAGCTTTAAGAAAATTAAGACATCCAAACCGCTCAAAAAGGCTGAAAGAGTATATTGAAGTTTAAAACTTTAAAATAAAAAACCGGAGAAATAAAACCCTCCGGTTTTTTATTACAAAATATATAATTTTCTTTACATTATTTAATATTCCTCTTGTGAAAAAAGCAATTCAAAAGAACGGATTGTTTTTATATTTGTAAGAGAGATTTTAAAAGAGGAATTACGATGAGCAATTTTTCCGTAAATATGAATACGGGCTATACTCAGGCGGCTTGTACCGCATCAAGCCCCGATACACGGCAGGCAGAAGCCGGTGATTATAATAAATACGATAAGCTTTTGCTGTGGCAGGGGATTACACAAACAAGCATTGATGAATGCACATTAATAGAAATGGAAACATATGCAGACCTTGCAGGCACGGATGAATGGGATATAAAAGCCGAAGAAGTAATGCAAAAATATACAGGTTTTGCGGATGAAAAGCCATATTCTTTTGTGGAAGACGGCGAATCATACGGAGAAGCCCTTGAAACCATTGCGCAAGAACATATTGAAGCATATGATATTATTGAAGCAGACGGCAAAATTACTTATGAAGAATACAAACAATCGGAAATTCTTGAATACAACGCTTTTCTTCCAACGGGCGAAACCCCGATAACAGAAGAAGATGAGCTTTTTATGCAAATGTTCAAAACAAGTTTTAACTTTATGGATTTAAACGGCGACAGCGTCATTGACAAAGATGAAATGAAAGCATACTATGTAATGGCGGATATATTTGACAGCATTGAAGATCCTCCGGAAAACGCCGCAGATGCGATGGATGGAAATATCAAATTTACTTCTATGCAAATATTAGGCGACACAATGGCGTTTGAAGCGGCAGAAGGAACAGAAGAAGCAGAAAACAGGGAAATATTAAGAAGCGCTATGACAGAAATTTACGAAACAAATAAACCAGCAGAAACCGCAAAACAGAAAGAGGGCGAAACATCTGCGGACAATAAAGAACAAAATCAAACCGAATTGCCTGAAGTACAAAAGCTAACGGCAAAAGGAAAAATGATTTTAGATATTGAAAAAAATCTGCTGAAAAATAACCCGTTTAAAAAACAGGATGAATAAAACAGCAAAAAAGATTTTACAAAAGATGGCGTTTTTAAAGAAAATTTGCCATCTTTTTTTATAGCGAAATTTAGTGTATAATTTACAAATGGAAAATAAAAACGGGAAATTATTCATAATTACAGGGCCTTCAGGGGTTGGCAAAGGTACTATTTTAAAAAAATTTTTTGAAAGCAACCACAATATTATCTATTCAATCTCTGAAACCACAAGAAAACCCCGCCCCGGAGAGGTTCACGGGGTAAATTACTTTTTTGTTGAAAAAGAAGATTTTGAAAAATCAATAAAAAATGATGAATTTCTGGAATGGGCAAAATATTCGGATAACTATTACGGCACAAAGAAAAATTTCGTGCTGAAAGCCTTATCACAAGGGGCTGATGTACTTCTTGAAATTGAAACCCAGGGTGCTAAAAAAATTATGGAAAAATTCCCTGACTGTATTACAATTTTTTTCACACCTCCAAATTTAGACGAACTTGAAAAGCGCCTGAGAGGCAGAAAAACAGAAGATGAAGAAGCTATTCAAAAAAGGCTTCATCAGGTAAAACAGGAATTAACACTGGCACCGTTATATAAATATTCAATTGAAAATGATAAAATTGAAGATGCGCTTGAAAAATTACAGGCGGTTTATAATAAAGAAAAAGATATCCAAATTTTAAAACAAGACGGAAAATAAAATGCAAAATAATTCTTCAAAAGATAATACAAATTTGAATAACAATTTGGATAATCTGCAGGGTAAAATTTTACAAGGGAAAAAAATTTTACTCGGTCTCACAGGCTCCATTGCTTGTTATAAAACTTGCGAATTGATAAGAATGCTAACCAAAGCAGGAGCAAGCGTGAAAACGGTTATAAGCCCCTCTACGCTTGAATTTATAGGAGAAAAAACGCTTGAAACCCTTTCAAACAGCCCTGTTTATATAAATCAGTTTGCCCCAAAACAAAGTACGGAGCATATTTCACTTGCAGACTGGGCGGATTTATTTGTTATAGCGCCAATTACGGCAAACACTATTTCAAAAATCGCCTCAGGAATAGCTGATAACCTCATTGCAAGCGTATTTAACGCTTACTTAGGCTCCAAAAAGCCCGTCATTATTGCACCTGCGATGAATACAGGAATGCTCAACAATCCTTTTGTTCAAAAAAACATAAATGCCCTGAAAAATGAAGGGATAAAAATCGCTGAAACCGAGACGGGACAGCTTGCCTGCGGATATGAAGGAAACGGCAAAATGGCGGGCGTTGAAAAAATTTATGATTTAATTCTTAAAACTCTTTGCCCTGAAAGCATTTCCTCCGATTTAACGCCAAAAAAGAAGATATTGGTGACAACCGGCGGAACAAAAGAGTGGATAGACCCCGTACGTTTCATTTCTAACGCATCCAGCGGGCGGATGGGCTTGTGTCTTGCGGATTGCGCCCACTCTATGGGGTATGACGTTGAATTAATCAGCACGGTAGAATTTCAAAAAAGGCTTCCTTACAAAATAACAATTGTAAATTCTACACTTGACATGTTAAACAAAATAAAAGAAAAATTCAAAACGGCGGATTATCTTATTATGGCTGCCGCCGTGAGTGATTTTCGCCCGAAAACCCAAGCAGAGCAAAAGATTTCAAAAAAACAGGATGAAAATTTAACGCTTGAATTAGTGCAAAACCCTGATATATTACAGGAAATAGGTAAAATAAAAACGGAAAATCAAAAAACAATAGGTTTTTCACTCGGCACACAAAATATTCTGGAAACCGCAAAAGCTAAGCTGGAAGCTAAAAATGCTGATTTCATAATTGCAAACGAAGCAAAAACAGCCCTAAATACTGATGAAAACGAGGTTTGGATAATAGATAAGGCGGGAAATACCTGTCATATCGAAAAAAATAGTAAAGAAAATGTGGCAAAAGCCATACTGGAGCGAGTTTTATGATTAAAACCGATGAAATTATTTCAAAAATTGAAAAGTACGCATCCCTTGATTTAATGGAACCGTGGGATAATTCAGGATGGCAGATAAACCTGCACCACGGCTACACAAACAGGGTTTTAATAGCACTGTCATTAACCAAAGAAACGCTCTCTGAAGCAATTACAAACGATTGTGACCTTATAATCACGCACCATCCCTTAATTTTCGACAAATTGAGCAAAATTGACAGCAGCATAATAGTAGAGGCTATAAAGCACAATATATGCGTATATAGCGCCCATACAAACCTTGATAAAACCTACGGCTCAACTACAGACGCACTTGCAGGAGTTTTAGGATTCAAAAACCTTATAACAGTTGACGAATACATAAAAATTGCCCACCTGAAAGACGAAATTGACCTGATGGAGCTGTTAACAAACGTAAAAATGGCAGTAGGGTCTGAAAGAATAAAGCTTATAAACCCTTCAAACGTAGAAACTGTAAGGAATGTAGCCCTTTGCGCAGGAGCAGGCGGAAGCTCAATTAAAAAATTGAGAGAGTATGATGTTGATTTATACATTACAGGAGACGTCAAATTCCACGCCGCGCTTGAAGTTCAGGGGTTTGCTGTAGCGGATATCGGGCATTTTGAATCAGAACTGCCCGTACTGCCTTTAATTCAGGGATTAATCTCAAAAGCAGGCGTAGAAACGATTATAGCAAAAGAACATATACCCTGGGAATACATTTAACCTTACATTGTAAGTGTATATGTACAGGTAAATAAACACAAAAAGCGCACTATAAAAGGATAAAATATGTCAATAAGATTTCTAACATCGGGAGAATCACACGGAAAATGCCTGAATGCAATCATAGAGGGTATTGGAAGCGGATATTATCTTGATTTGGATTTTATAAATAACGAGCTCAAAAACCGCCAGCAGGGCAAAGGCAGAGGCGGAAGAATGAAAATTGAAACCGACACAATTGAAATAAAATCAGGTGTAAGGTTTCAAAAAACAACGGGCTCCCCTATCTGCATCGAAATTCAAAATAAGGATTTTGAAAACTGGAAAATCCCGATGAGTGCTACTGCTATTGACTTTGACGGACTTGATAATCAAACGCGCACAGAAATTGAAAATCTTATAAAAGAAAAAGAAATTACCCGCATACGCCCGGGACATGCGGATTTTGCAGGAGCAATAAAATATCACCACAAAGATATAAGAAATATTCTGGAACGCTCGAGTGCACGTGAAACCGCAGCAAGAGTAGCTGTCGGGGCAATTTGCCAGAATATATTAAGAAATTTTAATATAACAGGAGAAGCCAAAACCCTTTCTATAGGCGGAAAAACCACCGAGAAAGAGATGGATGAAATTATAGAACAAGCCAAAAAAGACGGTGAAAGCCTAGGGGGAGAGGTGGAAATCAGGTTTAAAAATCTGCCTGTGGGGCTTGGAAGCTTTGTACACTGGGATAGAAGACTCGACGGGCGTTTAGCTGGAGCCATGATGAGCATTCCCGCAGTAAAAGCGGTCGAAATCGGCATGGGAAAAGAGGTTTCAAATTTACCGGGCTCAAAGGTGCATGATGAAATATTTTTAAAAGAGGGTGAAAACCTTGCCGTTACAAGAAATACAAATAATGCGGGCGGCATAGAAGGCGGTATGACAAACGGAGAGGATATCGTCATAAGACTTTCAATGAAGCCTATTCCCACAATGAGAAAACCGCTGAATTCCATAAATATCAAAACAAAAACAGAGGAAAAGGCGCATTTTGAACGGGCTGACACATGTGCCGTCGAGGCGCTTGGAACAGTAGCCCTTAATTTTGCCTCTATAATATTATTGGACGCCTTTTTTGAAAAATTCGGCGCCGATAACTTTGATGAAACGATGGAAAATTTTAAAAAATATGAACAATACGCAAGAAAATTCTAAAAACAGAACTATTATTTTAACAGGAATGATGGGCGCCGGAAAATCAACCGTAGGCAGTGTTTTATCAAGAAAATTAAAACTCGGCTTTATTGATTTGGATGCATTAATTGAAAAAAACCGGAAAATGACCATCCCCGAAATCTTCAAAACCTTTGGAGAAGCGGCTTTTAGAGAAATGGAATTTGATACCATAAATTCGTTTCAAACAGGGCAAAAGCTGATTATATCAACGGGCGGCGGAATTGTTGAAAATAAAAAAAATATTGAAAAATTAAGACAAACAGGGCGCATATATTACCTTGAAGCCTCTGCAAACACTCTCTATGAGCGGATTAAAGACGATACAAAAAGACCGCTTTTGATGACAAAAGACCCCAAAAAAACGCTGGAAGAAATTTTAAATAAAAGGCGTGCAAAATATGAATGTGCTGATTTTAAAATAAACACGGAAAATAAGACTGCAAAAGAAATAACGGATGAGATAGCTGAGATTTATGAAAAAATTAACGGTTGAATTAAAAGAAAAAAGCTACCCAATAATCATTAATTACGGGCTTTTAGATGATATAAAAGGCGCAATTACCGAAAATTATAAAGGAAACGGGCGTTTTTTTGTAATAACAAATAAAACCATATACCCGCTCTACAAAAGGGTCTTAGACAATTTTGAACATATAATTCAAATTGAAGACGGGGAAGAATACAAAAATTTCCAGACATTTGAATACATTATGGATAAACTTCTTGAAGCCAAGATTGAGCGCGGCGACTGTATTATAGCCTTTGGCGGCGGTGTTGTGGGCGATATGGCAGGATTTGCCGCTTCAAGCGTTTTAAGGGGAATTGATTATATTCAAATCCCTACAACCCTTCTCTCGCAAGTAGATTCATCCGTTGGCGGAAAAACGGGTTTTAATCATAAAATGGGAAAAAACCTTATAGGCGCCTTTAAACAGCCAAAACTTGTTTTGATTGACCCCAAAACCCTTGGTACACTTGATGTACGCCAGATAAAAACAGGTCTTGGAGAAGTTTTGAAATATGCTTTTATTGAAAACAGTGCATCGGATAGGAATTTCGGCTTTTTCAATATATTAAAAACCTTAAAAGACAATGCAAATAGCGGTTTATACGATGAGCTAAAAAATCATTGGGAAGAAATAATTTATATATCCGTTTCCATGAAAGCGGATGTTGTGTCAAAAGATGAGTGCGAAAAGGGTTTAAGGGCAATTTTAAATTTCGGACACACTTTTGCCCATGCACTTGAAAAAATTACATATTATAAAAAATATACGCACGGCGAAGCTGTTGCAGCAGGCATGATTATGGCGTTTAATACCGCGCTTTCAAGAGGCTTTATAGACAGAGAATACTATAAAAACGCGGTGGATTTGATTTACGCTTATGATTTGATTTCAAATGATATGAAAAATTTAAATAAAGATGATATGTTTAATGCGATGAAATCCGATAAAAAGGTAAGCCATAGCGCAATTAAGCTTGTACTGCCCGTTTCGCCCTTTAAAGTTCAGCTTTTTGACGATACATCAAAGCTTTTGATAAAAGATTCCCTGCTTTAGTTTCGTTACCAAGCCTTGCCATAATAGCAGATGCAGCTTCGTAATTATTTGAAAGCTCATTGTAATCCTGAAGGTCAAAAAGCGCTTTAGCTGCTTGTTTGTAGGTATTCAGCGCCTTAATATCCTCACCCACATATTCATAATTTTCCGCAGCCTCCGTCAAAACACCCGCAATTGTTCTTAAATTACCGGTTTCATAAGCGGAATCAACAGCAAGAATATTGAATACTTCCGTATTTTCTTTATCGTATCTGTCTGCAAATAAACCTGCAAGATACTTAAGTGCTTTTGTTTTACCCGCAGGGTTTTGCGCTTCTTCGGATGTTTCAACCGCAAGTGAATACTGTTCAACCGCAGGGTCAAACATCACATAATCGTCATAAATCCTCCCCATCTTAAGATGAGCATGTGTTTTTAAATTATTGTCACTGCACTTTGTGGCTTCATTATAATCTTGAAGCGCATATTCGGCATAATCATAATCATCAAAAACCTTGCCGCGCTCAAAATGAATGGCCGCTTTTAAATTTTCATATCCTGAATCTTGAACAAGTTTTAATGCCTCATCATAAAGTTTTAAAGCGCTCATCGGGTCGCCGTTTTCTTTTACGATTCTTTTTGCTCTGATAAAATTATTTCTTGCAATCTGCTCTTCTTCGCCAAGAACCGTGCGAAGCGGGGTTAATTCTTCCGCCTGAAGGTTATAATTTTGAACGGTTTGCAAGGAAACTGCAGGCGCATCCATTGAAGCGTTCAGCCTGTGTACGGCATTTTGAGGTTCAGCTTCTTCAACAAAAGAAACAGCGGCTTCCGAAGAAAACTCCGCGGAAGCCGCTGTAGTTGAATAGGTCAAATCAGTATCAACAGGAACTGCGGCTTCAAAAACCTGCGCTCCTGAAATATTACCGCCGAATGCAGGTTCAATGGGCATTTGAGCATCCAAAGGGGCTGCCGCATAGGAAGAAACCTGCCCTATAGGCTTAATTTCATTAATGGTAACTTTGTTTTGCGGAATATTGTAAATATTTAAAGGCGCATTTTGAAAATCATCCGCCGTTGAAATTTTATCAAAAGTTTTAACAGAATCGGGCTGCACCCCTATTGTATTATCAGCATTTACATTATCCCAAATTTCCTGTACACTTTTATTTTCAGAACCTAAAGGCTGATTGCCCGCTTCGGACGCTTTCTTTTCGGGAATCTGCACTCTGAAATCTTCATTTATGAATTCAGGATCAGCCTTTAATTCCACATTTTGTAAAAATAAAGCGTTAACCCAGTCTTCCACAACGGTAGAAGGCTTTTTCAGACTGTCTTCAATAAATTTATCGGAAATTTTTGAAGCATTTTTTAAATTGGATAAAATTATTTCCCTTGAAGGATTTTCCTTTTTGGATTCATTTTCAACAAGCCCTAAATAAATATGCACTTCATCTGAAATTTCTTTCGGCGCGTTAATGGCGGCTATTGTACTTTTAAAATCTTCAACAACCTGTGAAATATTTACTTTGTTTTTTGTATAATCAACCTGGACTTTATTGCCGTTTGGAAAATGCCTCTGCTGTCCCCTGCCTTCATCGAAAGAAACAGGCTTTTGTGCAGCGGTTTCATTACCCGCATCTTCCTTATTTTCCGTATAAGGATTTTGTTTCGGGTTTCTGTATGTAATATTTATAGGATTAATCAAGTTATAGTTATACAACTTTTTTGCCTTTAAATTTTAAAAACCTATTCTCCCAATACTTAGTATAGAAGAATTTGTCTTATTTTGTTTCATTCAAACAGAGGATTTTTTAACAGAATTTCTAAAGCCTATTCAAATACTTTTTAATATTTTTTTCAAAAAAGTCAAAAAATGTTGTAAAAAATCAAAGTATGTTAGATAATAAAAATAAATTAAAAGGAGCTTTTAGTAATAATATGTCAGATTATGTTTTCAAAATTAAAAAGGGCGAAATAGAAATTGAAATCGCTTCGGATGATTCAAAATTCATTGAAGAAGAGCTTTCAAAATGGCGTGAAGATATTTTAAAATTACAAAACCAAAATTAAAATTAATTTTTTGGGGCAGGTATGGTATATGGCAAAATATAAATTAACCGTTAAATACTCAGGAGTGTGCGAATTATCCATTGCGGGCGATATTCCTGACATCATAAGAAGCGAATTTGACCAGTATGTTAAATCTATTCTTTATAAAAAAGAAGAATGGGAAAATTTTGAAACCAATTTTAAAGAAGCGGCAAAGCTTGAATACGGCGACCCGAAAAAGCTTGAAGACCTTGTAAAAAAAGAACCGCAGACGGAAGAAACTGCTGAAAAAAGCAATGAAGACAAACAGGAAAACGCAAAATCCGAAGAAAATCCTATTGAAGAAGACATAAAAGAAAATACGGAAACGGAAGAAATTTCTAAACCTGAAGAAAAAATTTCCAAAGAAGAAAAACCGGAAGAAGAAAAATCCGAAGAAGAGAAAAAGCCCGCTAAAAAAGCTAAAAAATCAAGAATGGAGCTTATATCTTTCGGAGAATATGTTAAAAATAAAAAAATAAATACACCGCTGGATGAATTTGTGGCAGGCGCCTGCTATCTTGATGAAATTTTAAATGTTAAAGAATTCAGTTTAAAACAGATAAATGCAAAATTATATCCCGTTTTCAAAAGACTTGCAAGCTCCATAGTTATAGATGAAGCCCAAGAGCGCGTTTTAATCGAAACAATTAAAGAAGATGATAAGGTGCGCTATAAAATTAATCAAAACGCCTGGAATTACCACAATTTTGACCTTGTAGGGCGCAAATAACAGGTATATCGGATGAATTATATCTGGGGCGGATTAATTTTAATTTCATTGTTTACGGGTGCCATAAACGGCAGGCTCGATGATGTTATAAATGCAATGCTTTTATCGGTGCAAAATGCTGTAAATATTGGTATTGCGCTAATCGGAATTATGGCTTTCTGGCTTGGAATTGTACGTATTGCAGAAATTTCAGGGTTAATTGAAAAATTTTCAAAATTAATAAGCCCGATTCTAAGACTCATTTTTAATGAACTGCCAAAAAACAGTCCCGCTTTTTCAAATATAGCACTTAATTTCAGCGCAAACGCTTTAGGGCTTTCAAACGCGGCAACACCTTTCGGTATAAAAGCAATGCAGGATTTAAAATATGAAGCTGAAAAAAATGGTGAAGGCGATGACACCGCAAGCAATTCAATGTGCACCTTCCTTGGGATGAATACTGCAGGATTTCAACTGATTCCCGCAAGTGTAATTGCAATTTTAATTGCCTCAAAGGCCGATAACCCGACGGAAATTATTCTGCCCGCCCTTATTGTTACAACAATAGCGTTTATTTCAGCCATAATTATTTCAAAAATTCTGGCTCCGTTTTTTAAAGACAAAAACACAAGAAAAAACAAATACAAAAATAAATTGAATAAATTCAAAAAACCTGCGGAAGACGATTTTTTCAAAGAAAAGCCGAAAGAAAATAAATTCAAACACAAAAAAAGTCTGAAAAGCCTTAAACATAAAGGCAAAGGAGGTTTATTTTGAAAGAAATTTTAAACCTCATTTCAACCCTCATTCTGCCTTTAATTATAGTTATAATCCTGTTTTCAGGGTTTTTAAAAAAAGTGCCTGTTTATGAAACTTTTATTGAAGGCGCAAAAGACGGATTAAAAATAAGCGTAAAAATCATCCCCTATCTTATAGCTATAATGGCGGCCGTTTCAATGTTTCGCGCATCGGGCGCAATTGAAGCTCTGGCAGAAGTTTTAAAAACACCGCTTGAAGCTTTAAAAATCCCTGTTGATACGCTTCCTTTAATGCTTACACGTTCATTATCAGGCGGAGCAACACTGGGTATATTCTCCGATATCGTTAATGCCAACGGTGCAAACTCCTATGCCGCAAAACTTTCAGCTGTAATTGTCGGAAGTTCCGAAACAACATTTTATGTTTTATCCGTTTATTTTGGTGCGGTTGGAATTAAAAAATTTCGCCATGCAATTTTAACGGGCATTTTAGCGGATATAATCGGCATTGCCGCTGCCATCCTCATCTGCAATTGGCTTTTATTATAATAAACTTTACTCAAAATACCCTATATACGGCAGGTTGCGGTAAATTTCATTGTAATCCAGCCCGAAACCCACAATAAATTTATCATCCACATCAAGCGCGTAAAAATCGGGTGAAATGTCATATTTTCTGGCGCATTTCTTATCACACATCACGGCAAGCTTCACATCGCGCGCCTTGCATTTTGTTTCAATAAAATCGAGTAAAAATTTAAGCGTAAGCCCCGTGTCCATAATATCTTCCACCACAAGTACATTTTTATTTTCAAGAGGAGGAAGTGATAAATTCAATGCAGAAACCTTCCCTGATGATTTTTCACCGGCACCGTAGCTTGAAAGACTCACAAATTCCATACGGAGGGGCATTTTTAAATATTTGGAAATTTCCGCAAAGAACATAACCGCACCCTTTAAAACGCACACTACGGTTAATTCTTCGTCTAATCCGTAATTTTTTTCATAGTAAGCATTAATTTCATCTGCAAGATTTTCTATCTTTTTAAATAAATCCTCACTTTTTACTAAAGTTTTAAGCTCTTTTTCCATTTTTACCCCCTAAGCTTATCTTTTATAAAGAAATACACTGTTATTCCACGATTTTAAAAAAGCATCTCTATTGATTGAAAGCGTGGAATTTTCATTTTCGATAATAAAATTTTGAATTTTTAAAATATTTTTAAAATCCCTGTTTTTTAAAAGCCCCTTAAAATATCTTGATATAATCTCGCGCTGGAGCGCAGGCTTCAAATTTAAAAACCTGTCTCTTATTATAGCAGGTTTTTTATAGGCAAAATCCACCGCCGCATAATCAAAAATTTCCTGCTCAATTATTTTAAGATAATCTTCAAGAATTTCATTGTGTTCATTTGCAATATTTATCAAAGACGATACCGCATTCAGCGCGTTATCATTGATTTTCAAGATTTCGGGCAAAATGTTTTGTCTTATGAAGTTTCTTTTATACTTTGTATCAAAATTTGAACTGTCCGTTCTGTATTTAATGCTGTGTAATGAAGCAAATTGCTCAATCTCTTCGCGCGAAAAATTAAGCAGCGGACGATAATACGGTGCGCGCACCGCAGGAATTGATACTAACCCTGAAACCCCCGTTCCTTTAATAACACGGTAAAAAAACGTTTCAACATTGTCATTTTTATTATGAGCCAAAAAACAAACATTGCTGTCAAATTTTTTAAGCGCACGTTCAAAAAAATCGTATCTCGCTTCCCGTGCCGAAAGTTCGGTTTTTTTAATATCATCATCCAGCGTTTCAAAATAAAATTCAAGCCCCGCACCCTCTGCCGCAGAGCGCACAAATTCCATATCACAAAGTGATTCTTCCCCGCGCCAGTTATGATTCAGATGAATTACTTTAATATCAAGGTTAAATTCCTTTTTTAAACCGTTTAAAACAAAAAGCAGCACACAGCTATCCGCCCCGCCAGAAACAGCGGCAAGCACGGTTTTATTTTGAATGCCGTAATTTTTTAAAAACAGCGCCGTTCCGTTTAACAAATCTAGCATATGCCCTGCACCGATACTGTTTTTTCATACAAATTTTTCGCCGCGGCATATGCTTCTTTTTGAGGCAGATTTGAAACGATTTTTCTTGCATAGGTGCCGTAGGCAATTATCGGAAAATCATCGCCATCCGCAAAATGGTTCAGCGCCATATCGGGCGTATTTATATTTGTTCCGCCGGATAAAATAAGCCTTACACCGAATGTTTTTGAAAATTCCAATAATTCTTCCGCAAATAAAATACAATCAAGCGTGGAATTTTCATCCGAAGCCCCGCCGTTCATAGATGCGCCGTCTGCCTGAACAAGAAACTCGGCATCATAATTTGCCGCCTTGAATAAGTTTTTCATCTCCACAAGAAGCTCTATTGTTTCTTCAATAAGAAAAAGTCTTCTGTTAATGCAGACGCTTATATCTCCTTTAAAAATTGTTAAGATATCTTTAAAATCTGCAATAATTTGCTTTTTATCGGGGATTGAAGCGTGAAACTCAACCATATCAGGTACATAACCCTGATTTATAAGCTGTTTCAGTGTATTTATTTCAAAATTGGCATAATCAAACGATATGGCATAGCACCCCGTAATCTTCTTGCACTGCCCGCAGCCGATACATTTTTTTAATTCAATTGCGCTTTTTTTGGTTTTTTTATCTTGATTTATAGCATTTTGAGGACAGTTTTTCGCACAAAGCCCACACCCTGAGCAAACAACATCCGATATTTTAGCTTTTCTTCCGTGTATATCGCCAAGAACCGCGGCAGAAACACATAGCGTAAAATCTGAAGCCTGAAACCCTGTTTTTTTAAGTGCTTTTATAAAATCAGGATAAATTTCGGGTGCAAAATCAAAAAACCTGACCCCTGCTTTTGCATACAAAAGCGCCGTATCGATGGCGCTTTTTGTATCTTTATTTCCAAGCCCTAAAATGAGCTTAAATTTTTCATCACTCTTTAATTTCATTCTGTCTGTAATAAATTAGTCCGGTAAAGTTCCTTTAACAACAGCAGCTTCGGCTCCATCCAGCTCAAATGTTTTGCATAGCGCTTGCACTGCTTTTTTAGCATTAAATTTTTCAACAAGACAGCTGATTTTAATTTCGCTTGTTGAAATCATTTTAATATTTACGTTTTCTCTTGCTAAAGTTTCAAACATCATTGATGCAATACCGGGACGGTCAATCATGCCTGCACCCACAATTGAAACTTTTGCAATATCTTCATCAATATGAATATTGCTCGGGTTCATTAATTTTGTAATTTCATCTTTAAAAGCACAGAATCTTGTTAAATCATCCTTATCGATGGTAAATGCTATATCGTTTGTGTTATCGTGAGATCTTGCATACGATTGAATAATCATATCAACGGACAATTCATATTTTGCAAGAAGGGTAAACAATTTGCCCGCATTACCCGGCTTATCCGGTACATCACAAATTACAACCCTTACCTGCGAATTATCACAAGCTAAGCCTGTCACGGGTTTATAAATTTCCATTTCATCAACTCCTATTATTAAAGTTCCTAAATCATCAAGTTTAAATGAGCTTCTGAGTCTCATCGGCACATTAAATTGTTTTGCGGTTTCAACGGATCTGGGGTGTAAAACATTAGCCCCGACACGTGCAAGCTCAAGCATTTCTTCGTAAGAAATTTCTTTTAATTTTTGCGCGGTGGGTACGACTCTCGGGTCTGTGGTGTAAATTCCTTCCACATCAGAGTAAATATCACACCTGTCAACCTTCATGGCTGCAGCTATCGCAACGGCTGAAGTATCAGAACCGCCTCTGCCGAGTGTTGTAATTTCACCTTTTTTTGTAACACCCTGAAAACCTGCAACAATAATAATTTTGCCTTCTTCAATGTGTTTTTCGAGTTTATCCGTTTTGATATCAACAATTCTTGCTTTAGAGTGGGTTTCTTCGGTTAAAATTCCTACCTGCGCCCCTGTCATAGAAACGGCACTGTAGCCCATTTCCTGAATTGCCATTGTTAAAAGCGCAATTGAAACCTGCTCGCCCGTAGACATAAGCATATCCATTTCGCGTTCTGAAGGGTGTGCTGAAATTTCATGCGCAAGCTTTATTAAATTATCCGTCGTGTGTCCCATAGCGGAAACTACGACTATTACATCATTTCCGAGCTCTTTTTCTTTCACGACCGCACGGGCGACGTTTTTAATTTTATCAGTATCGGCAAGAGATGTGCCGCCAAATTTTTGTACAACTATACTCATAATCTTTTACTCTTTTTTCTCCAGCTTTTGCTTTAATTCGTTATACTTCTCTCTAATCCACGGGTCTGAATCCCCATGGACAGAAAACATTTTATCACAAACCTCAATTGTTGTCTTGATTAAATATTCATTATCCTTTTCTTCTTCCAAAAGTTTTATATATGCAAGAATTTTCAGCATTAAAAGTTCCTTGCTGTCAGGGTGCTCTTTTTCAAGCTCTTCCAGCATACAGAGCCCTTCTTTTGCTTTATTTGTTTTTATAAGGCATTCAATCTTCCCGAATTTTGCAATTAAAAGGTTGTTATCAATTTCATATGCCGCATCAAATTTTTCCATAGCATCATAATATTCATCGTTTTTAAGCAGCAAAATTGCATATACAAGAATAATTCTCGGGTTTTTCTTATCCAGAAGATACGCGGAGCGGATTTTTCTTATTGCAGTTTCCTTATCGCCCAAAATTCCGTATGTATTTGCTAAATTTACCTTTGCATCAATATTATCGGGGTTGTATTCTACCGTTTTTTCCCAGTATTTTAATGAATTTTTATAATCTTCTTTTTGATGGTAGCAGTTTGCAATATTGAAATATATATGTTTCGTATCATGCGAAGAATTTAAAGCACGCGTGAAATATTCTATTGCGGCATCATACTGCCCGTTTTTAAAGAAATACTGCCCCGTATTATAAAGCGTAATTGTGTGCTCCGGGTCAATTTCAAGAATTTTCTGCATAATGTTATATGCTAAATCGTCCCTGTTTAATTTTAAATACGAAACAGAAAGCCCGTAATACGGGAATATACTCGTGTTATCATATTTTACTGCCTTTTGAAATTTATCAATCGCAAGCTCCCACTTTTTAAAATTCTGGCAGGCTAAACCCCATGAAGAATAAAACTGCATTGTCAAAGGCGAAATAGAAAGAGCTTTTTCATACGCATTAAAGCATTTTTCTTCTTCATTAAGATTCATATAAGATTCCGCAAGCAAAATATGCGATTCAAGCTTATCGGGCGTAATAATTATAGCTTTTCTTGCGTATTCAACCGAATGTTTGAAATTTTTCAATTGAAAAAAGCAGTATGCAAGATAATAAAGCGCATCCGAATGAAAAGGAAGCATTGAATTAACTTTTTGAAATTTTTCAATTGCACTACTGTATTCGCCCATCTGTGAAAGCAAAACACCCCAGAGATATATCCCCTGCATATTTGAAGGGTTGTACATACAGGCTTTTTTAAAAGCCTCGTTTGCTTCTTTTTTATGTTCAAATTTTGCTAAAAAAATCGCCTGGTTGATATATGTCTGCGAATTTCTCGAATCAATTTTTAAAGATACATCAAAAGCTTTTTTTGCTTTTTTAAAATCGGAAATTTCAGAATATACAGACCCCAAAAGTGCATAAGCCTTTGCGGACATCCTGTCTATTCTTATTGCATGGCGAAAGCATTCTATAGCTTCATCAAATTCGTTGTTTTTTGCTTTAATAATCCCGATATTAATATATCCTTCGGGGTTTTTATATGCCATACTTACGCTTGTTTCAAATTTTTTAAGAGCCTCTTTTGAATTTCCTTCATCAAGAAGCTTCATCCCCCAGTTTATATAAGCAAGAGAAGGCAAACCCACTTCTTTGCCCACATTTTTATATTTGTTTACAAGGGCATTGAGCTTATTTGTTCTGAATAAAAGCTTTCTTATAAAATCTGAAACCATAGTTATTAAATATTACCTTGAACCGTTTTCAATATCAAACATATGTCATAAGGCAGTCAACCATTTCGCGGAAAGCACCGTTTCCGCCCATAGAATTTGTAATTTGAATTCCATTTAGCATTTTTACAATAGGGTTAGCGTTTTTCGGAGCTATTTTATAATTAACGCATTCAAAAGCTGCAATATCATTGATATCATCCCCGATATATAAAACTTCATCAGCCTTTACGTTGTATTTTTTCATTAATTCGCTTAAAACTATACCCTTTTGCCTTATCCCTTTGTGAATTTCTTCTATACCGAATTTTTCCCTGAAATATTCCAGAATGTTTGTGGTCTCGCCTGATATTATCCCGAAAATTATTCCCTTCTTTAAAAGAATGGAAACGCCCATAATGTCAACAAAATTAACTCTTTTTTGCTGATTTAAATTTTCATCCAGCAAAAACGACCCGTCCGTAAAAACTCCGTCAAAATCGGATATTACCATTTTTATGTTTTTGGATAATTTTAAACCGTCCGTCATATAGTTTCCCTAATCTCCGAAATTTGCCCTTATAATATCCGATATAAAAGGAAAATAAGTTCTTTTCCCTAAAAGTGCACCGAGTGCAAGATAGCTTATTATTACAAAAACAACAAAGTTAAAAAGCGAAAACGTAAAAAATACAGGCACCTGAAAAAGCCATAAATAAATATGCCCGATTAAATCTCCGATATAAGGAATTTTTACGGTCAATTGAAAAACAAGATTTAATACCATTGATAAAACCGCAAGAAGAATGGAGATAAAAATTGATTGATAAATATGATAAAGCGTAAAAGATATAACATTCTTTTTGAATATCAGCATTGATGCTATAAGCCAGATAATCCCGGTTAAACCGAATGTATAATAGGTAGTAATTGCAACTGTTTTATCCCATAAGCTTATAGGATTTCCGTATTTAAAAACGCCTTTCATCTACTGCTTTTGCACCTTTCTTGTAATATATGCGTTCATAATTTCAACATAAATAAGTCTTACTTCATTATTTTCGGGCGCCTCTTTTAAGGCTTTTCTGTAATAATCAATAGCGTTATGAATATCTTCTAAAAGCATATAGGCATTTGCAATAAATACGCAAAGGATGCTGCGGCCCCTTTTTTCTTCCGCAGGCACAAGTCTTATAGCGCTTTTATAAAGCTCAATTGCTTCTTCATATCTTTTTTCATTCGTTAAAATATTTGCAAGAAGTATATAAGCATTGGGTTTTATGGGGTCAATTTCTATTGCCTTTTTATATAATTCCATCGCTTTATCGACAATACCCGCATCAGATAAAGTTATCGCCCAGCAAAGCCAGGCTGAATAATTTTCAGGTTCAATTTTCACCGTGCGTTCAAAATATTTAAACGCTTCATTTTCCATCTTCATTGAAGCATAAGCATTAGCAAGACAAAGCGCTGCTTTTGAATCTTCAGGGTTAAATTCAAGCGCCTTTTTATAATATAAAGCGGCTTCTTCAAAATTTCCTTCTCTTTGAAAAATATTAGCCAGATATACATAATATTCTCCGCAGTCAGGCTCGAGTTCAATTGCTTTTTTATAATTTTCCTTAGCTTCTTCAAGGTTATCATTATCCTGAAATAAAATCCCGAGAGCACTGTATACCTGCGATTGGTTTTTATCCATTTCGATAGATTTTGTATAATATTTAAGCGCATTTGAAAAATTGCCGATTTCAGCGTAAACATTCCCCAGATTAAAATAAATTGAAGGATTTGAAGGGTCTTTTACGGCCGCTCTTAAATATAATTCAATAACCTTTTGAAAATCTTTTTTATAAAAATAAATACTTCCTGAATTTATCAAAGCTTGAATATCGTCCGGAAAAATTTCAAGCATTTTGTTATAAATACTTAAAGCACTGTCAAATTCGTTATTTACAACATAAATATTTGATAACTCTCTGTAATTTTCAATCACATCAGGATTTTCTTTAATTTTTTTCATTAAATTATCAATAGTGTTTTTATCATATTTAATATCAGACATTACAGAATACTTTCTAACAAAAACTATAATATTAAAGCCATATGCCCGTAAAATATTATACAATTAAATGGTAAATTTGGCATTAACTATTTTCTATAATTTTTTGTAATATAATCAATGTTATGAAAAAAATCTTATTTATTATTGATGAATTAGAACTTAAATATTTTGAATTTAACCGCCTTGTTACAAATTTCTGGCTTATAAAATGCCTTTTAGACAGAGGTTTTGAAGTTTATATTACAATAAAAGGCCTTTTGTATCTTGAAGGAAATCTTCCTTTTGCAAAAGTATACAAGAGTATTTCAAAAGATAACAATATCTTCAAAGATGAAAATATACAGTCAATCTGCCTTAATGAATTCAATACAATATTTATGCGCCCCGACCCGCCTGTTGATATTGATTATATTAATGCAACATACATCCTTGATTATGTAAATAAAGATACTTTAATATTAAATTCGCCAAAGGCTTTAAGAGATTTTAACGAAAAGCTTTATATTAATAAATTCCCGAAACTTGCACCGCAAAATATAGTAAGCGCCAATAAAAATATCATTAAAGAATTTTTATTTAAAGAAGAAGAAATCATTATCAAACCCTTAAACAGATGTTTTTCAAGCGGCGTATTTTATTTAAACAAAGATGATAAAAATATAAATGCCATAATAGATACTGCAACAAATAACGGTAAAACACAGGTTATGGTGCAAAAATTCCTTAAAGGAATTTTAAAAGGGGATAAAAGATTAATATTTATAGGCGGAGAAATTTTTAATTTTGCGGTAAGAAAAGTTGCAACAAATAATGATTTTAAATTTAACGAACATGTTAAGGAAAATTTAATCCGCGGAGATTTAACCGAGGATGAAAAACTTATAGAAAAAGAAATTTCAAAAACACTGCTTGAAGACGGCGTTTACATTGCAGGGCTGGATGTTATAGACGGTAAAATTATAGAAATTAATATCACAAGCCCATGCTTTTTTATAAATGAAATTAATTCAATTTATAAAATAAATTTTGAAAATATTATCACGGATAAAATTTTAAATGTTATGGAAAATGCTCAAAAAGAGCTTATTGCAAGGGTTTAATATTAATTGTTAACTTTTGTATAATTCTATCGGGTAATAGCAAATTATTTTTTTCACCTGTTTTAAAATAGTATCATGAAAGTCACCTTATCAAATTTAAATAAATTTGACGGATTTTCGTCCCTAAAGAGAGCTGAAAGCTCGGGTATTTCGCGCAAGCAAAACGAGCAGGCTCATTACAAAAAGAGTGCGCCTAATGTGATGCAGAGCACACATTTAATAAACGAGGATAAAAGTACGAATATTAACATACGACCCGCTGAGAGTGTAAGCTTCAGCGGGTCTGTAAGTTCAAATGCGGTAAAAGCCGCCTCAAGCATTGTTCAATCTAATGAAAAACTCGGACTGACAGACAAACTTGCAAGAAGTAAAACTTTTCATAAAATGGCATATTTTTCGGATGACAACGAAGCAAAAGTAAAAGCTCTTTTAGCATTAGGGCTGGCAGGTATTTTAAAACCCATATGTGTTCTTGCAATGCCCGGTGCGGAAGAAGAAGATAAGCAGTTTACGGCAACCAAAAATGCGCTTTCCGCTTTCATCGGCTATCTTTTATCCTGCGCTGTTTTAGACCCTATTTCATCAGGTGTAAACAAATTCCTTGATAACCCCGAAAAATACATTAAAGACGAAAAAAACTGGCTGCTAAAAACTTTTGAAGAAGATGCGAAAAAACCTTTCAGCATTTTAACCCCCGAACAAATAAAAGCAGGAAAAGCACAGGCTGTAAAAGATGGTGTTCCTTATTATTTTACGGATATGAAAGCCGGTATGAAAACGGTTTACAAAAACGGTCTTGGTATTGTTGTCGCTCCGCTTAAAGCAGCTCTTACAATTGCTCTTATGCCGTTAATTTTAAAATTAATATTCGGTGATTCCAAAGGAAAGAAAAAAGCGGAAAAACAAGAACAGCCAACTCCGCAGATGGACATTTTAAATAATTCAGCTCTTACTAAAGTTAATATGAATTCAAACAATATGGATAAAGTATTTGATAACTTCACAAAAGGAGGAATGCAAAAATGAGAATAAACTCCTTAATGAATAATCAAATTCAACATAGTCCCGCAAAACATAGCGGCAGACAAAACACCGCATTTACGGGTATTGAAAAAGCAGCGGGAAATATTGCAGACGGACTTGCAAAAAAACCCGAAAAAAAAGATGGATTTATTGTTAGATTTTTAAATAAACATGTACATCTTGATGAGCATATTGCGGATTGTATGGCAGGATTAAGCCAGACAAAAGCTTCTAAAAAGCTTGTAGATGTTACAAGACAGTTTAAATCAGCCCCTGCAAGATGGTGCGACCTTGAATCCGTTGCAGTTACCCTTTTCTATATGTGGAACACCTGGAAATCAGAAAAAATTGATGAGGAAAGAAAAGTTCCTTCAATGATACAAAACGGAGCCGTTACAATAGCGTCATCCGCCGCTGCAGCTGTTGTCGACAGTGCATTTGACCCGATTATTGATAAAATCGGTCTTAAATATATGGAGCTTGAAAAAACAAACCCCGAACTCATAAAACAAATCGACGGAAGAAGCGCAAAAGATTTCTGCGGCGCTATCAAGAAATTAAAATCAAATACGGTATTTACGGCGGTTGTAAGGTTTATCATCCCTGTTTTAATGGTTCCCGTTGTAGGTAAAATTGTTGCAACATTAAACGAAAAGAAAAAAGAACAACAGGAAGAAAACAAAGAAGCGCAGACTGTAATACAAACTCCGCAAACTCAACAAGCATCCGAAATTCAGCCTCAGCAGGTGCAAAATACCGTTCCTTCGCAAAATATAGAACATCATGATGATGACCACGATGATCATGACGACCATGATGACGATGATGATGACGATAAAAAACCGGAAAATCCTGTTAATACAAATATGAATGATATAAGCGGTACAGAAAATAAATTTAAAACCTTATTCGCATAAATAATTTTAAAAACATCGTAAAAAAGTTTAAAAAACGTTAAGTTTATGTTGCAAAACGCAATATTTAATCAAATTTTCCTACCACATTAAAAAGTTTTTATGTTTTAATAATTATAAATTGACTTTTTATACTGAGGAGAATTAAAAATGATTGTCGTAATGGAACCGAAAGCAACCGAAGCGCAAATTGAAAAAGTTTCAGAATATTTAAAAACCCATGGTTTTAAAATCAATTTAAACAGAGGCGACGTTTTAACGGTAATTGCCGCAATCGGCGATAAAAGAATGATTTCAACCGCCACCGTAAATTCTTTTGACGGCGTGCATGAAGTAAAACTTATTCAAGAACCCTATAAACTTTCAGGAAGAATGTCTCACCCCGAAGACACGGTTATAGAATTTGAAAACGGCGTTAAAATCGGCGGTCTTGAAAAACCTGTTTTAATGGTAGGTCCCTGCTCCGTTGAAAAAGAATTTGAAGGCTTATTGGAAGTGGCGGTTGCCGCAAAAGAAATGGGCTGCGAGTTCTTAAGAGGCGGCGCTTTTAAACCGAGAACTTCTCCGTATGATTTTCAGGGATTAGAGGAAAAAGGCCTTGAATACCTTAAAGAAGCAAGCAAAAGAACGGGTCTTCTTGTTGTAACGGAAGTTATGGATACAATCGATATCCCACTTTTAAACAAATACGCCGATGTATTACAGGTAGGCGCAAGAAATATGCAGAATTTCAAACTTTTAAAAGCACTTGGCCGCACCAAAAAACCCGTTATGCTTAAAAGAGGCCCGAGCGCTAATATCAGAGAATTCCTTCTTGCCGCGGAACACATTATGTTCAACGGCAACCCGAATGTTATTCTTTGCGAAAGAGGAATAAGAACTTTTGATTCCGATTTCACAAGAAACACTCTTGACCTTGCCGCAGTGCCTGTTTTAAGAAAATATTCACACCTTCCCGTTGTGGTTGACCCCTCTCATGGTACAGGAAAACGCTATTTAATAGAACCTATGGGCAAAGCTGCTCTTGTTGCAGGCGCTCACGGGCTTATGTATGAAGTTCACCATGACCCTGACCATGCAAGCTCAGACGGTGCTCAAAGCTTAAGTATTCCGCAATTTAAAGAAATTACAAGAAATATCAATAAGCTTATAGGAAGAATAGATTACGATAACAGAACACACCTTGCAAAACAGGCAAAAGCCGAAGCAAAACAATAAAAGGAAATTAAAATGGCTCTTATATTTCAGGAATTAATATTAAATCTTTCAAAATACTGGTCTGATTACGGCTGCATAATTCAACAGCCTTATGATATCGAAAAAGGCGCTTCAACCATGAACCCTGCTACATTTTTAAGAGCATTGGGGCCTGAGCCTTTTAATACCGCAATGGTTGAACCCTGCAGAAGACCGACCGATGCAAGATACGGTGAAAACCCGAACAGACTCGGACACTATTTTCAATATCAGGTAATTTTAAAACCTTCCCCCGATGACGCTCAAGGTATTTATTTAAAATCTTTAGAAGCTATGGGAATTGATTTATCAAAACATGATGTAAGATTTGTGGAAGATAACTGGGAATCACCTACCCTTGGTGCCGCAGGCGTAGGCTGGGAAGTTTGGCTTGACGGTATGGAAATAACTCAGTTTACATATTTCCAGCAGGTTGGCGGATTAGAAGTAAAACCGGTTGCGCTTGAAATCACATATGGTTTAGAGCGTATTGCAATGTATCTTCAAAACGTTGATTCCGTTTATGATGTTATGTGGAATAATAACCTGAAATACGGCGATATATACCTTCAAAACGAAATTGAACAATCAAAGTATAATTTTGAATATTCAAACCCCGAAAGACTTTTTACTTTGTTTGATTTGGCGGAATCCGAATGTTATTCCTGTTTAGACGCTAAAATTGTGCTTCCCGCATACGATTGGGTATTAAAATGTTCTCACACCTTCAATTTGCTGGATGCAAGAGGCGTTATAAGCAAAGATGAACGTATAAATTACATCAACAGAGTAAGAAGAATGGCTGCAGCCGTTGCGAAATTATACGTGGAACAAAGAGAAGAAATGGGCTTCCCGCTCCTTAAAAAATCTTAGCGGGGGTTCTTAAAAGCGGCTTTACCGCACCAAGGAAAATTAATGAGAGATGATTTAAATAAAATCGCCGAAGATTTAAAAATCGACAATAAAGAAATGAACGGGCTTTTAGGCATCACAAAAAACATGTTTAAAGTAAAAAACCCCGATGCCATGATTGATGAATCAAAAAAAGGCGGGCTTAAAAAAACTCTCAGTGCTTTTGACCTTATAATGCTTGGAATAGGCGTAATGATAGGCTCCGGCATTTTTACGGCGCTCGGTATAGCAGCCGTCGGCTCAAACGGAACCCTTGGCGCAGGCCCTGCCGTTATTGTTTCAATGGTTCTTGCTTCTTTTGCCTGTATATTTTCAGCTCTTTGTTATGCTGAATTTGCAACAATGATACCTGTTGCAGGCTCTGCCTATATTTATACATATGCCACAATGGGTGAATTTCTGGCATGGATTGTGGGCTGGTCTTTGATTATGGAGTTTTTAATAGGCTACATTGCAGTGCTTTCTGCCTGGTGCGGATATTTAATGGAATTTATTAAAGGTTTTTCAAAATATCTGCCCGAATGGCTCTATAATCCGCCAATCTGGCTTATTCAAGATTATACAACCGCAGTGCATAATCTTTCAAAACAAGGCTTGAACCCTGATTTAATCATCCCGCATTTAGGCAATATCCCTGTATGCTTCAGCCTCCCCGGCGTGTTATTCACAATAATCGTTGCTTCAATTTTAATAAAAGGAATTAAAGAAAGTGCTGCAATGACAGGTATTCTTGTTTTTATAAAACTTGGCGTTATAGCACTTTTTGTAATAACGGGTGCATTTTATGTAAAGCCCGAACACTGGACACCCTTTGCACCAAACGGCATAAACGGAATTTTTGTGGGTGCGTTTTTAATATTCTTTGCATACCTTGGTTTTGACGCTATATCAACTGCCGCGGAAGAAACCAAAAATCCGCAGAAAAACCTTCCCATAGGAATTATCGGCTCTCTTGCTATCTGCACGATAGTTTATATTTTAACCGCCCTTGTATTAATCGGCATAAACCCCATAAACGAAATTAATCTGCAGGCACCTTTGGCGCACGCGATAAGTTCTGTAGGTCAAAACTGGATAGCAGGATTAATTTCAATCGGCGCACTTGCGGGGCTTACCTCTGTTTTAATGGTGATGATGCTTGCAGGCACGAGAATTTTATACGCAATGAGCAGGGACGGCTTCTTGCCTAAAATTTTGCAGACCCTTCATCCGAAATTTAAAACCCCCTGGGTTGTAACCATACTTGCCGCAATAATATGTATCACGGGTTCAACATTTTTAAACATATCAACCGCTGCAGAACTCTGCAACTTCGGAACATTTGCATCATTTATTATCGTATGTGTTGCGGTTTTAATTTTAAGAAAAACAGACCCCAAAAGACCCCGCCCGTTCAGAGTGCCGTTTTCACCGTGGTTTCCTATGATGGGTATAATTTGCTGCGGCGGGCTTATGCTTTATTCAATGCGCTTTTTAACAACCTCTAAAATCCTTTTCCCGATATGGATTGCACTCGGCATAATATTTTATTTTATATACGGATATAACCAGCAAAGAAAGATTGAAAAAGAATAGTGGAAAACAATACAAAAAACGGTTTCAACGGTTTTATAACAAACCTTTTAAAGAAAAAAACACCCGATGAAATAATGGAAAATGCAAACAGGGTAAATTTAAAAAGAACTCTGAATGCATTCGACCTTATAATGCTTGGAATAGGTGCCGTTATAGGTTCAGGCATATTTACAATCGTGGGTGTTGCAATGGTAGGCGAACAAACGGGATACGGCGCAGGCCCCGCCGTTATAGTTTCAATGATAATTGCAATGTTTGCCTCATTATTTTCAATCCTTTGCTATTCCGAATTTACATCGATGGTACCTGTTGCGGGAACCACTTATACCTATACATACGTCACAATGGGCGAATTTATGGCATGGGTTGTAGGCTGGATTTTAATGCTTGAATACGCCATAGGAAACGTTACGATGGCAAGTTCCTGGACGGGATATTTTATGGAGCTTTTAAGGGGCTTTTCAAGATACTTGCCGGAATGGCTCTATAATCCGCCTGTATGGCTTATAAACGATTACAAAACGGCACTTTCCGTATATTCTGATATGGGGCTTGACCCTGCGGTTGAAATCCCGAAAATTTTCGGTATAATACCCTTCTGTATCAATCTTCCTGCGGTTTTATTGCTGTTTATCATAACGGTAATTCTTGTTCAGGGAATAAAAGAAAGCACAAAAGCGGCGACAATCCTTGTATTTATAAAGCTTGCCGTTATATTCCTGTTTATTTTTACAGGGATTTTCTACGTTGCCCCTGAAAACTGGGTTCCCTTTGCCCCCGGCGGAATGAAAGGCATTTTATCGGGTGCATTTTTAATATTCTTTGCATACGTTGGTGTAGATGCCGTATCAAGCGCTGCGGAAGAAACCAAAAACCCGCAGAAAAACCTTCCTATCGGGCTTTTAGGAACGCTTATCGCCTGCACAATTATCTATATTGCAACAGCACTGGTGCTTTCAGGCATGGTTGCTACCGAAAATATTAACACTCTTGCCCCGATTGCAGCTGCAATGAATTCAATAGGTTTAAAAAAGGTGGGCGGAATAATCGCGGCAGGCGCACTTGCGGGTATAACATCCGTTATTCTTGTTTTTCAGCTGGGTACGGCAAGAATTTTATACGCCATGGGGCGCGACGGTTTCTTCCCGCAATCCTTCCAAAAAGTTCATAAAAAACACGGCACACCGCATGTTGTAACGTGGATTTCGGGTATTATTGTAATAATAGGCGCTCTTTTTATGGATTTAAACATATCGGCAGAACTTTGCAATTTCGGCACCTTTACAAACTTTATGGTAATCTGCATTGCGGTTTTAATCTTAAGAAAAACAGACCCGAACAGAGAAAGACCCTTCAAAGTGCCGTTTGTGCCTTTATTTCCGATTTTAGGAATACTCCTTTGCGGCGGAATTATGATTCATGGCTTTATAACGCTTGGAATCTCGGCTATATTGTTCCCGTTATGGATAATTTTGGGCATGATAATCTACTTTGCATACGGATATAAAAAACAAAGAAAGAATGAAATAAAAAGTGAACAATAGTATAAAAACAGGGTTTTTTGATACTTTAAAAACCTTTGGTTCAAACCTGTTAAAAAAGAAAACCCCTGATGAAATAATCGAAACGGCAAAAAATTCGGAACTTAAAAAAACTTTAAATGCATTTGACCTCATAATGCTTGGAATAGGCGCCGTTATAGGAACGGGTATATTTACAATAATAGGAATTGCAATGGTTGGCGAACAGGGCACCCCGGGTGCAGGGCCTGCCGTTATTATTTCAATGATAATTGCAATGTTTGCATGCCTGTTTTCCGCTCTTTGTTACTCGGAATTTGCTTCAATGATTCCTGCCGCAGGCTCCGCTTATACCTATACTTATGTTACAATGGGCGAATTTATGGCTTGGATTATAGGCTGGATTTTAATGCTTGAGTACGCCATAAGTAATATCACCGTTGCCTGTTCATGGACAGGATATTTTATGGAATTATTAAAAGGTTTTTCGCATATTCTGCCCGCATGGCTTGTAAATCCTCCCGTTTGGATAATTAACGATTACAGAACGGCGGTTTCTGTTTATACCGATATGGGGCTTGACCCTGCAGTTGAAATCCCGAAAATTTTCGGCGTGATACCTTTTTGTATTAACCTTCCTGCAATTTTGCTTGTATTAATTATCACGTTTCTTTTAATTCAAGGAATTAAAGAAAGCACAAAAGCCGCTACAATTCTTGTTTTTGTAAAACTTTTCGTAATATTATTATTCATTTTTGCAGGCGCGTTTTATGTTGCCCCTGAAAACTGGGTGCCTTTCTCTCCTAACGGAATTAAAGGTGTTTTATCGGGCGCGTTTTTAATATTTTTTGCATACGTTGGCGTAGATGCCGTATCCAGTGCCGCAGAAGAAACCAAAAACCCGCAAAGGAGTCTTCCTATCGGAATTATAGGCACGCTTGTCGCCTGCACAATAGTGTATACGGGAACAGCCCTTGTATTATCAGGCATGGTTCCTCTTGATGAAATCAATGTACTTGCACCGATAACTGCCGCAATGAATTCTGTCGGGCTTTATAAAATAGGCGGATTTATCGCAGTGGGTGCACTTGCGGGGCTTACCTCCGTACTTTTAGTATACCAGCTCGGCACAACAAGAATTCTTTATGCCATGGCAAGAGATAATTTCTTCCCGAAATCCTTCCAAAAAATTCACAAAAAACATGGCACTCCGCATGTTGTAACATGGGCTGCGGGTATTATTGTAATAATCGGCGCACTTTTTATGGATTTAAAAATTTCAGCCGAACTTTGTGATTTTGGAACTTTTGCAAACTTTATGATAATCTGTATTGCGGTTTTAATCTTAAGAAAAACAGACCCTGATAGACCCCGTCCCTTTAAGGTGCCTTTTGTACCCTTATTTCCTGTATTAGGAATACTCCTTTGCGGCGGGCTTATGGTTCACGGTTTTATGACACTTGGAATTTCTGCCATATTGTTCCCTGTATGGATAATCTTGGGTGCTTTAATTTATTTTGCCTACGGGTACAGAAACCACAGAAAAGTTGAAAGTGAAAAATAATAAGCAAAAAATACCGCCCTCAATAATTCAAGGCGGTATTTTTTCATACTCTCAACTCTTAATTTATATCGGGGAAATCAACCCCTGTTTTCAACCCTTCATTTCTGCAAGCGCATTAACAACATTCGGATCCCATTTAACGGCACTCTCGGATTTCAATATTTCAAGCGCTTCTTTATTTGAAAGCGCTGCTCTGTGCGGTCTTTCTTCCGTTAAAGCACAATACGCATCAGCTACGGCTATAATTCTTGAACCGAAAGGAATTGAAAATCCGCCGAGCCCTTCGGGCTTGCCTAATCCGTCCCAGCGCTCTTTTTGATAATGGATATAAGGTACAACTTCTGACATAAAGTTTATATTCATCAATAAACTTACCCCTGCATTCGGATGTTCCTGAAGCCTGTCCCATTCTTCCTGAGAAAGTTTGCCTTTCTTATCAAAAAGCTGCTCGTCAATTGTAATTTTTCCGATATTTTGCAGTAATCCTGCATAGTATATTAAATCTGTAGTCTTTTCGTTTAATTTCAAGAAATTGCATATTTCTCTTGATAAATCGGCAGTTCTTTGAGAATGACGGTTTTTGTATTTACCCTTAAGGTCAACCGCAAGAGCGAGTTTCTCAACAAAAGCCTGCTGTTTATCGCCAAGGTCGCCTATAATTGCCGTTAATTGTGCACGCAGTCTCAATAATTCGCTTGTTGCAACATCTTCCGTATTTACTACTCTTTTTACCTGCTCAATTAATTTTTGAATACCGAGAGAAGTTACAAAAAGCCCTGCCGTTATCTTTAGAAGCTCAATAAATTCGGCTTCAAGCGGTCTTTCGATATCGCGCGTAATTTCAATAGCACCGATACATTCAAATTTATTTTTCATGGGGAAAATAATAATTTGTTTATTATTTTCATTAAGCATAATTACTTCTTCATCTTTATAGCTTTTTTCAATGTGTGATGTCACCTTTTCATCGGCATTTTCATCAGATGTTCCTGCAAGCTTAATATCTTCATCCTTTTTTGCAAGGAAAATAACACATTTATCCAATGAAAGCATTAATTTAATGGTTCGCGCAATTGAATTATAAATAATATAATCTTCATTTGAATCAAACCCCAAAATTGCAAGTGTAGAATCAATTGAATATATGGAAATTAATTCTGTCAGCTGGTCTTTTAAACATTCATTTTTGCTTTTGACTTTATCGCTTATTTTATGTGCAAAATCAGGCGAAATAAGATGTTCGCACAAAAAATCACCCAGATTCAGCGCAAAAATCTCTTCAATAGGGTCGTTTTCCAAAAGACAGATAGTCTTATCGTCGCTTATTTCGGGTATCCTGCCTTCTTTTCCTTTTGAATTGTTAAAATTATCCATTAAATTTTCCTAAAAAATATAAAACTGTTTCTTCACATGATATATATCGGCAGTTTTTTTAAAAACTTTTGCATTTTCTTAAAAAAAATTAAAAATTTTATACTAAAGTTTACAAAAAACCTAACCTAAGTATTAAAACTATGATAAAATTGGGGTTATGGAAAACACCATAGGATTAGTTCAAACAAAATTTTGTAAATTTGATGATGAAATTTTGCTTGAAAGCGGTAAAACTTTAAAAAACATTCAAATAGCCTATGAAACATACGGTACATTAAATGAAGCCGGTGATAACGCAATATTGGTCTGCCATGCACTGACGGCAGACGCCCATGCCGCTGGATACAACAGCCCCGAAGACAAAAAACCGGGCTGGTGGGATACTATGATCGGCCCTGATAAAGCCTTTGATACAAATAAATTTTTTATCATATCATCAAATATTTTAGGCGGCTGCAAAGGTACAACAGGCCCTTCTTCCATCAACCCTGATACAGGAAAGCCGTACGGGCATGCTTTTCCTGTTATTACTATTGAAGATATAGTTAAGGTTCAAAAAAAACTTATTGATTTTTTAGGCGTTAAAAAAATGGTTGTAGTGGGCGGATCTATGGGCGGCATGCAGGCGATGGAATGGTCAATCAAACATCCTGATTATGTCAAAACAACAATAATAATAGCCTCCACAGCCCGCCTTTCAGCACAGGCAATAGCCTTTAATGCGGTTGGCAGAAACGCAATAATCTCCGATAAATTTTTCAACAACGGCGATTATTACGACAACGAAAATTCCCCTGATTACGGCCTTGCAATTGCAAGGATGGTAGGGCACATAACATATCTTTGCGAAGAAGCAATGCACACAAAATTCGGACGCGATTTTAAAGATAAGCCGAATTTTGATTTCGGTGTGGATTTTCAGGTAGAAAGCTACCTCGAATATCAGGGAAGAATTTTTGTTGACCGTTTTGATGCTAACAGCTACCTTTATATAACAAAAGCAATTGATTATTATGACCCGATTTCAAAATTCGGTTCGCTTGAAAATGCTTTCAAACAAAGTAATTCAAGGTTTTTAATAATATGTTTTAATTCCGATTGGCTTTTTACAACGGAACAATCCAAAGAAATGGTAACGGCACTTATAGGTGCGGGTAAAGAAGTATCTTTTGTGGAGCTTGAAAGCCCGTGCGGGCATGATGCATTTTTAATAGAATACAAAGAACAGACAAAAATTATAAAAAGTTTCCTTAAAAAGGATGAACCCGCACAAAATAATACCAAACCTGCCGAATGCAAGGGGGTACAGTCTTGAATACGCAACAATTAAATTATGAAGTAGTGACCGACATCATCCCTGAAAATGCAAAAGTTTTAGACCTTGGCTGCGGCGACGGTACACTTTTTTCAAAATTAATCAAAGAAAAAAATGTTACGGGGGTGGGTGTTGAAATAAATAAGGATGAGGTTATAAAGGCGCTCGATAAGGGTGTGGCGGTTATTCAGGGCGATATCGATAAAGGCTTAAAACAATTTCCCGATAAAAGCTTTGATTATGCCATTTTAAACCAAACCTTGCAATCGACGGAAAAACCCGACCTTGTTATGGATGAAATGCTAAGAACAGCCAAAAAAGCGATTGTAAGTTTCCCGAATTTTGCATACTGGAAGGTGCGTTTTTATCTTTTCTTTAAAGGCAAAATGCCAAAATCAAAATCCCTGCCTTATGAATGGTACAATACACCCAATATTCATCTTATGACCGTGAATGATTTTTTTGAATTTTGCAAAAAAAGAAATATTAAAATTTTAAAATCCGTTTATTTAACACGAAATAAAGCGCGCAGCGGTATACTTGTCCGCACGATTACAAACTTCTTCTCCGAAGAAGTGATTTTTGTAGTTTCAAGATAACCGCACACACATTCGCACGCATTGGCAAAACAGTATTTTATTATAAAAAAAGGCGCATAAGGTTACAATATGCGCCGATTGAAAAGTTGTTCATCTAAAATTTTGTTTAACACAAATTAATTCTTGTATTCTATATAAACCATACCGTTTGACCCCTTACCTCCCTGGTATGCCCTGTTGTTTAAGAATATTCCTCCGCCTCCGCCTGCGCCGTATCCGCTTCCTGCCTTGCCTTCGCCTGAAGTTGATATGCTGCCGCCGGCTCCTCCGTTAGATACTATTTTATCTACAGCACCCAAGAGCGGGAATATATCCTGTGTTAAGCTTGCGCCTGCTCCGCCTTTTTCGTTTTCACCATCATCTCCTGCCACGCTTTTTGGTATATTTTCAGCCTCACCTGTACCTTTGCCGCCGCCCGTTCCGTGGCTTAATATACCGGGATTACCGCCGTATCCGCCTTTTGCGGTTAATACCACTTCATCATCCACCAAAACAATTGTATCCCCGCCTTTTTCTCCTTTTACACCGAGAAGACCGCTCCAGTTAACGGATGTTTCCTGTTTTGGTGCACCGCCTTTACCGATAATCATCTTTACTTTGCTTACCCCGCCTGAAACCCATACATTGCCATCAATCACAACCTGTCCTGATTGTCCGCCGCCTCCTGAGCCTTCACCCCATTCAATGTATACATAACCGTTTCCTCCATTTCCGCCAAGGCCTGCTGTGTTTACTGCAACGTTAGCATTTCCGCCTCCGCCACCTCCGCCTGTGCCGTATGAAACAGAATTTGGAGCACTTCCGTTACTGTTTCCCGCTCCGCCGTTTCCGCCTTCAAGCACGGTGTTTTCTATACTGTATGCCTGTCCGCCTTTGCCGCCCGTAAAATTATTGGCACTTGCCGTACCGCCCGCTTTACCGTTTCCTATATTGGTTAAATTTGTTTGGTTTGATGTATCAAATACATTCAGTCCTGTCCAGTTTTTCCACTGTTTTTGCGTTGAACATCCGCCGCTTACACCGCCCGTTGAGCCTGAAGCTGAATATACACCGCCCCTTCCGCCGAGCAGAGTTATTATGGAACCTGTTTTTGAACCCGAAATTACTGTATTTCCGCCGTTTGCACCGTTTTTGTTCTTTGCGGCTGCACCGTTTCCGCCTTTACCGATATTAACCGATAAAGTTTCACCGGGAGTTACATTTACTTCTCCAATCCATATTTGACCCGTGCCGCCTCCTGCACCTGCATTGGTTTTCGCATAATATGTACATTTTAAACCGTTAGTAATTCCCGCTGCGCTGTACCATAATTTTATGGCACCGGGAGAACCTGTGCCGATAAAGGCTGCTCCGCTACAGTTACCTGTACCAAAAATTGAGTTAGGAACTACACTAATTGGTACATTACCGCTAACAACAGGTGCACCGTTTCCTCCGTTTCCGCCTATGCCTCCGCCGCCTCCGCCGCCGCCTCCGTTACATGCTTCAGCATCTTTTCCGCCCGAACCCCCGGCTACGTAACTTGCACCCCCTGCGCCCCCACTCATGGTGGCTCCGGCTCCAACAGCACCGCCGCCCCCTGCACCGCCGTTTCTTCCTCCGCCCGCACCGCCGCTGCCGGACCAACAACTTGGATTGAATGTATTAGCGGATGAATAAAACCTTGAACATCCGCCGCCTCCGCCTCCGCCGCCTGCGGCTTCAAAAACCAATGTACCTGCTGCGTTATATATCCCCGTTGAACCGCCTCCGCCTCCGCCTGAACCGGTTGAAATAAAAGCACCGGTAGAATTATAGTATGAACTGTTACCGCCGTTTGCACCATTTGTAGCACCTGTTCCGCCGCTGCCTCCGGCTGTTGACGCACTAACAGGGTTATTAGATGTTGAATTAGCTAAACCTGCACCTCCGGAGCCACCTGAACCAACTTTTATTTTTATGGCAGAAGCAGCCCCTGTAACTGATAGTGCTTGATTTGCCAAATATGCACCCGTGCCTCCGCCGCCTCCTGTCGGGGTGTAACAGCAGCCTCCGCCCCCGCCGGCACCACATGCCGTTACTTTGCTAAGAGTAACATTGACTCCACCGTTTATACCGATTTTACTTATTTTTGTATTCGGGGTAAGCTGCGTTGAATTATCAGAAACAAGTGTCCATTTTGTAAATCCTGAATTTTGACAATTTGCATTAATGGCAGGTACTTTATATGTATCGGGGGGAGTAATACTGTTTGCAAAAACATATGAACCTGCTGCGGTTATAGTTCCTTCCGTATTTGCAGGAATTGCGGGAATATTGCCGTAAGCGGTACTTGTACCGTCACCGCCCGCACTACCGCCCCCGCCGCCTGCTATTGCATATACCCTGATTTTTGTAACACCGTTTGGAATAGTGAAATTCTGCACCCCGCCTGTATAATTAAACTTTTTATACCCGTAAGTAGCGCTTCCGCCGGCACCGCCGCCTCCGACGGCTGTAACCTTAATGATATTCACACCTGCAGGCACGCTCCATTCTTTATCATCATAATAGGCATTTGCATAATCCAGTCTTTCATAGGTGCCAAGACCTTTAATAGCCACATTTTCATCCATTTTTCTTGTCATAACAGGGGCAAGAGCCGCAAGCAATATAGATGCAACCAATAATGCCATGAGCATTTCAACAAGCGAAAATGCAGCAATGTGATATTTTTTCTTATCCATAGTATTTTCCTTTTTTGTAAATATATTGTCACATTGGGTGATTTATAATTCATTATGAAAATTATACTATATTATGTAATGTATAAATTTCATGCTAGCATAATTTGCCCGCATGTCAATAGAAAATTTAAAATAATAAAATGGATGTAAGCAGAACTATTAAAATATTTGCAGCACAGGAAAATATAAGCGTGGCCGAGCTTGTAAGACGATTTGCAAAATATTCGGGCAAAGAATATTCTACGCAGTCTTTTTCAAACAGGCTAAGAAACGGCACCGTACATTATAACGAAGTAGAGCAGATTGCAAAAATGCTCGGGTATAAAATAAAATTTGAAAAAAACGAAGATAAATAAATTCGGTTCAAATTTTTGGATAATTTAAAAATAAGAATTAAAAAAACCTGCCCGTAAAAGGCAGGTTTTTAAATATTTATACATAAGGGCTATTTTGCCATTGCACCTTTAACAATTTCAGCAAAGCTGTCAGCCTTTAAGCTTGCTCCGCCAACCAGAGCACCGTCGATATCGGATTGCGCCATTTGTTCAACGATAGTTTCAGGTTTTACCGATCCGCCGTATAAAATTCTGATAGCATCAGCAGCAGCTTTTCCTGCTTCTTTTTCAACAACAGATCTTATGTGTTTGATAACTCTGTTTGCTTCGGTTGAATCGCAGGTTTTGCCTGTGCCGATAGCCCAGATGGGTTCATAAGCTATAACTGATTTTGCAACTTCTTCAGCTGATAAACCTTTAAGAGCTTCAGAGATTTGTTTTGCAATGTGTGCATCGGTTACGCCTTGTTCTCTTTGTTCTAAAGTTTCACCGCAGCAGATAATCGGAATAATGCCGTTATCTAAAATAACTTTGGCTTTTTTATTAATCATCTCATCCGTTTCGCCGAAATATTGACGACGTTCAGAGTGGCCGATTATTATATAAGAAACTTCAAAATCTTTTAACATGTCGATGGCAATTTCACCTGTGAATGCGCCTTTTGCTTCATAATAAACATTTTGAGCGGCAAGTTTAATTCTTCCGCAGCCGCAGTGGCAGATTTCTTCATTTACCGCAGCTAAAGATGTAAACACAGGAGCAACAACGATTTCAGGCAATTTTGCAATATCAAGCCCGTCTACTTTTTCTCTTATTCCTTTGATTAATTCTTTTGATTGAGCGCAGTTATTGTGCATTTTCCAGTTGCCTGCAATAATCGGTTTTCTTGTCATAATTAAACTCCTTTTAATTTTTTATTAGCTCTTAATGCTCCTTTATAGTAACATAAAAATGAAATTTAAAGGAGGATTTTTTCTTATGCAGATATGGCATCCTTTCACACAGCACGGGTTAAATGAACCGATTATTGAAATTGAAACATCAAAAGATGAATTTTTGATAACAAAAGAAGGTGAAAAAATAATAGACGGGATATCTTCATGGTGGGTAAATACCTTGGGGCACAAAAACCCTGATATAGCACATGCTATTCAAAAACAGGCTGAAACCCTGCACCAGATAATATTTGCAGGCTTTACCCATAAACCCGCGCTTGATGTTGCGGCGCACTTAAGCGAATTTCTGCCCGAAAATTTTACATATATATTTTTCTCCGATTCAGGTTCCACAAGTGTTGAAGTAGCGCTCAAGATGGCTGTGGGGTATCATTACAACAAAGGAGAAAAACGCTCTAAAATTGTTGCTATGGAACATTCTTACCACGGTGATACTTTTGGCGGAATGGCATCCGGTGCAAGGAGTGTTTTTAACGAACCATATACAAAAATGCTTTTTGATGTGGAGAGAATCCCGTATCCCGCCGAAGGAGAAGAAGATAAGACAATTAAATATTATGAAAACCTGCTTCAAAAAGAAGGGGATAAAATAGGCGCAATTATCCTTGAACCGCTTGTTTTAGGCTCAGGCGGGATGTTTTTTTACAAGCCTTATGTGATTGAAGAACTATATAAAATTTCAAAAGAATACGGGGTGATTTTCTGCCTTGATGAAGTGATGACAGGCTTTGGCAGAACAGGAACTATGTTTGCTTTTAATCAGACAAATATAATCCCTGATATAATCTGTCTTTCAAAAGGATTAACGGGAGGTTCAATTCCTTTAGCTGCAACTGTTTGCGGTGAGGAAATTTATAACGCCTATCTGTCAAATGATAAGGCAAAAATGTTTTTCCACTCTTCAAGCTACACTGCAAACCCCGTTGCCTGTGCTGCCGCATGTGCTAATCTTGAAATATGGAAGAAAAAAGATATTCCGGCAGATATCAAGAGAATAAATGATTTTTATCATACGCAAATTGATAGATTTAAAGCACTCAGCTGCAAAAATGTAAGAATTTTGGGAGATATTTTTGCATATGAAGTAAGTCATACAGGAAATGATTACGTTTCAAACGCCGGAGTAAAACTTTATGAATTTTACAGGAAAAACGGGGTTCTGCTCAGACCCTTGGGAAATACCGTTTATGTTATGCCGCCGTATTGTATTAAAGAAGAAAGTTTAAACAAAATTTTTGATATTATGGAAAGAGCAATAAAAGAGGTGTTGTAAAATTTCAATATTGATTTTAATACCAAACTTGCAAACCCGAAAATTAAAAAGCCCCTTAATTAAAGGGGCTTTAAATTTATCTTTTTCATCTTCAGTTGTTTTTGTTATTGCTGATATGCTGCAAACAAAGGCATATATAATGATAAAGCAAGGAATAGAACGATACCGCCGATAAATATCAACAATGCAGGTTCAACCAATTTTGTAAATTTATCAATGATATCATCAAGTTTTCTGTCTATGAACGTTGTACAGTGATACAACATTTCACCCAAACGACCTGACTGCTCACCTGTTGCAATCATAAACAGCATCATATTCGGAATTTGTTTTGTACTTCTTAAGGCTATTGAAAGGTGAATACCTTGCTGCACCTTTGAAGCTGCACTCAATATTGCCTGTTTCAATATAACGTTATCCATTGTTAAGTTTGATAAATACAAGCAATCTACAACGGGAATACCTGCATCATATGCAACCTGCAATACCGCAAGGAAGTTTGAAAAGTTTGCATATCTCATCAAATCTGATAACAAAGGAATTTTTAAAGTATATTTGTCGATTACTTTTCTTGTAGATTCCGTCATAAAGAGTTTTCTTACACCCCATATAAGAAGAATCAGACCGCCTATAGGCGCAAACCAGAATTTGCGCATAAAGTTGCCAAGGCTGATACACATTTGTGTTGTAATAGGTAATTCTCTATCTAATGCATCAAACATTGATTCAAACGCGGGGAATACAAACACAAGCATTATTGTAACAACAACGCAGGCAAGTATAATAACGAAACACGGATAAACAAGCGCACCGATTACTTTTGATTTAATGTTATCTTGCTTTTTCAACAATTCTAACATTCTGGCAAGCGTTTTATCCAATTCACCGGAATCTTCCCCGGCTTTTACAAGACCGACATACACTCTGCCAAATATACTTCTGTATTTTTCCAGAGTTTCTGCGAGAGTTGAACCTGCGATAATGTTTCTTCTTAATTCGTATGCTATATCCCTTATGGTTGTAGCCTCGGCGTTATTTTCCATAAACACCAGGGTTTCAATAATCGGGATACCCGTCGCTGTTAATATTTGCAAAGTTGATGTAAACTCAATTTTGTCTTTTAAAGACATTGGCTTCAAATTAGCTTTTGCAAGCCTGATTACCTGCTCGGAAGCATTTTTATTGGTTTCATCAATAATTTTTGTAGGTAAAAGACCTTGTTTTTTAATACCCTCGCGGGCAGATTTAACGTCATCAGCCTCAATTTTGCCTCTGACAATTGTTTTATTGTTTTTTAACGCGATATATGCAAATAAAGGCATTATTCACCAGCCAATCCTAATGTTCTAACAAATTCGTCAATAGATGTTACACCGTTTTTAATATGTTCGATACAAGCTTTATCAAGCGTTCTCATACCATGTTCTACGGCATATTCTTCAATTTCAACGTCATGTGCACGCTGTGCGATAAGTTTTTTCAAATCATTATTTACAACAAGGATTTCAAGAACAGCTGTTCTTCCTTTATATCCTGTATTATTGCAGAATTCACATCCGCGCGCTCTGTATATCGTGTGATTCATAAATTCTTGAATTTCAAGAGGGTCGCTCAATATTTTTTTGGCATCTTCCAAACTTGGTTTATACGCTTCCTTACAATCAGGGCAGAGCTTTCTGACCAGCCTTTGAGCCAAAACACCGTTTAATGTGGATGATACAAGATAATCTTTTGCGCCCATCTCAATCAGCCTTGTAACCGTAGCGGCAGCAGAGTTTGTATGCACCGTGCTTAATACAAGGTGACCTGTTAAAGAAGCGGAGATTGCAACTTCCAGTGTTTCAAAGTCACGAATCTCGCCGACCAGAATAATATCAGGGTCCTGCCTTAATATTGCTCTTAATGAAGAAGCAAATGTAATACCTGCCTTCGGGTTAACCGCAGACTGGTTTACACCTTCAAGCTTAATTTCAACAGGGTCTTCAATTGTTGTAATATTAACATCCTCTTTGTTTAAAGATTTCAAAAGCGCATAAAGAGTTGTTGTTTTACCAGAACCCGTAGGACCTGATGTTAAAAGAATACCGTTTGGAGCAGAAATCAGATATTTAATTTTTTCGATATCTTCTTTTGAAGCACCGTCAATCTGAATATTGTGTCCCATACCGTCAGCAGAAGTAACCGCAGGAGCAAGCACCCTGATTACCATTTTTTCTCTGCCGTTTACGGGAAGAGTATTTATACGGAAGTCAAACTGCATTTTTTTGTATTTAATGGTAAAGCTTCCGTCCTGCGCGCGCCTGTGTTCTGCAATATTCATACGCGCAAGTACTTTAAACCTTGAAATAACCGCACTTTCAACCTTTTGCGGTATTTTAAGAACTTCTTTCAGTGCACCGTCAACCCTGTATCTTACAACATAACCGTCCATTCTGGGTTCAATATGAATATCTGATGCTTTTTGATCGATTGCAGACGTTATAATCTTATTTGCAAACTTTGAAACGGTGCCTGTAGTGTCTTGAATTTCTCTTTCAACCTGTTCCCAAAGAGTGTCTTCATTTGTAACATCATTCTTTTCTCTTTGAATTTGTTCAAGAATTTTATCCGTTTCGCGTCTGTCGGTATGATAGTATGTTTGAACAAAATTTTCATACTCAAAGTGAGTAATCATCATAATTGTAGGTTTTAAACCCGTTTGATACACAATCTCATCAATAACACGCGTATCTTTGGGGTTAACCATACCTACAACAAGTGTTTTATCCGTCATAGACAAGGGAATAACTCTGTTTACACGGACAAAATCTTCAGGTAAAACTGAAATTGCAGTGGGGAGCGCCTTTAGCTGCTCGGCAGAAGCTAATTTCAAGCCCATCTGAGCACCAAGAGCTTCTTTTAACTGCTTAATGGTTACAAATCCAAGTTTAACAAGAACAGAACCGAGAGGTACATCTAAAACCTTGGCTTCAGCAAGTGCTATAGTTAATTGCTTTTCGTTTAAAAGCCCCTCTTCCATCAAGATTTCACCGATTCTCTTAGTTTTCGGAGATTTTACGGCACTGATAGGTTTAATTTGTTTTCCAGAAGCATTTTTATGCCCTTGCGCAGCAGGAGCGTGTTTTACCTGCTGAGGCTGCGGAGACGGGGTATGAGTTTCCTGCGTGTTATGAGATGCAGGTTGAACAACTGTTTCCTCATCATCCTCAATAGTTAAATCAGGTTCATCTTCAAGGGGGCGAGGCTGTATAATCTTTTGTTCCGGCGCTTTAAGTGCAACAGCCTGTGCCTGCTGCTGTTCAACATGTTCTTGAATAACCGGAGCAGGGGCAGACATTGAAATATCAATATCATCAAGAGAATCAATATCAACAGCTTCCATAACATGTTCTTCATCAACGGAAGCAATATCAGGTTCACTAACATTGTTTGCATCCGGCAGTGCATCAATTCTGCTGTCTTGTTCAACAGACGATGCAAGACCTATATTTACGTTTCCGTATTTGGAATTAAAAATCTTAAGAAAATCATTAAATAAAATTTCAAAATTAGATTCTGAAAGAAAGATGAATTCTATTCTGGTATCAAAAATAGTTTTAATATATTCACTAATCTTTGCCTTATCGGATGCCGCGGATACCGCCACAAAAAAAGCATCTCCCTGCATATTAATGGGAACGAATGACAGTTCCCTTGCAACAGCTAATTCAAAATGATTAGCATAATCAAAATTAATTTTATTAATAAGTTTTACCAGTAATTCGTTTTTCATAAGATTTGTCATATTTCTAATAATTTTAAAAAGGGGTTATATACGGGGCAGGGTCATATATTTTCTATATAAACCCTGCCTTTTGTACATTTACTTAAAGCTGAGGGATGTTTTTAAAGATCCATAGCCTTAATTTCTTTAGCTTGCTCTTCAGAATATACGATGTGAGGAGTAACCATAATTACAAGCTCTTCTTTAGATTTTGTATTGGTTGAACTTCTAAAGAATACACCGATTAGAGGAAGGTCGCCAAGAACGGGAAGCTTAGATACGGTTTGCTTTTCACTTTCCTTGATTAAACCTGCAATAATAAGCGTTTCGCCGTCTTTAATTCTGAGGTTATTCAATTTCAGGTTACGTCTTTGAAGCATTGTAACCGCTATAATTCTTTCGTTTGTTTCAACGTCATTAGTATATAAGTGGTCTTTAACGGTTGCAAAGTTTGGAGTCATATTCAATGATACATAACCATCCTGGCTTATGAAGGGAATAATTTCAATATTTAAACCTTCATCATCACCGATTTCATAAGTTTTTGTAATAACAGGGTTGTCTGTTCCTGAAGCTGTGTTCATTTCAGTACTTGTAGATTTAATATAGTCACTTGTTAAATCAATAACTGATTTTTGACCGTTAGTAACCATCAGCTTAGGATTTGTAAGAACCCTTCCTTTGTTATTTTGCACAAGATATTTTAACTGATATGAAAGCATTGAACTTCCGTCATATTTTGCAACACCATTACCGTCAGGTCCAAAGATTACAGGGTGTCTGTTAGCGGTAGATAAACCTGTATCAGCACTGAAACCTACACTTAAAACGGGAGTCCATAAGTTCCATACGTTATCAAATTCTTTTGAACCGTCCTCGTTAAGCTCGATTACAGCAAGTTCAATGTATGCCATCGGCTGCTTAATATCATTTTTCGCAATAAAGTCTTTAATGATTTCAAGCTGCTCAACAGAACCGCCGTATACCGTAACAAGCCCCAAATCAGGTGAGAAGGTGATTGTCATAGGTACAACAGGGAAGGGAATAACGGTGCTTGGATCGTTTGATACACCGCCGGTAACATTTCCTGAAGAATCAGTAGCCGTAGCACGGCAGGCAACAAAACCGCCGCCCATTTTTATAGATTTAATTGTATCATCTTCAGCATCCTGCTCGGTTTCGCCGTCATCGATCTGTGTTTGAGCAGATTGTGTAGCAGTACCCTGGTTGCTCAAGGATTCAGTTGAAGGAATCATTGTATCGCACAAAAGTGCAGCCATTTCTTTAGGTGTAGTATGGTTAACTTTGAAAATGTTTACCATAGGTTTTTTATCAAGCTGCGCAACAATTTTTTCAGCAACTGCAGCATCACTGTCGGTACCGAAAACTAAGATTTCATTTGTACGAGGATTTGATGCTACAACCTGTTTATTTGAAATACCTGACATTTTTGAAGCAAAAATGTTAGCATTTAAGAATTTAGCAACGGAAGGAGCTTCTACATATTTAATAGGAATAACCGTCAAGCTCTGTTTTCCTGCTCCAAGCTCTTTTGAAGCTTCAATAGATGAAACTATCAAGTTATTGCCATCTTTAATATATGTAAGTTCGCAAGATTTCATCACAAGTAAGAAAGCATCATTTAGAGTTACATTAGATAAATCAAGAGTAACTTTGCCTTCTACTGAAGAGTGGAAAACAACGTTAACGCCTGCTTTATCGGCAAACATTCTTAAAACCTGACGAACATCGGAATCTCTTAAAGAAAGAGTAATTTTATTCGGAGATTCGGTGATTGTAACGCCAGCATCAAGCTTAACTTTTGTCTTAGTGTTTCTTGCTTCCGGACTGTTAAGATTTAAGAAACCTGAGTTTGAATTGTTATCAATCATTTGCTTTAGAGCAAGTGATGATGAATCAGCTCCTACTTGTGTTTCTTCAGCATTCAAGCTTAAAACTTCCGCTTGATTTTGGGTATTGGCTTCATCAGCCTGTTCACTTAAGAAACCTGCCCAGCAAGTTTGCACTAAAGATAGAGCAAGCGCAAAAAGCGTAATGTTTCTAAATAGTTTTCTTTTCTTGTGTGTAAACATTTTATTTTAACTCCTAGATTATTTTTTCCAAATTATTAATCTCTTGCACTTACTTCAACATCGGAAGCTGAAGTATACTGTCTTGAACCGGCAAACTTGCCTGAAGACTGTCGTTTTGCCATACCGGCAACAGCGGAGGTATTTGAGAATGATTCACCAACCTGTGCCTTATATGTATTTGTTCCGTTTTTAATAGCCACATACTGTCTGTTTATTGCAACCACCTGAAATTCATCTACTTTATCACCTATCTGCACAAAATACTCAGAACCTTTAACATTAATGATTGCAGACGGCTTAACATTATCAAACAAAATACCTGAAACAGTTATATCCATAAGCTGTTTAGCTTCGTCCGCAACCTCGGCACCCGGGATATCTTCAGGAGGTGAAAGAATTTCATAATCAGAAGAAACCGCAAATTTTGCTGCTTCAAAACCGGCAGGCGGAGTAAAAGGATTAATTCTTCCGCCGTTTGTAACTGAGAAAGTAACAAACTTCTGTTCTTCTTTTTTAGCTTCCGGTTGTTTTTCAGCATTATTTGCCGCATTCTCTTCAGCCGGAGCATTAATATCAATTACAGGCTTATTAACATCATTATCTTCAATTACGGGTGTTTCCTGAACATTTCTATTTGTATCAAATAAAGAACGGGCATCCAATTTTGCTATAGAATCAGGTTTAGCATATGTCATAAATAAATACCCGAGACCGCAGATAAAGACAAAAGCAACGAGAACACCAATTATTGCAGGAAGAATACCTGATGATTTTCTGGCATTTCTGGGTTCAAAATAAATATCATCATCATCATTCATTCCGGCTTTTGCTCTTGCAGACTGCCTGTTTGTTAAATCAGGAGTAAAAGCATCGCCTGAATCATGATGAACAGCCTCATGTCTTACCGCACTGTCAGCAGGACCGCCAAAAACGTCAAATGCATCTTTTCTCGGTGTATGAGCTGCAGCTCTCGGAGCAGGAACAGGTTCATCATCTTCAAGAAGCGCCATATCCTCATCGTCAGATGTATCAAGCAGAACATCGTCATCTGCCAAATCACCTTTTTTAACATTGCTAAGGTCAATGTCGCTTTCATCGTTTAACAAATCATCCCATGTAACGGATTTGTCATCGCCGTCGATGTCGACTTCTAAATCATCAAAGGCGCCGCCGTTTCTCATATTCTCTTTTTCGTCTTCAAAATACATTGAAATCTATCTTTCAACTCTTCTACTATTACTCTTGTTGTACTAAATATTTTTTGGTATACATATCAAACAAGTATACTTACTAATTAATATCATACATTTAAGGTGATTTGTCATCATGATTTTTAATAAATCCACCAAATGTAGTATCAATTTTTATCCCCGGTAGTCACCGAGATATGTGGTTTCAATGTGCGCTATCATTATTGTGTCGTTCTCTTTAAGCCCAAGCTTCTTTAATTCCTGATAAACTCCCATGGAATCTAGAATATTTGCAAGCCTCCGCATTTGCTGCGTATTTCTTATATCAGTTACACTTGCCAGTCTTCTTATTTTACCACCATCTGCCAAAAATGTGTTTTTGTTAAGCTTCACAACCGTAAAATTACTGTCGTCATTATCGTCAAAACCATCGTCATATTCTATCTTTAGAGGATTTTCAGGGTGAGGAATTTCATCAGTTTTTTTGTAAAGATGATTTAAAAATTCATTAATTCCATCCCCCGTTGCACACGATACGGCAAACACATCATTGTTAAGTTTTTTAAACTTTTCTATCATTTCGTTAACATAAGAAGGTTCCAAAATATCGGTTTTATTCAATAAAACAGCCTGATATAAAGAAGAAAGACCTTCTCCGTATTTTTTTAATTCGTTATTAATAATATTGTAATTTTCAACGGCATCTTCCTTTGAAATATCAACAACATGGATTAAAAAACGGCATCTTTGCACATGTTTTAAAAATTCAAAACCAAGCCCTACCCCTTGATGCGCCCCTTCGATAATCCCAGGGATATCGGCTATAACAAAACCGTCCCCTGCAGGTTTTTTCACAACCCCTAGATTAGGAACAAGCGTTGTAAAGGGGTAATCGGCAATTTTTGGTCTTGCGGAAGATACTTTTGAAATAAAACTTGATTTGCCCGCATTCGGCATACCAAGTAACCCGACATCCGCTATCAGCCTTAATTCAAGCTCCAGTTCCCTTTCAACTGATGCTTCTCCGGGTTCGCAAAATTGCGGAGCTCTTTTTTGCGCGGTCGCAAATCTTGCATTCCCTCTGCCGCCCCTGCCGCCTTTTGCAACAAGAATTGTTTTTTCATGGACATCAAGGTCGGCTATTATTTTACCCGTCTTTAAATCCCTTACAATAACCCCTACGGGCATTTTTAAAAATACATCTTTTCCGTCTTTTCCATGGCAGTTTTTATTACCGCCGTTTTGCCCGTCTTCTGCTCTGTAAACGGATTTATAAGTAAAATCAAGAAGCGTTGACATATTTTCATCCGCTACAAAATAAATATTTCCGCCCCTGCCGCCGTCGCCGCCTGCAGGTCCGCCTTTATCGACAAATTTTTCCCTCCGCCATGCAACGACACCTCTGCCGCCCCTGCCGGATTCAATCTTTACCTTAACTTTATCAATAAATGCAGCCAAATAACTTTTTCCTTAAAAAACTAAAATACGTTTCACACTTCCGATTTATCCTAAAATTGTACTCTTTATGAGTTTTTTTTTCCATATTGCAGACCATTTATAAATACTAAGCTTTACAAAAATTTACTTAAAGATTCTTAATGTTTGAGGGGGAGGGGGAGCAAAATAAATCTATAATAAATACTTATAAAATGTATTACAAACAAAAAGGTATACTTAAATGAAAATTAATCAAAATTTAAAAATGTCTGCCTCAAGATTAGAAAAAATGAAAACAGCTCTCGATGAGATCAAAAAGAATCTACAAAAAACAAAAACAAATAATACAGAAGAAGACAGATATATAGACATAGAAATAAACGACGATATAAAGAGTAATGACGGAGACAACGCCGGTCCTCCCGATACCAGAAGTGATAAAGAAAAATTTAATGCCGCAAAAAGCTGCATGACAACAATGCTGGACGATTATAAAGCATTTCAAGATAAAATTTGGAATGACTTTCCTGAATTATACAGCACAACAAAAAATCTTGACGGTAAATTTATAACAGGTTATATCAGCAACGGCACAAAAGATTTCCCCGTAACAGAAAATGAAGAAGCCCTTAATTTTTCAAATTTTTATTCAGAGAATTACTCTGCAATATCAAACATCGCGGCAGGAATTGAAACACCTTGGGAAAATGTTGAAACAAAATATGATGCTGCAATGCTTATATCCGAGCTTTTAGATGAAGCAACAGAAAATAGTGATAATTTACATGGCAGCATTACATCAGGCAAAAATATCAATCAGGGTGAACTTGTTGTTATACAAACCGTGCTGGATGAATTATCATCAAAGAATAATGACGATATTAACGAATTAGTTGATATGTGCAGAGAAAAACTCCAAGAAGCCTGCAATCAAAGTATTTCCGTTGAAGATATTCTTAGCGGTTATAATGATATAACTTCAAATTCTTCTGCAGAGATAATAGAACATATTTCAAGTATTGAAAGCGATTCACAAAGAATAGAAAGACTGCAGACAGAATACGAGGAGGCAAAAGCTCAATTGCAGGATAAACCCTTAACGGAAGAAAATGTAAGACATCTTTACAATATCTATTCACAATATGAATCAATATGCGGTTCAATGCTTGAAACAGGCGGTTTAAATCGTGACGCAATATTTTCAATCGGCAGTATTCCGGGGAACAATACAAATATCTCCTCATTAAAATCTGAACTTGGAAATATTTTAAAAGGCAAAGACACGAATAAATAAAATAATTTTAAAAAATCTAAAAAGACGCCGGCTATAAAAGTTCAAGGCGTCTTTTTTCTTTAATTAATTCATCATAAACCCATGAGGGGACAAAATTTTTACCCATCAAAATTGAACCATGGTTAACGGAAGGCGCATGGAAATCTGAACCGCCCGTTATAATAAGCCCGTATTTTTCGGCAAGAGTAGAGTAATGCTCCACAACCGCAGGAGAATGTTTTCTGTGATAAGCTTCAATCCCCCTTAGGCCATAGCTTATAAGTTCTTTTGCAAGTTCATCCGATATTTCAACATCAATAGGGTGTGCAAAAACAGGAATACCTCCTGCTTCATAAATAATTTCGCAAGCCTCATGCGGAGATACCGTTTTTCTTTGAACATAAACATTCGATGAATCGTTTATGTATTTAGCGTAAGCTTCCATAACGTTATTTACTCCGCCTGCATTTGTGATGGCGCGCGCAATATGAGGACGCCCGATACTTCCGCCTTCAGCTACAAGAGATTTTATATCTTCAAATTTTATTCTTATTCCCGCTTTTTTATTCAAAAGCTCAATAATTTCATTTGTCTGATTAACCCTTGCCTCCTGCTGGGTTTTCATAAGGTTTTGAAAATCGGAATTATCGGTATTCATAAAATAACCGAGGATATGCACTTCATAGCCTTTATAAATTGTATTTATTTCAACCCCGGGGATAATTTCAATTTTCAAATCTTTCTTTGCAACATAATCGTATGCGGCATTGTGGGATAAAATATTGTCATGGTCTGTAAGCGCTATAACGTCAAGCCCGCATTCAAGCGCCGTATCAATTACCATTTCGGGAGAAAACGTACCATCAGAGTATGTTGTATGAATATGCAAATCTATCTTCATAAGGTCGCCCCTTCCGCCTCTTTTTTACAGTTAAAATTAATTCTTTTTATATCAAGTGCACTGCCGTTTTCTGTTGAAAATTCAACTTCAACGGCATTAATCTGGCATCTTTCGGATACTGATACATCAAACCTTTCAGGAATAGATGTTACAAGCCTTTTTAAAGAACTCCCGTAATCCATCCCGATAACACCTTCGTAAGAACCGCAAAAACCTGCATCCGTAATATATGCCATACCGTTTTTCGGTTTAAAATCTTCAAAGCCCTGCTCTTTGAAGCATTCAAAATCTTTACCGAAACTGTAATCTTCATCTATAATTTTTTCATCCGCCGTCTGAACATGCGTATGGGTGCCAAATACGGCACTTACCCCCAAAGATTTTGCAAAGTGCGCAAAACAAATTTTTTCCGCCGTGGCTTCCGCATGGAAATCTACAATAATAATTTTATCGTCAAGCGCCGTTTCTTTTTTAAGAGAACAAATAATATCATAGAGTGCCTGAAACGGGCATACTACAGGCTGCATAAAGGTTTTTCCGAGAAGATTAATAACAATGATTTTATTATCGAAAATTCTGTATCCGACCCCGCGCGCAGTTTTATGGTAATTAAACGGGCGGATTAAAACATTTGACTCGTCAATATAAGTATAGATATCTTTTTTATCCCAAATGTGATTACCGGATGTTGCACAATCTATCCCGTATTCAATTAATTCATCATGATTTTTTTTAGTCAACCCGAAACCATGAGAGGCATTTTCAACATTTGCGATTATAAAATCGTAGCAATCTCTCCTGCATACACCTTGACCCGAAGCTTCAACGGCTTCTTTTTTGGATAATGCGGGAGAAATTGAAACTTTTTCTCCTAAAAATTTTTCAACGGACTGCCTTCCCGGGCGGCCGACTAAATCCCCCAGAAAGAGCACTTTAATTGTTTTAGACATTTTCTATTTCGCAATTTCGGTAACTCTTGCTTCCCGAACAACCGTAACACGGATTTGACCGGGATATTCAAGTTCATCCTCTATGCGTTTTACAATGTCGCGGGCCAATTTAGCAGCAGCAGCGTCATTAAACACATTTGGCTGAACTACGACCCTAACTTCACGCCCCGCCTGAACTGCAAAGGACTGCTTAATACCTTCGTAGCTGTTTGCAATTTCTTCCAGCTTCTTCAGGCGTTTAATATAGATTTCAAGCGTATCGCGCCTTGCACCGGGTCTTCCTGCGGAAACCGAGTCTGCAATTTTGACTAATGCCGCAACAAGTGTATTTGCCGCAACATCATCATGGTGCGCTTCAATCGCATGGACAATCGCTTCTTTCTCTCCGAATCTTCGGGCTAATTCAACACCCAGCTGAATATGCGTGCCTTCCTGATCATGATCAACGGCTTTGCCGATATCATGTAATAAGCCCGCACGTCTTGCCTCAGCCGCATCCGCACCCAGCTCAACCGCCAGCATACCTGCAACCTGTGCCACTTCAATAGAGTGTTTTAAAACGTTTTGTCCGTAGCTTGTTCTATAATATAAGCGTCCAAGAGTCCTCGTAAGCTCTTTGTTAAGGTTCATAATTCCAAGGTCAAGAGCGGCTTTTTCGCCTTCCTGCCTCATTTTGTTTTCAATTTCTTTTTTTGATTTTTCATAAACTTCTTCAATACGAACAGGGTGAATACGCCCGTCTTGAATAAGTTTTTCAATAGTTAATTTGGCAACTTCACGCCTCACGGGGTCAAAAGAAGATAATACAACAGCTTCAGGTGTATCATCAATAATTAAATCAACCCCCGTTAAGGTTTCAAGGGTTCTGATGTTTCTGCCCTCTCTGCCGATTATTCTGCCCTTCATTTCATCATTGGGCAAAGATACAACGGAAACCGTGCTTTCAATCACCTGATCAACAACACATTTCTGCATTACCTGAGATAAAATTTCACGCGATTTTTCTTCCGCCGTCTCTTTTATTTTTTGTTCATTTTCTCTTATTAATTGAATCTGCTCCTGAGCAAGCTCCTGTTTAATCTGCTCAAGCAGTATATTTCTTGCTTCGTCGCGGCTCATGCCCGATACTTTTTCAAGCTCTGATAATTGTTTTGCAACCAAATCAGCAAGATAATCTTCTTTATCCAGAAGCTCATCATATTTTTTATTAAGCTCAAATTCTTTATCAGTCACCTTTTGAACTTTATCTTCAAGGCTGTCTTCTCTTTTTGTTAAAGAGTTTTCAAGACGATTAATTTCAGACCTTCTCTGCCTGATTTCTTCATCAAGTTTCTGCCTGTCGGAATGAACCTGTTCTCTGGCTGCTATAACAGCCTCTTTTTTAATATGTTCTTCTTTTTGCTTAAATTCATTTGCCATTTTTTCGGCATCTTTTTGATAAAATTCAAGCTTAGTTTTTTGTCTTGCCCATAATATTGTAAATACAATCGTAGTAGGCGTTAACAAAAGTATTATTAAATATAATAAATATACAGATTCTATCTTTCCCATATTTCAAATTTTCGTCTTAAAAGGCATTTATCAGGGTTTATATCCTGCTTTTGCCTGTTTTATTTATTTTTCTCTATATAAAATTAAACATTAGTAAACAGTTAGCTCAATAAAAATATACCATGAATGTAAAAATTTTAACAAGAAAATTATTAAGTTTTGTCAAATTGTAGGTTAAACAGAGTATATTTTATTAAGAAATATTAACATATCTTTATTTTATAGCATAATAATTAATGACTTATAAATTGCTGTCATTAATAAAATGGAGTAAAGGTTTTTTTAAAGGAAAAGGTTTTTAAATGTTTACAAATTTGGTTTCTTTAATTACAAAATCACTCACAACAACAACCCCTGCACAGGTTACAAAAATAAATACAAAACCGTCGGGGTATAATCCCTTTGAATCGGGCGAAAGCCTTAATCCTTTTATGAACCCTGCTTTTAGCGGAAATAAAAACTATGCAAAAAACACCCCTGTTTCAGGCGGATATTTTGCGGGATATTATAACGGAAAACCCAATATCGTAGGCAGAAAACTTTTCATTGAGGTTTAAGCTAATTTTTAGCCGTTCAGGCCGCTTAACCCGTTTTTGCCTTCAAATGCCATCTGGTGCCTGATTTTATGCTCAAGATTAACAACAGCTTCATTTTCGGTGCTTCCCGTTTTATCTTTCCTCATTTTTAATACAACTTTAGTCTGTAATACACCCATTGCCCAGATACCGAAAGCAATAGCGGAAACTATTGAAAGTCCTTTTGCGGCCTTTGCACCGTTCAAATAGTTTTTCACTTTATCGGCATTACCTATAGCGCCGTTCATATTATCAACCGTTTTTGACAGTTTCTTTATGCTCTTTTGAACAGATTTTGTATTTATAAAGGCAAGAGAATCAATTTCATCGGTTGCCTGTTTAATATTAAATAAACCGAATTTCTTGCCCGTAACCTTTGATACGGTAGAAACATCCCCCGTATCTTTTAAGAATTTAACAACAGGGTTATCAGGATTATCGTATATGAAATTCAATACCTTATTGTCAACCGCACCGTCTTTTCCGATTTTTTCAACATCAAAATCTTTAACAAATTTATTTAAAGAATCTTTTAAGCTGTTATTGGCAAGATTTGATTCAAACCTGTCTGATGCAAGAACATTGTAATCAAGATTTGTATCTTTATTAAATATCTTGCCGAATAATAAATCAAAACCCTTCTGTATAGGATAAGCAAGAGGATACAGGAATGCTATTTCAAAGGCTTCTTTAATCATTACATCCCTTCTTTCCCCATCCCTTGCGGTTTTATACCTTAAGCCCGTAATACCTACATCAAGCAGAGATTGGTTTAAAATGGGATTATACATAAATGCGGAAGCAATATTGCCGAGCCCTTTAAATGAAAGATTTTTATTATCTTTGTTATCCGAATTTTTTGAAGCGCTGTATTTATCATAAAACATAGCGCCTGCAGGAGAGTGTTTTACACTGTTTCTTAAAACATTTTCTCCCGCCATATCTACTAAAACTTTATGTTTTACTTTTTCTTCGGTATCTTTTTGTTTAAAGGTAATAATTTTTGTTAAAGCAAAAAGTGTAGCCAGTGTTGCAACGGCAAATTTACTTACAAATAAAGCTTTTGTAAGATTTTTATTATTTGCGGCCTTTAAAAGTTCTGCGTATTGTTCGCCGTTTTCTTTGCCCTGTTCTTTTAATTTATTCATGGCAAATTCAAGACTGTCGGCAGAACCCTTTTTCAGCTTTTTAATATCTACATCGGGGCTGATATTGAATGCCTTATAGATGGTTTTATCCATCAATTTTTTAACTAAAGGCAGCCCGCCTAGCCATACGGCACTGGTTCCGTTTTCTTCTATAAATTTTTCGAAGGCGTCATGCTTGCCGCCATTTTTTGCATATTCAGCTACAATTACCTGATTTTGAATTAAATCTTTTGTTGCGATAGGAATAACAGACCCTGTGTTATTCCCTAAAGATGACAATATATTTGTTGTTATACCGGATAGTGACATTTTACCAATTGATTCCTTATTTTAAAAATTACAAGCCCCAGATAAGGTTTCTTAACCTTTGATAAA
>CAJULX010000005.1 GCA_910587245.1 Candidatus Gastranaerophilales bacterium
GCACAAGGTGAAACATTGTTTTTTTGCTTCTATCTTCAATAACATCCCCGTCGCATACGTAAAATTCGCAGCCTATGATGGGTTTTACGCCTTCGATTTTCTTTTTAAATTCCTGTTCTTCTTCAGCAAGCATATGGGATAAAAGCTCATTTTTTGCAATAAACATATCCGCACAGCCAAACATTGTGCCGTGGTCCGTGATTGCAACTGCGGGCATATCATTTTCCGCCGCAAATTTAAATAAATCGGGAATTCTTATAGCCCCGTCAAGAAGGCTGTATTCGGTATGCAGATGTAGAGGAACATATTTAACCATAATCACTTTTTAACATAAAAAATGATTAAGAAGGGTAACAAAAAGAGCATGGAATTTAAACGGTTTAAAAAATACGGGAAAATTTAATAATCGAGCGCTATTACAATTTTATAAATTATTTTTAATAGAGCCGGATTATTTTCAAGCCTTTTTATTATTTCATCAATAGAATCAAGTTTGCCGGTATCCTGATTTTCAAACTCAAACAGCGCTTTCGGGTTAATATTTAATGCTTTGCATAAATTTTCCAATGTTTCCGCCGAAACAAAATTATTGCCAAGTTCAATCTGGCTCAAACTTTTAGCGGAGAGATTTACTTTTTCCGCAAGGGCTTCCTGGGTTAAAGAACAATTAATCCTGATTTCCCTTATACGGTTGCCTAATTGTTTTTTGATATTCATACTGTCACCTTAATATATTTAGAATAGGAGTTACACACATTGACAATAGAATTAATCTACTGTAAATTGAATTAAGGAATTTAAAATGGGAGTATTTGATGAACATCAAAAACAAAATCAGGAAATTTACATCAATAATTAAATCCGAGCCTGAAAATAAGGTAAAACCGATTATCTTTTACGGTATAACAAGCAAAATCTCCGAAAAAATCAATCAATACATCGCAATTGCCGGAAAACCCGTTGTTTTTTCAACCAAAGATAAAGAACTTAAAGATTATAAAAACAATCCGTTATTTAACAAATACAAAGTTGTTTCTTTGGATGATGCCATAAAACAATATCCTGATGCCGAAGTTTGGGTGTTATATAAGAATCCGATTAATACAACAAAAGAACTTTTGAAAAAAATTGCACCTGAAAAGATTCATTTTTTTGAAGCCGACTGGGAATACAGAAAAGGCTGCAGATTCTTGGGGCATTTTATCAGCTACAGAAAGGATAATTTTTCTCCCTGCTGTATAACAAAACAGTGTCCCGTTGTAGAAACCTCCGGTTCAATTCAGCAGAGAATAAAACACTGGATGGAATATACAACCAAACTTGTTAATGATATTCGCGAAAATAAACCTAACCCGTGTTCAAAATGCCCCCATCTTAAATACGGATTTTACCCCAAGACAATAAAACTTGATACCCTGAGCTTCGGCACCAACCAGCCGGGTGATACATGTAATTTAAGATGTGTATACTGTTTTTCAAGAAAACAGCTTGAGCGGCTCAAAGACGATAAAGGCAAATTTACCACATATGAAATTTTAAGACAGTTTTCGCAAATGCCTGAATATAATACGCCCGATTTTAAAATACAACTTTCAAACGGTGAATTTTGCACAAATAAATACTGCGATGAGATATTTGATATTTTATTAAAAATGAAATGGAAAGTGGTTTTTGTAACCAACATGACGGTATACAGAGAAAAATTTGCGGAATTTTTGAAAACGGGCAGAACCGTGCACGTATTAACTTCAATTGATGCAGGAACTCCCGAAACCTATAAAAAAATAAAAGGGGCGGATTGTCTTAATAAAGTTATAGCCAATTTGAAAAAATATCCCTTAGAAAAAGCAAATTTAAGGCTGAAATATATTTTTCTTGAGGGCCTGAATGATAATGAAACCGATATAGACGGTTTTTATGAAATAGTAAAAGAAACAGGCTGCAAAAATATAGTGCTTTCAAGCAATCTTTTTAAGCCCTTTACTCAAAAAATGCGCGATTTAACACTGCGCATTGTTAAAAAAGCAAAACAGGACGGGATTGTTATCTCTGCAAACAGCAGCTATCTTAATTCTAAAGACGCTGAATTTATCAAAAAAAGTTATGAAAATTGTGTTGACGATTTTATTGCGCAAAATGAGCAGCAGCAAAAAACAGAACCGGATTATGATATTTGCGATATTTATGATACAGAAACCTCAATGCTATCGGATAAAAATACCAATATTACAATAAATAGCGAGTTTTCAAGCGTAAAACAAATAAAGCTTGAATTTGCGGATAACAAAATACTTACCCTCAGTTTCAGCTTAATTTCAGATGATACGCCTGACGGCTGTACAAAAGATAATTCTTAAAACAGCTATACGCTCATTTTTTTATCTACCACGGGAGCAATTTTTTTGAGTTTGTCCATAAGGTCTTTAAACTGTTCGGGGTAGAGGGATTGAGCACCGTCGCAAAGCGCACAGTCAGGCGTATCATGTACTTCAATCATAAGCCCGTCACAGCCTGCGGCCACAGATGCCATAGACATAGGCGCTACCTTATCGCGAAGCCCCGTTCCGTGGCTCGGGTCAATAATAATAGGCAGATGGCTTAATTTATTTACAACAGGAATTGAGCATAAATCAAGCGTATTGCGGGTTGCGCGCTCAAATGTCCTTATACCGCGCTCGCAAAGTATTACTTCCCTGTTTCCGCCCGAAAGTATATATTCTGCCGCCATAAGCCATTCTTCAATGGTTGCGGATAAGCCCCTTTTAATCATTACGGGTTTATTAACATGGCTCAATTCCTTTAAGAGATTGAAATTCTGCATATTTCTTGCACCAACCTGCAGAATATCAACATATTTAATAAACAGCGGAATCTGGTTAATCTCCATTACTTCGCTGGTTACAGCCATATTGTATTTATCCGCAACGCGTCTTATGATTTTTAAACCTTCTTCTCCAAGACCCTGAAAGGCATATGGCGATGTGCGGGGCTTAAAAGCGCCGCCGCGGATGATTTTCACACCGTATGATGATAATTTTTTGGCGCAGGCTTCCATCTGTTCTTCGGATTCCACCGTGCAGGGCCCTGCAATTAAGCCTACGTTTCCGCCGCCGAATTTCTCACCGTTTACTTCTATTACGGTATCTTCAGGCTTAAAAATGCGGCTTACAAGTTTATAGCTTGATGAAATTTTGAGCACTTCTTTAACACCGTCCAATAGCTCAAAATCCCTCGGGTCAATGGCATTAGCACCAACGGCGCCTATAACCGTGTGCATATCACCTTTTGAAACATGCGGCTCTCTGCCCTTCTTTTTCACGGCTTCCGCTACATTTTGTATTTGTTCTTCGCTCGCCCCATGGCGCATTACTATAAGCATATTTTTATCTCCTTAAAATTATTCTTTTACTGTTAAAACCTCTGCATGGCGCTCTTTACCCAAGCGTATACCGTGTCCTCCGCACCCTGAATCTATATATACTCTGCCGTCATCCAGCAAAATGGCTTTTCCATAGTGCATTCGCTCGGATTTTATAAATTTCGATTTGCCTTTGTTAATATCAAAAATTTCAAGCCTGTTATCATCAACTGAGCCGGCAAAAAACCCCGATTTTTTATAGTCAGAACCACTTCCAATCAAGATATTGTCATTTTTTAATACGGTATAATCCGTGTCAAATTTATGCGAGGATAATTTACCGATTTTTTCCAAAGTATTATTTTCTTCCATATAATACGCCGCAAGAACGTCGCCTTTTGGTTTATCCGAATAGAAAATTAATATTTTACCATTATTTAATTTCAAGATACCCCTCAACAGATAGAATGGATGACATTCCTCTTTATCATTTAAAGGATTGTACACAGAAAAACAATTAGTTTTTTTTGACATTATCCTGCCATCACCCAAATAAATTGCAGGTAAACCGATTTTGTGCTTGGAAGTTGATACAGAATAAGTTTTAGGGTTAAAAATTATATTATTTTCATCCTCAAAAAAAGTTTGCAAAATAATCCTGCCGTCTTTCAGCGGATAAAAACGCTCAATGCTTGATTTTACAGGAAGTTTAACAACTTTAAAATTATTTGTTTTTATATCAAACTCTTCAAATTGGCTTGGTATAAACTTTAATGGCTCATTGTATCCGATATTTGGAAGCATACTATACGCGACAAGCATTTTTCCGTCTTTGAAAGAAAGTATCTTTGGTTCAGCTAATCCAATTTTGCTTTTTGCCAAAACTTCTAATTTATCTGACTCTGGGTCATAAATTTTAACATATTTTGTTTCTTCTTCTACATATTTTTTGAATTGCTCAGCCGTTGAAATTTTACTTCTATCTTGTTGAAGACTTTTATAATCATAGTAAGGATTAAAAAATAAAATTCTCCCGTCATTTAGTAAATATCCATGCTGAAGGCTTCTTGAAACATCTTTGTCATAATATTTTGTTTTATAAAAGGTGTTGGTTTTTGGGTCAAAGATAGTTTCAATTCCATATAAAATTCGCCCGTCTTTGAGCTTTACAATTGAATCTCCTTTAATTAAAAAATCAGGATAATATGCGGTTAAATAGGCGGTATCATTGGTTTTTAGAGCAAAAGTCGGTACGCAATGAAAAGCCAAAAATGCTAAAAACACAATTAAAATTTTCGGATATTTTTTAAACAAAGATAAAAAACCTCATTTATTAAACATTTTTGCCCAAAATGCTTAATTATATTACCACAAAAAAATTTATGATAAAATTTGGTTATGCCGCATTTTTTGATAGAAAAAGAAAATATTGACGGAAATTTTATCCGCGTTGAAGAGCCGGAACTCTTGCAGCACCTGGTTTTGGCGCTCCGAGTAAAAACGGGTGAAACCCTTAAATTTATTGACAGGGAAAAAATTGTTTATACAACAAAGGTTTTGGAGGTATCAAAAAAAAGTCTGCGGGCGGAAATTTTGGAAAGCCAAAAATCAAAGCGGGAACTGAATTTCAAGCTTTATCTTGCACAGAGTGTTTTAAAAAACGATGCACAGAATTTACTCATTGCAAACGCTACAGAGCTTGGTATTAAAGGACTTTACCCCTTCATATCGGATTATTCCGCGGTAAAAGAGGATTTTATAAAAAAACGCACGGAAAAATTTCAAAAAATTTCAAACGAATCTTTTAAACAGTGTGAAAGAGCAGATTTGATGCAGGTTTTCGAGGTTTTACCCTTAAATGAAATTTTAGCACGATTTAAAAAAGAAAATATTATAATATTTGCCGAAAGGTGCAAAAATACTGATATTACGGCTGCTATGGAAAATATTGATATAAATGATGATATTCTTTGTATAACAGGGCCTGAGGGCGGTTTTTCAGACAGGGAATTTGAAAAATTTCAAAATGCAGGGTTAAAAATGGTGAGCCTCGGCAATTTAATATATAGGGCTCCAAATGCAGTGACAGCAGGGGTTTCAAGCGTTATATCCGCACTTGAATTAAAAAAGCGGGGTATATTAAAATGAGGGAAAAAATTAAAAAAATTATTGAAGGCGACAGCTTCTTAAACCTGCTTAGAGAAGGGCTTTTAGGGATTGAAGCATATCTTGCCGGCGGATATATAAGGGATTTAGCTTTATCAATAAATAAAAAGACGGATGAGGAGCTGATTTTACGGGATAGAGATATCGTACTTTTCAACTGTGACACGGAAAAAACAGCAAGAAACCTTGCAGATTCAATAGGGGCGGCATTTGTGGAGCTTGACCCCGAAAACAAGATATACCGCATAGTTTCAGGGGAAGATTACGCAGATATCGCACAGGGCTTGAATAACAACCTTGAAGATGATATCAAAAGGCGCGATTTTACAATAAATTCGATATTTTATGACCTGAAAAATGCTGATTTTATTGATATTTCAGGCGGTTTTGAAGATATTAAGACAGGGATTATAAGAACAACAGATTTAAAAAACCTTGAAGACGACCCCCTGAGGATGTTTCGGGCGTTTCGTTTTATGTCAAAAACAGGTTTTCAAATTGATTCTGAAATTTTAAGTTTTATTAAGCAAAATGCCAAAAGCCTTGATATAATAGCAAAAGAGCGTATTCAACAGGAAATTTTAAAAATGTTTGAAGGAAATTTTCTTGTTGAAACATTGCTTAAAATGTTTGATATCGGATTTTTGGAAGAAGCGTTTCCATTTGTGCGTGAAATTAAAAAAATTCCTCCAAACACGCACCACCACCTCGATTTGGTACATCATTCAATTGAGACCGTTAAAAATATAAGAATAAATAAGCCTTTACTCAAGCTGGCGGCGTTTTACCACGATATAGGAAAGCCGAAATGCTGGACTATAGAGCCTGACAGTGGACGCCACAGGTTTATAGGACATGATGAAATCGGCGGAAAGCTTGTGTCGCAAGAACTTTCAATGTTAAAATTCTCAAAAAAGCAAATTGAATACGTTTCAAAGCTTGTTAAAAATCATATATACCCTTCAGCCCTTGCTCACAGCGCATCTACGGAAACAGGCGGCGTTACAAACAAGGCTATGGCACGTTTTGTGCGAAAAATTTATCCTGATATTGAGGATTTAGTGGAACTTGCACGTGCGGACAGGCTCTCTGCCCGTGGTGAAGCGGTTTCTGACGATATGGTCAATGAAAATTTAAAAAACCTTCAAAATTTGCTTGATTATTTTTTCAACGTGAAAGATAAAATGCAGGCTCTCCCAAAAATTTTAGACGGAAAAGAAATTATGGAAATTTTAAAAATCACTCCCGGGCCAAAATTAGGAGAGGTTATTGAAGCATTGAAAGAGGCTCAAATTGAAGGTATTATCCAATCAAGGGAAGATGCCGTAAAGTTTATTAAAGATTTAAAAATTTAAAACCCTTATTATACAAGGTTTTCAGCATTTTTTGTTAAGTTATGTAACAAAAGAAAAGAAGTGTGCAATTTTATATTTTTTATATACTTTATATATATGTAAGAGATAACACAAGATAAAAAGAAAACCTAATCAAACATTTAATAAACACGATTTTTCCACACACAAACCTAACTTCCTAACCTTCCCTTCCTATTAAAGATTTACTCCCGTTTCGGGAGTTTTTTTTATGTGTTTTTACAGGTTTTCAAGAAGGCGATTTAAAAATCTGCTGAATATTATAAGCTAAAGAGGCTTATAAAAAGGTTCTTCACCGTATCGGGAGCTATAAAATAAGCAGCAGCAAGAATTAGAGCAAAAAATAAAACAATACTTACCGTTTTCCAAATACTGCTGTCATTGACATTTTCACGGCTTTTTGGGCTGCTCAATTGCTTTCTGTATCTTAAAACCCCTTTGCCGCCCCCTATATAGGTTCTGCCTTTGCCGTCTATGCCCGCCCTTAAGCCCTTTACACCCGCAGATACACCAATACCCGAATTTGAAAGATTAAACCTCAAAGGTCCGAATTTAATACTTTTTTTAAGATAAAATCCCATATTTTCCCTCTATGATTACTTTACAGCCCAGAACAGCCTTATAAAGAAACAAGCCACATGCTGAATTGAATCCACGCGCACCCACTGCCTTGTAGCCTTAAATTTAATCGCATTAACGCTTTTAGCAGGGTTTTTATGCCCGTAATTCACTTTTTCATTAATATAGAGCTGATACTGGCACTTTGCGGCAAGTCTGCACGCTTTTAAAAACTCATCCGCAAGGTCGTATTTTTCAAGCTTTTTAGCCAGATAATAAGCGGCAACAAGCCCTTCACACCTTGCACCGTCGGGGTAATAATGGTCGCCGTAGTTGTAATACATACCGCCTTCAAAATCAATATACGGTGAATCATCCCTTGTATAGGTTCTTTTTATCATTTCTTTTGCATCGTTAAATACAAAATTTATATAATCTTCATTCCTGAAATCAGGGTCATTTGCCCATTCTTCAATTGCCTGCATAAGCCAGGCATCAGAAGGCAGAGCGGTAAATAAATCGGAATAATATTTCGGTCTTTCGTTTACTATCCAATCAAGAGCGGGTCTTGACTGCTCTCTTACAAGTGCTTGAAGTTTTTTATCAGATTTAAAATGATTTGCAACAAGAGCAAGCCCGAGAAGCGCTTCACCCGGATAATAAAAAGAGAACATTTCCCTTCTTTCGGTATCTGTCATAGTTTCAAGCGGTTCACCGTTATGATAGGAGGGGTGAATATAATAACCTAAAAATTCTCCATTATAAATTCTTGAAAGAAGGTGTCTTGCATAGCCTTTAATATATTTATCAAAACCCTTATCGCCTGTTGTAATCCTATACTGCATAAGGCTTACAAGGCCGATACCGGTTCCGCCCAGTTTTGCTTTTTTGTTATAAAAAACATACATTCCTTCACCGAATTTTGTTTTATGTTTTCTGGTGATTGAAGTAGTGAATTTTAGAGCTTTTTTAGCTGCTTTAATGTATTTTTTATTACCTGTTGCCTGATATGCTCTTATTAAAACAATTGCACCGCCTGAATGTCTTAAACAGTTGTAATATAAGTTATTCAGCGGCCTGTTCGGGTGTTCATGGTCGTTAAAAGAATCGTCGGCACAATCGTAATAATACAAAAATCTGCCGTCATCTTTCATTGTTTTTATAAGCCAATCGGCTGAATTTTGGAAAATTTTCCATGTTGTATCGCAGTTAAATTCGTCATAGAGCGTGTTTCCTCTGTAGAGGGGCACACATTCATTCTTAAAAGTAATAAAAGCGCGGCTTTCAATTAAAAATAAATTACATTCGCCGTTTTCGCATTTTTCTTTCAATTCTGATACAGGGTTTGCCGTCCCTTTTAAATCGGGAACGGACACTGCAATTGTTTCAAGCGCCTTACCCAGCGTCATATGGCTTTTTACAATAGCATCCGTCGGCATATAGTAATAATTTTGCGATCCGCATCTTGCTTTAATTCCCGTAATACCGGGCTCAAAACGGTTTTCGCTAAAATCTTTCGTATGAAGTTTATCACACTGCGCAGGAACGATATTGCTTACATATTCAATCATTATCCTGCATATGCTTTCATCCTTCACATCAAAAAGATTAAATCTTTTATTTGCTCTTATTTTTTCAATTACCCTTTGAAGGGTTGATTTAAAATCCGCGCGCTTGCTTCCAAATCTTAAAGGAGAATTTTTTGCCTGAAATAGCGTGATATAAGTAACATCAGGCAAATTGTTGTCATCAAAAAATTTCTTATAATCAATATCGGATAAATCAATTTCGCTTCCGTCAATCAGTGATTTTCTTGCAGCTTTTAAAATTTTATTAATTTCCGTAAAGTCCTGTTTATAAAATTCTCTTGTTTTATCGTTTTGAAGTTTAAAATCCATTTTATTTCCCTATTTTAAGCCTGTTTTAAAAAATTATAGCAAAATTTGCCCTGTCTTGTATATAGAACGCACTCAAAATACAACATATTCCTTAGCCCGTAAACTTAATTTTTCGAAGTACAGAGCAGGATTATTGCTAAAATTCCAATGATAAAAGCGCTGAGCTTATTTATTTTTATCATAAGTTTTGCATTTTGCATTAAAACTTTATTCAAATATGAAGAAAGAATTGAAACAACACAAAAAACGGATGTGCTCAAAATCATAAAAATTATGCCGAGCATAAACATATAAAGCCCTTTATGATGAGCATTTGCAGGGGTAAACTGGGGCAGAAAAGCAAGAAAGAATAAAATAACTTTCGGATTTAAAAGGTTCATCAAAAGCCCTTTACAGTATCCGTATTTTATATTTTCATTTTTTACCGCCGTGTTTGTTTTATGTGCATTTTTATAGGTTTTAAAGGCTAAATACAAAAGATAAAATGCACCGAAGTATTTTAAAATATTAAAAGCCAAATCCGATTTTTGAAAAATCATTGCAGCCCCGAAAGATGCAAGCGCGGAATAAATAATACAGCCCGTACCAAGCCCGAGCGATACAAAAAGCGCTTCCTTTGCACCTTTTGTGATACCCTGCGTAATGACAAAAATAATATCAGGCCCAGGCATAAGCGCCAGAAGGATTACGGATATTATATAAAATAAAATATTGTGTAAATCAGGCATGGAAATTATTATACATTACCCTTTGTTTTTTTCACAGTAAAACTATGGCTTTCTTCAATGAGTTCCATAATTTTTTCATCCCGTACGGAATCATCCAGAATAATCGTCATCCAGTATTTTTTATTCATATGGTAACCGGGGTAAAAATGCTCCTGTTTTATAAGTTTTTCGATATGTTCGGGCGAAAGCTTTATATCTGCAACTTCAACCAATCCTTTTTTACCTGCTTGAATTTTAGAGCGGTCAACATCAAGAATTGCAAGATACCATTTATTTGTTTCAGGATTTCTGAAAACACCCGAACCCTTAAATTTATCCCACAAAAATTCAGGTTTGTTCCCATATTTTTTTATCACCAGATTTGTAATTCTGTTTGATTGAGGAAATATAAAATATTCTCTTGTAAAACAATTATCCCTTATATCTTTCAAAATATCTTCATAAGCGGCCCTTACATCACAAACAAAGGCGCCCTGATTATTTTCCACCCTTAAGGGCAGGAATTCATCATTATTTTCTAAATCAAAAACCGTGCCTGAAACTTTACCGCTGTCATCTATCGTAATGCAGGCTTTAAATAAATCGTTTTTAAATGATTTTTCTATTGTAAAAACTTTGCCCGCTTTTTTAAAACCGTAATTTTCAAATTTATCAAAATCCGGCGAATATCTTTGAAATACATTATCTTCTATACTCATAAATTTATTATACAGCGGTTTTGAATTAAGCATACAGTTTTTTTATGGTAGTATTTTTTTATGGAATTATTGTTCAATCCTGTTTTAATATCCGTAATTATCCTTTGCTTATTGTGCGTTTTTAAGGTAAATGTTTTATTTTCCCTAATGATAAGCTCAATTATTGCAGGGTTAATTGCCAAAATGCCGATGGATAAAATAATGGATTTATTTATTTCTGGGATGGGGCAAAATTCGGAAACCGCGCTGAGTTACATCCTTTTAGGGACACTGGCGGCGGCAATGACGCATACAGGGCTTGCCAAAATAATTGCAATTAAAATATCCCGCTTTATTAAAAACAACAAATACCTCTTAATAGGCATCCTTGTTTTAATTTCAATAATGTCGCAAAATTTAATCCCCGTTCATATTGCGTTTATTCCGATTTTAATTCCGCCATTACTTCCTTTAATGAATAAATTAAAACTGGACAGAAGAATAATTGCCTGTTCTCTTGCTTTTGGTTTAAAAGCGCCGTATATCGCCATTCCTGCGGGTTTCGGGCTTATATTTCAGGGGCTGATTGCAGATAACATGACAGCTAACGGGATGGAAGTTTTAAAACAGGATGTTTGGAAATCCAGCTGGATTTTAGGTTTTGCTATGTTTATAGCGCTTCTTGCCGCAATTTTTATAACATACAGAAAACCGAGAGAATACTCAACGGTAAAAATAGGCACGGCGGATGATTTTGCACATATTGAAAACTGCGGCGAAAAAACAAATGCCTCCGCAAATTTAAAATTTGAAAAAGAGCATTTTATAACCCTTCTCGGGGCGGTAATAACTTTAATCGTTCAGCTTTTAAGCGGTTCCTTACCATTGGGGGCATTATGCGGGCTCATTATAATATTCGGACTCCGCGCTGTTTCGCACAAAAATATGGACTTTTTAATTAATGAAGGTGTGGGCTTAATGGGCTACATCGCTTTTGTAATGCTGGTTTGTGCGGGGTATGCCCTTGTTTTAAAAGAAACAGGAGGAATTGAAGGCTTGATAAATTCTATACTGCCCTTTGTTCAAAATTCCAAACTGCTTGCGGCAGCTGCAATGCTGTTTATAGGGTTAATTATAACAATCGGCATAGGTTCATCCTTCGGGACAATACCGATACTTGCGGTTTTATTTATGCCTTTGTGTATGAAGCTTGGTTTTTCGGTTCCTCAAAGTGTAATTCTTCTTTGCGCGGCAGCGGCTCTCGGCGATGCAGGCTCACCTGCTTCGGATACAACACTTGGCCCCACGGCAGGTTTAAATGCCGACAACCAGCATAATCATATAAAAGATACCTGCATTCCGACATTTATACATTTTAATACGGCACTCATTATCGCGGCACTGATTGCGGTATTGTAGGAGAGCACTTTATATCACAGAATCTAAATAAGCATAAATCTGCTTTAATTTTTCATTGTCATCTTTTACAATTTGAACTTTTGCATTTATTGCTTTTAATAAGTCTTCATTTTTTATAATTTTATCAAAATTAAATAGTTCTTTCGAGCTTACATTGAGGGCTTTGGTAAGTTTTTCAAGAGTTTCATAAGATGGAAAACTTTTGCCGGTTTCGATATAGCTCAAAGAGTTTACATTAATATTACACATTTCTGCAAGTTTTTCTTGAGATATGTTTTGATACTTTCTTAATTGAGCTACTCTTTTTCCGAATTGTTTCTTGGTATTCACGTTTTAACCCTCTTTATATATTCTTTTGTATAAAAGAGATAAAAATAATGAAGTTATACCCATTGACACTATGTGTTTAATTGCATATAATAAAAAAGAATTCAGCTAAAAGAGTGTTTAATTAAGCATTTGAGGGCAGAATTTATCAGTCACTTTATTTTAAAAATAATTCCAGACAGCATAAAGACAGGAGCTTTTGGTTTTATCTTGCACTGCATATTGCAAAAGCTGAAAGTGTTGGTGCTTTAAAAAATTAAAACTTTAAAAGCAAAAAAGAGGTTCCTGAAGAACCTCTTTATAGTGGTGGGCGCGAAGGGAATCGAACCCCCATGCATTGCTGCGCCAGATCCTAAATCTGGTGCGTCTACCAATTTCGCCACGCGCCCATTTATTATTCAGTTGTAGTTTTGTTTTTTGGGCGAAATCGGCATTTATTTTGTTGTTTTCGCTAAGGCTCAAACAAGTCGCCACGCGCCCATTTATTATTCAGTTGTAGTTTTGTTAAAATCTAGAATTAATTTACATTAAATATGCGCTATCGTCAAGCAGATATTATTTACAAAGTATTCTTGACATCCTTGTTTGTCTGTTGTGTAATATATTTACGCCACCTTTTTGATGTAATAACAATTTAAAAGGATTAAAAATGACAATTAATTTAAAAAACAAACAGGAATTAATTAAAAAATTCGGTAAAAATGACAAAGATTCAGGCTCAATTGAAGTGCAAGTTGCTATGCTTTCACAAAAAATTTCCGAATTAACCGAACATCTTAAAAGCAATGCAAAAGACTTTCAGGCAAAAAGAGGTCTTCTAATGATGGTTGGTAAAAGAAAAAGAATGCTTGCATACTTAAAAGACGTAAATCTTGAAAAATACAGAAAATTAATAAAAGACCTCGGTTTAAGAGGTTAATCACCTGTTTTTGTAAAATTATTAAGACACCCTTCTTTAATTTAAGATCGGTGTCTTTTTAAATAGGCATCATAAAGATGTCATCAGGCGATTTTATAAGGATTTTATGAATGAGAATTTTAATAATCGGAAACTCAAAAAGTGCTGAAATTTTAACGGACTTCTTCTGTCGAAGCCCTGAACACCTTGTTTTCACAACAAAAGAATGGTCGTGCGGTAATTATACCGGCATAAATTCAAAAGATGCTGAAGAATTGAAAGAATTTGCACTTGCAAATGAAATTAATTTAACAATCACAGCAGACAGATTTTCAGCCGATACGGATTATTTTCCCGCCTTTAGCGAAAATAATCTTGCAATTTTATGTCCCGAATTTGACGCGCTAAAAATAGCATCATCAAAGGCTTTTAGTAAAAAATTTATTTACAGGAATAAAATTAAAACCCCGAAATTTGCCTTCTTTGAAAAATTAAATCTGGCGCTTGATTATATAAGAAATGCTCAATATCCGCTTGTAATAAAGCCTGACGAACATTTTGAAACAGAAACGGCATATATAGCGGAAACTTTCGGCGCCGCAAAACACAGGGTGGAAACGCTTTTTCAAAATGATAATAAAAAAGTTTTAATTGAAGAATATATTCAAGGAAAAGAATATACTTTTTACGCCCTGTCAGACGGTTTTCGCCCGATATTGATTGACGGCATTTGCAATTTTCAAAATGAATTATCGGTTAAAAAACCCGTAACACCCGAATTAAAAGAAAAAATTTATAATGAAATTATTTTTCCCGTGATTTCCGCACTTGCGGCTGACGGCACGGAATACACAGGAATTTTGGGCTTTGATGTGATTATCACCCCCAAAAATGAAGTGTATTTAATTGAGTGTAATTCATTTTTTAAAGATTTAGACACGGAAATGATTTTGAAAGACACAGGCGAAGACTGGGCAAAACTCTTTATGGATACTATCACGGGCACACTTGCGGATGATTTTGAAACTCCGTTTTCATTCAAAAACAGGGGGCGGTATTATGGCGCATTTATGCTTGAAGACGGGCAGGAAATCATCACCCAGAGCGCAAAGACCGCAGGAGTTTTATATGAAAAACTTTTGGAAGAAGGGCTCGGTCAAAATATTTTGAATGAGGCAAGAAAACTTTGGGAACAATAAAAAACACTCTTAAAGCCTTATTTAGCGCACCTGTTTGGCTTTTAAAATTTATAATTATAAAATTAATAAGCATTTACAGATTTTTTTCAAAATTTACCCCCTCCGTGTGCAGGTTTCAGCCCACATGCTCAAAATACACAATGGAAGCAATTGAAAAATACGGAATTATCAAGGGCGGATACCTTGGTATAAGGCGCATTTTAAGATGTCACCCCGGAAACCCCGGCGGATACGACCCTGTGCCGTAGTTACCATTTGTGCTTGTGGCAGCACAGGTGATTAAATATGGCAAAAAAACGGGCGCAAAGGTTACAAATGCGCCCTATTGAAAAGTTGTTCATCTAAAATCTGGTACAAACACGCCTTTAGCGATTAGAAAATTATTCCCCCGTTTGATCCCACCACAAAAATAAATACCCGGGCTGTCCCGCAGAGCCTGTTCCCTGGCTTGGCGAAAGTTTTCCGCTCCAGCCGCCTCCGCCGCCGCCTGCACCGGCTTTAGCGTAATCACCCGTAATAAGACTTGAATACACAGGAGTTACAAATTCTCCCGCCATTGCACCTGCATTTTCTTTATTTATGCAGTTATTTTTCTCATCATCTTTTAAACCCCCGCAGCCTCCGATTGCTCCTGTTCCGGAGTTTCCTCCGCTTCCGCCTGCATTTTTATCCGCATTCAGTTTTAAATTAATTTCATTTTGCATTTCAGTATTAGCATTTTTATCGTATCCTTCACCGTATGTTATTACAGCAAGCGTACCAAGTTGCAAAATATTGGAATTAACCTTTGCAATACCACCCGCAAGCCCGCCTACAGGTTCAGGCGCGGTTTCACTACCCGATATCCCCGCTTTTCCTCCTTCACCTCCCAATACTTTATATTCCTGTGCCTTATCTCCGCATTTTATAGATGTATAACCGCCATTTGCACCGTTTGCACCACTTCCGTAAGCTCCGCCGCCGCCAACACGAATAGTACATTCAGAATCTGACGAAAATGAAAGGTTATTTATAACAGCAAGAGTACCTCCTGAGCCTGCGCCGCCGCCTGCGCCTTCATACTCATTTCTATAGGTAATCTCTGCCGCCCCGCCTGCGCCATCTCCGCCTTTACCCGTTTTTATACTGCCGCCTGTAATGTAAATTCCGGTGCCGCCTCCGCCGCCTGCCCCCGCATATGTCGTATAAGAAGGCGTATCACCACTCCCATCGGCAGATGTTGACAATGCACCGCTTCCCCCGCCTGATGACGTTGATGGAAAATTAGAATCTCCACCCTTGCCGCCGTTTGAAGCTCCTCCTGTTGTCATCATCCCTGCAACACTTGCGCTGCCGCCTTTTGTACAGTTTATTTCTTTCCAGTTTGTGCCATCTAAAGTTTCTTCACAATAAGAATAAGAAGGTACGGCATTTCCTGCCTTGCCTGTTTCACCGGAAGCGTCACCCGCATTTCCGCCGTTTCCCTGATAAGCGCATACGCCGTAAATAACCTTATCTGCGGGGTTTAGAACTTTAACACAGGATTTATAACCTGCCGCTCCGTTTAAAGCTTTGGAATTTTGAGAATCGGCACCATCTCCGCCTTTGCCGCCCCTGCCTGCCTGAAGAATAATATTCCCGCCGACACCGGCTTGTTTTACGTATTCTGAAATATTAATATCCGAAAGCAGTGATCCGCTTCCTCCACCTGAACCTGAGAATGAAGCATATGCTGCACTTAAAACACAGCGCACAGAATAAGGAAACTGTTGATAATTTGTCCTTGTATAGCTGCCTGTACTTCCGTTTGTTATATAGCAATTAGAATCGCCGATTCCGATTGCCGAAGCATTTGCACCCCAAACTTTATACGGACATCCTTTATAATTACCGTTCAAGGTTTCCGAACTATGCGTGCATTGCGATACTATAGTATTACTGTGCATGCTGCAAAGCATTAAATCAGTTACAACTCCATCCCATTTTTCTAATTCGGCAGGCAAAGGCAGTCTCCAATTGTCACCTGTAGAAGATGCAAGATTTGCACAGGCATTAACTGCGGCATTATAAGTACATATCCATCTGTTACAACCTGAATAAGTATAAAAAATTGTTGTATTATTTACTGATTTTGACGTACAGGCAACCTGGTTGGCACTTGAAGGTACATGTGTATAACTGTTATAACAGCCTGATGAAGCTTTTTGGTTAAATTTTGTAACACAAAGATTATTTACTTTATCAAATACGGCAAAATTTGCACCCGTATTATTTGTTGTGTCTTTTTTGCCGTTACCATAGGCTCTACAATTATTTACAGAAGGTATAAGGTGGGTTTTTACCGCACCGCCTCCGCCGCCTCCGCCGCCGCCAACCAGACGGCTAATTTTAATATCTTTCATATATTTTGTAATTGGAATTTTCTTCTCATCATAATCTTTCGTATTTCTTGTTTCACCGGTTGTATAATGTGTTTCGGTTTTTAAAGATGTAACAGTTGAAGCTGTGGCCCCTGCACCACCTCCGCCGCCTGATGCCATAACAAGATTAATCGCATATACACCCTGAGGCACCTTGAAGTCAGTAAATTCACAGACATTATTTTCACCCTCCGCTTTTGTGCAATCATTAGAATAATTATAAAGACGCCAGCCTTTGCCTTGCGCAATATTACCGACATTAAAAGATAGGGTATCATTCATTTTTCTTGTCATAACAGGAGCAAGGGCTGCCATTAAAAGCGAGGCGACAAGAAGCGCCATAAGCATTTCCACCAATGAAAATGCAGGAGTAATTTTCCATGCTTTCAGAATTGCCCGAACGGGTGAGTGTAAAATATTTTTCATAGGTTATCCTTAATTATTGTAATACTTTTATATTATATGTCTACTATAAGATAACAATATTATTCATATTTGTCAAACAGGGAATATAAAATTACGATTTTATTATGCTAGAAACTACAGATGTTAAAGAATTAATAACGATTTTGCTGTTTCGAAAAGGTTTATCGATGAGAAAACTTGTTAAAAAAATGAACGAAGCAGGATACCCCGAGATGACAATCGGCGGGTTTTCAAAAATGCTCAAAACAAAATCCATAAAATTTACAAAGGTTCAAGAGATTTTGGATTTTTTAGGGTACGGGCTTAAAGTAGTCGAAAAGCCTGAACAGAAAATGCAATAAAGTTATTTCGTTGTTTTATCGTAATTTTGTTGAATTCTTAAAATAACTCAACAAGTTTGCTAATCCACATTCACAGGTTCGCGGTTGATGGCGCGGATGGCTTCTTTTGCAGTGAGCGCTATATCGTCCGCTATATTATCCACAACCGTTAACTGCCTTAAAACATCAATGGTGCGTTTAAATGCGCGTACAACATCGCCTTCCGTAAATTCCGTATCGGAAAATATCTTATCCCAAGCTTCAATTGAGCTTATATCTTCACTCGCGGAAAGCACCCAGGCTTCAATCAAAGATGAATATTCCGAATTTATATTCATAGCGTTTTCAATTTTATTATCGCGCTCTAAAAGGAAGATTTTTCTTCTTATATCTTTAATTTTGCCTAAAATTTTTCTTACATTTTGAGAAGGGGGCTTAATCGGCGCATTATCAAGGTTTCTGACTTCTTCCGTTGTAACGGCGCAAATAACCGAAGCAAGCTCATAAGGCGCAAGATTATTCAAAAGCCCTGATAAAATTATTTCAGAAAGATAGAGTTCATTCTCAATCCTGAGCCCCATGGTGGTTTTGCCTGTTTCTGTAGGATAATCGTCTTTAAGGTTTCCCATAGCTTCCAGAATGCGCTTGTGGGAGAGGAATTTTTGCCAGTATACATCTTTTTGAAATTCAATGTCTTTTTTTAAAATACGGGCTTTTTTTGCGTATCTGTTGTAAAGTTCGATTTCTTTTTTATGCTTTTTATAAATTTTACAGCCGTCACAGCCGTATCTGTGCATTTTATCAAGAAATTCTTTGGTTTTTTGTTTAAATTGAAGAATTTCAGGGGCATTCTGGTTTTTTGTCTGGCGCCTTAAGGCTTTTAAAACGGTTCTGTGCTCAACATAGAGATTTTTATATTTAATATAATCCGCCATATCATCAGCAGTGTGTTTATGCGGGCATTTAAAGTTTTTAAGCGCCTCCATATCTTCTTCATACTGCTTTAATTCAACAAGAAGCGGGGAAATTCTATCGGTGGATGAAAAGTATCCGAAGGTTTTTAAGATTAATTCTTTAGCCTCATCAATGGAAAACCTTTGCAGGAGATTTAAAACCATTGAATAGCTCGGGGAAAATTTACTTTCAAGAGGGTTTGAACCGCTTGTTGCAAGCTCGTACACTTCATCAGGCGTTTGAAAAGGTGTGCCCACGATTACAACATAGCCGATTTCATCCATACCGCGTCTGCCCGCGCGTCCTGACATTTGCAAAAATTCATTTGCGGTTAAAATTCTGTGTCCGTCATCCGTTCTTTTTGAAATAGAGCTTATAACGGTAGTTCTTGCAGGCATATTTATACCTGCCGCAAGGGTTTCGGTTGCAAATACAACTTTTATTAAACCTTCCTGAAACATTCTTTCTACAAGGTTTTTCCACCCCGGGAGCAAGCCCGCATGGTGAGAGGCTATTCCTCTTTTAACAAGTTCAATATGCGGATTATTGTATAAATAGGGGTTTTCAGCTATATATTCATCAACCATCCGTGCCGCTTTTAGCGCTTCGTCTTTGTTTAAAAGGTCTATAGTGCTGCATTTAAGCGCATTTTCGTCGCATTTTTTTCTTGAAAACGTAAAATATATGCAAGGAAGCATATTTTTTTCCTGCAGGGCAAGAATAATATCGGGTGCAGGGTTTTTCACGGTTTTTTTATTAAAATATTTAAATTTGCTTTCAGGGCGGATTTTGTTATTTAAAGCACCTTCAGGAGTCATTAAAGGTACAACCGTATTTGGTTTTGAGCTGTCATAATAATAAAAGCGCAAAGGAACGGGGCGAAAATCCGTATAGATATGTTCCGTTCTTGAATGCACCGTATTTATCCAGTCTGTAAGCTGTTTAGAATTTCGAACCGTGGCTGAAAGTGCTATAATCTGGATATTTGTAGGGCAGTAGATAATACTTTCTTCCCAGACCGTACCGCGGCTTTCATCGTTCATATAGTGAACTTCATCAAGCACAACATAACGGACATCTTTAAGGTTATCCGCAAGGGTGCCGAATGTTGTACCGTAGAGCATATTTCTGAACACTTCGGTTGTCATAACGACAATCTGCGCATCGCGGTTTATTGTGGTGTCGCCTGTTAAAAGCCCCACTTTATCGGTTCCGTATTGAGTTGAAAAATCGTGATATTTCTGGTTTGACAGGGCTTTTAAGGGAGTTGTATAAAAAATTCTTGTACCGTTTTCAAGCGCAAGGTGGATGGCACTTTGAGCTATACAGGTTTTTCCTGCACCTGTAGGGGCGCATACTACAACACTTTTGCCATCTTGAATATTTTTTATGGCTTCTTCTTGAAAATCATCCAGTTTAAAGTCAAATCCGTACATATTAAGGATTTTAGCATAGAAATTAAATTAGGGCATAAAAATTTTTATGCCCTAATTGTTAAATTTTTATCTTACCTGTTCGTTATTCAGATAGATTATCCCTCACCGTTACATTTATATAGGGTTTAGAGAAATACTTATTTGCAACGGATAAAATTTCAGATTGGGTTACATTCATTATTGCATTTTTGTATTCTTCAAGATGGTTAATATCATAACCCAATGCCCCATATCTGCCTAAAAGCGAAGCGTCATCCATATTTGTTTCAAGAGAAATCAAAATATTTCCTAAAATTTTATCTTTAGCTTCATTTAATTCTTTATTTGAAACAAATTCCGTTTTTAAAAGATTAATTTCTTTAAGCATACCTTCATAAGCAGTATCAACGCTTTTGTTATTTGTTCCTATATAAGCTATAAAGGCGCCGTCCTGCGCATTTTGAAGGAGGGTGGAGCCTACGGTGTAAGCTAATCCTTTTTCTTCTCTTAAGCTTTTAAAAAGTCTTGAGCTCATTCCTTCACCTAAGATTGCATTTATTACCTTAAGGGCGGCAAGGTCTTTTTGATTGTAGACCGTATCCGTTTTATACCCTATAAGAACCCAGGCTGTTTTTGTATCATCTTTTGTAATTGTTTTTTCAATGTTTTTTTCAAGTGCAAACTGCTCTGTTTTTAAATCTTTAAGACAAATTTTATCTCCTTTGCCTTTTTCTTCAAAGATTTTTGTCATGGTATCCGCAATTTTTTCAGCTTCAACATTGCCTACAACCGTTATTACAAGGTTTTTAGGGTTAAGCACGGTATTATAATAATCTATAACATCTCCTCTTGAAATATTCGGGATGTTTTTTTCCAGTATCACGGAATTATTTCCGTAAACGGAACCCTTGAATGCAATTGCTTTAAATTCATCCACCGCAATATTCAAAGGGCTGTCTTTTAATTGTTTTAAGCTTGCAAGCTTTAATTTTTTAACTTTTTCTATTTCACTGTTTGCAAAAAGAGGCTGATTTATAACATCATCCAAAATTTTAAACGCATAATCAACTTCATTTACCGTTGTTAAAAGACTGATATCAAAAGTATCGTTTCCGCTTGATAAGGCAAGTTTTATTCCCCTTTCATCAAGAACCTTTGCAAAGGTCTCGGAATCCATTTCTCTTGTACCTTTGGATGCACTTGAAGCCGCAACACTTGCGACACCGGGGATTTTTTCAAGATGATTTCCGCCAAGTGCCTGAATATCAACAGCTATAATAGAATTTGCGGCATTTTTCTTTACAATAAGTGCTGCGCCGTTTGAAAGCGCATATTTTGCAACATTTTTATTCTGTTCGATTAATTTTGCAGGCTGAACTTTTTCAACCACATTACTTATTTCTTTTGTATTATTTTCTGCAGTTTCTTTAACTTCATTCTTAGGTATTACTATTGAAATTGCCGTTTTATTTTTATCAAGATATTTTTTTGCAACCCTTATAACGTCTTCTTTTTTAACACGCTCGATATTATCAAGATAATTATCGTAATACCACGTATTTCCCCAGAAAAGTGTTAAATACCCGAGTTCGTTTGAAATATTTGAAACGGATTCTCTTGAATAATAGGTGGATGTTTTTGCCATATTTATAGCTTTTTTAACTTCATCTTCCGTTATTCCGCCCTTTTTAACCGAATCAATTACTTTAAATATTTCATCTTCAACAGCTTTAAGGTTTTCAGGTTTAAAAGAAGACTGAATTACAAAAATGCCGTCATCCATAAAGGTGGAATTACTTGCAAGAATAGAATAAACAAGCTGGCGTTCTTCTTTTAATTTTTGATTTAAAACAGAGCTTCTTGAATCCCCTAAAATTGTAGATAGAACATCAAGCGCATAGCCGTCTTTATCTTCTTTAAATTTCGGCACTTTATAAGCTATTGCCATATAGCCTGTGTTTATATCTTTCTTTTCTATGGTTCTTAATTGCTTTTGAATGGCGGGCACTTTCGGATAAATGCCTTCTTTATAAACTTTGTTATTATCAACAAATAACTCCGCCACTTTTTTAATCGCATAATCAGGATCGACATCCCCCGCTATAACGGTTGTCATATTACGGGGAGAATACCATTGATTGTAAAAATCAAGAATTTCTTCACGCGTAATGGTTTCTATAACTTCTTTTGAACCTATAACAGGTCTGAAATACGGGTGATACGGTTCATTTTGAGTATATATAAGTTTAAAAAGGTTATTATACATAACGCTTTTCGGGCTGTCCAAGCCTTTTGAAATTTCTTCAAGCACAACAAGGCGCTCTTTTTCCATTTCTTTTCTCGGAATAAGGGGGCTTAAAAGCATATCCGCATGCAGCTCAAGCGCTTTATCAAATTCTTTTGAAGGAATTGTAATGTAATAATGCGTAAAATCCTTGCTTGTGGCGGCATTTGTCACCCCGCCTTTTGATTCAAGAATTCTGTCAAATTCTCCGGGGGGTGTTTTTTCCGTTCCTTTAAAGAAAAGGTGTTCAAGAAAATGCGCTACGCCTGAATTTTTATCGTTTTCGTTTATGGAACCCGTTTTAATCCATGTGTCGATAGTAACAATCGGATTGTTATTAACGGGAACAACAATAACGGTCTGTCCTGACGGGAGTTTTTGCGTTACATATTCTTTGTTTTTTTGTTCAGCCGCAAAAACAGGGTTTGCAATAACAGCCAAAACACAAAACGTTAACAGCTTTAAAAATATTTTTTTCATTGTAATCCTCTTATTTTATTTGACCTTAAGTTCGCAGCACATCTGACAGGCACTGAACATGCTCGAATATTTAAGATTTTTTCTGAAACATTTAAATTTTGTTTCGTTAAATACATCTTTAATTTTTTTATCTCTGACATTTCCGATTTTAAATGATAAACAAGGGTATACATCCCCCTGCGGGTTTATCATCATATTAGAAAAAGGATACTTGCAAGGATAATAGACATCTTTCGGATGGCGCAATAAATCAGCCTTGTTTTCGGGCGTAAAGAAAGCTTTTATCTTTCTTAATTCTTCATCAACTCCGCCGCCTTCAAATTTTGGAGAAAATCTGATTTTTGTTTTTGATTTTTTGCTCATTGAGTCAATTTTTCTGTACACATCTTCGAAATGCTTCATATCAAAATAAGGCTGTATGGGATATTCAGGCTCGTAAAAAACAGGTTCAAATTCTTCCCTTAAAACGGAATTTTGTTTAAGGTCGTTATTTCTTAAGAATGATATGCTTAAAAATTCAAAACCCATTTCCGTTGTATATTCATACAGCTTTAATAAATCGTCAATATTGTTATTTAACACGATTGTTTTAATATCCACCATGGGTTTATTTTTGTGTTTCATCCTTCTGTAATTCAGGGTTTCAAGATTATTTGTAATTCTTTCAAAAATGCCTTCTCTGTTGCGGTTTAAATCATGGTTTTTACCCCAGCCGTCAATAGATACGGATAAAAGCATCATATTTGATTTTATAAAAGCATCAATTACATCTTCATTGATTAAAATTCCGTTTGTTACAACGTTTAGCTTGCCAAATACCCTCTTTGACACGGCATATAAAATATCGATAAAATCATGACGCACGAGAGGTTCTCCGCCGACAAGCGTTACAAAAGCATAACGCGGAATTTGTTTTATAATATTAAGCCATTCATCCGTTGAAAGCTCGTTTTTCTTTCTGTCATTTCCGACATAACAATAAGGACAGTTTAAATTACATCTGTATGTCAATTCAAAAAAGTATCTTAAAGGAATAATCGCCTTTCCTTCTTTATTATTGTATGAAAAATCAGCATATATATCCCTTGCCGTATCAAAAAGTTTTGAATAATCCATTTTTTCCTCTAAAATTCTTAAAAATAAGACCGGTGAACCGTTATAAACATTTTATTATTTCTTAATTTTACTACAATATTTTTTTGTAGTAAAATTCTAAAAGATAAAGCATGGAAATGGTTAGCTTTGCCTTTGTAACAATTGTGTACAGAGGGTTACATTTATTAACAGAAAAAGAGACGAGGAAGATTTTAGGTGCTTAATTTGACTTTAAGTTACGATGAAATTTGGGAGAGGGCGAAAGATATTTTAAAGGAAAAAATCCCCAATTCCACCTTTGAACCTTGGATTATGCCCGTTATTCCCGCAAAAGAAGGGGAAGACTGCTACAAAAAAGACTGCATTGTTTTAAAAAGCGATAAATCCTTCGGCGTTTCTTTTTTAAACCAGAAATATTTTAATGAAATTCAAAATGCGGTAAATTCCGTATGCGGGGCCAATCTTCCCGTAAATATTATTTTTATGCCGTCTGATGTAAAAAAAGCACCGAAAAAGAAAGAAAAACCCGCAGAGCACATTGTTTTAATGAAAGAACAGATTGATAATTTAAAACAAATGCATTCATTCTGCGCCCTGAATTTAAAATATACGTTTGAAAATTTTGTTGTGGGTGAAAATTCGCTTGTTGCCTATAATGCGGCAAAACAGGTATCAGAGGCGCCGGGGCAGAAGTTTAACCCGCTTTTTATATCGGGTTCCGTCGGAATAGGCAAAACTCATTTAATGCAGGCTATAGGACACAGCGTTTTAAAAAACTTCCCTGATTTAAAAGTAAAATACGCAAAAACGGAAGAATTTACAAACCAGCTTGTAGATTCATGCCAGAAGGGGCAGGAATCTTATCAGAAAATGAAAAAATTCAGAGACAGATACAGAAACGTAGATGTGCTTTTATTGGATGATATTCAATTTGCGGAAGGCAAAAAAAGAACGGAAGAAGAGATTTTTAACACGTTTGACGCGCTTTTTCACCTTGGAAAGCAGATTGTATTTGCATCAGACAGACCTATTTCAAGCTTTAAAAATACGCCCGACAGATTAAAAAGCAGATACGAATGGGGTTTATCGGTTGATATCCTTGTTCCTGATTTTAAAACAAGGGTTGAAATTATAGAAAAACATGCCGTAAGGTCTAATTTTGAGATTACAAGGGAAGTTGCGGAATTTCTGGCTGAAACATTTGATAACAATGTGCGCGAGCTTGAGGGTGCTTATAATAAGGTGAGTGCTTATGCTTCAATTAAAGGGGTAGAGCTTACGGTAGAATCCGCAAAAGAAATTCTTGGAATAGGCGAAAATTCCAAAAAAATTACCCCTGAAATAATAATAGAAGGGTGTGCAAAATATTATAACGTTACAAAAAAAGATATATTATCAACCGCACGTGCAAAAGAGATAAAAGAAGCGCGCCAGAGTGCTATTTATCTGACGCGCGAACTTTTAAATTTGAGTTTTCCTGCTATCGGGGAAATTTTTAATAAAAATCATACAACAATTCTGTATTCTTATGAAAAGCTTAAGAAGGAGCTGGATTTTAACAAGGCTTTGCAATCAACATTATCGGAGATTGAAAAAGCATTGTAGCATTTATCTATGCTGCGTAAACTTCTTCGCGTTGATAGAACTGTTCTTCTGCTGCTGCAGGTTCAACTTCTGCTTTAACAATGAGCTCCTCAGTTGCTTCTTCAACGGGTTCTTTTTCTTCGGGTTCTTCTTTAGCTTTTGCTATTTTTGCAAAGTTTGCTTCGATTTCATCAGCTTTAGCTAAACCTTCCTGGTTTGCAATGTGCTGTGCGGCCTCTTTAACACTTTCGCGATCAATATTGATGGTTTTCCATGCTATTTCAAGCTGTTCTTCAAGCTGAGCATATTTTTCCTGATATTGAGCATAAGTTTCATCAAAATCTTTATTTTCAGCTTCAATTACAACATCCTGAGCAAATCTGCCCCTGCCGTTATCTTTATCAGAGAAGTCATAGTTAGCTTCAAGCCAGTCGATTCTGTCCAGTGTGTTATAACCGTCTGCTATTTCTTCACCCTGGAAAGTTAAACCAAAAGTACCAAGCAGGGTGTTTCCGTTTGCCATATCTTTGTTTAAGCTTTTGTAGCTGTTAAGGTCAATTGAATCAGTGTCGCCGAATACTTCTGAAGCTTTTTTGGTTGTTTGTGTGCCATCAGCGCTTGTTACAACAACCATTAAGTCTTCCATTTCATCTTTTTCTACTTTGCCGTTACCGTCAGCATCAAGAGCTTCCATTTCAGCCCAGCCGTTTTCAGCGCCTAAGAATTCTTTTTCATTGCTCAATTTGCCGTCAGCATCTTTATCAATAAAGAAATCATAACGTTCTGAACCTGCGGTAAAACCAATAGGGTCACATTTTTTGCAATCAGGATCTTCTGCACCTTCTGATGAAAGTTCTGAAGTTAATTGTTCAATTGCATCATTTTTTAAATCAATCTGACCTTGTAAAGATTTATTTTCCTGAATAAGGCTGCCCATTTTTGTCATATAACCGTTTAGGGTGAGCATTTTGCCTTCTGCAGACATTAAATTATTAACAACTGCAGAAATTCTTCCGCTGGCATCAGAAGTTAAATTGTTTAATTTGCTGTTTAAATTAGATTGAAAGTCTTCGTAAGAAATTTCGCCTTCGGCTTTTGTATAAGCTTCCAATTCTTCACTTACAAGTTTTGAAGCGGCTTCTTTTTGTTCTTCTGCGATATCTTCGCTTTTTTCAATAGCGGCGTTGATTTCATCTTCAATTTCTTTTTGTAATTTTTCAATAAGGGGTTTTAGGGTATCAATCTGCTGATTATTTTCTTCTATTTGAGAATTTAAAGCGTTAAGTTCTTCACGAAGTGCTCTTACTTCCGGAGAAGTTTCAACAGCAAGCTGTCCTGAAAATTGAGCAAATAATTCTTTTGCTTCGGCATCGTGTCCGATAGGGCAGTTGTAGCTGCCATCTTCATTTAAACTGATACCGATTGAAGGGAAAACTTCCGCAATAATATTTACGATATCATTTTTAGAAAAGCCTTCGCCGCTTAAATCAGCAATAAGACCATCGTCAATAGCCTGTTTAAAAGCTTTAAGCTGAGGATTAGACATTGTATAAGGGTCGCTGCCGCCTGCTTCTGCTGAATATTTTTGCTTTAATTCATCAACTTTTGCTGAAATATCACCTTTGGCTGTGTTTACAGTTGTGGTTTGTGTATTTTTAGCCGTGTTTGCAGCTTGTGTATTTTGAGTTAAAGCAACGGTATCAACGCCGAGTTCTTCAGCTTGAGCAAGTTCGTTGTCATCAAATATACCGTCTGCTGCGAATTCTTGAAGTTTAGCAAGAATATCATTATTAACCGTTTTACCGTATGCTTCATTTATCATTTGAGGATTAACTGTAATAGCCATAAAAAACACCTTATATACTTCTTACATCACACATATATATAAAGTATTTATTCAATATCAAATTTCAAAACTTAAAAAAATGTTTACAAAACTTTACAATAAAATATTACTGCGTACAAAGCCGGTATAAAATATAAACATTAAAGGCCTTAATTTGAAAGGTCAAATTTTATTACCGTATTTTTTTCCTGCTCGGTTATTATGAGTTTTTTATTTTGATTATCAACATTTAAACAGTAGGGTTTTTTTACAAGCAGTAAAACGGTTGTTTTTCCGTCGGGTTCCGCTTTTACAATATTACCTTTTGTATAGTTTGCAACATAAATATTATTGTTGTCATCAATTGCAATACCAACAGGCCCGCTTAAATTATTCGGTCCTACAAAGGTTGTTTTAACATTTTGCGGGGTAATTTTATATACGGTATTTTGCGCAAAGCTTGCTATATAAACATTTCCGAGTTTATCCGTTGCAACACCGGTTGGCGCTTGAATTGTTTTTTCAAGAAGCGAACTTTTTTTGAGCATATCTTCTTTAAGTTTTAATTCCTGAGCAACTTCAACCTGTCTTTTTTCAACAATTGCAATAAGCTTTTCAGCCTGCTCGTAATAATCGGAATAGTTTGGAATTCTATCAAGATATGTTAGTGATTTTTTTAAATATCCTCTTTTATAAAGCAGATTACCGAAATTAAACATACTCTCATAATCTTCGGGGGTAATTTCTATAAGTTTTTCATAGGTCACCATTGCATCGTTATAGTATTTATAAGATTCCTGTATCTTTGCAAGGTTATAATATGCCTGATAGAATTTCGGATCCAGTTCAATTGCTTTTTTGAATGATTTTATTGAATCTTCAATTTTATTTAAATTATAAAAATCTATACCTTGATTATAATATGTTGTAGCCTCTGAACTCTGCGACATTACACGCAAAGAACCAAATATAACAAATGAAATTATTAAGCATGTAGTAATTAATTTTTTCATGATACCATGATTATATCAAAAAAGGAGAAATGTACAATGCAAACCTCGAAAAGATTAGACAGAATACCTCCCTACCTGTTTGCAAGAATAGATGCAAAAATAGCGGAAGCTAAAGCAAAAGGGATTGATATAATTTCACTGGGCGTAGGCGACCCTGATACCCCTACAATTCAGACGGTTGTTGATGCCATGCATAAAGCAATAGATAACCCGAAAAACCACGATTATCCGCCCTATAACGGTACGGAGACTTTCAGAAAAGCAAGTGCGGACTGGATGAAAGAAAGATTTAACGTAGAACTTGACCCTAATACCGAGGTGCTTGCAAATATCGGTTCAAAAGAAGCTATAGCGCACGTTTTCTTTGCATATGTCGACCCCGGCGATGTTACGCTTTGCCCTGATCCCGGGTATCCCGTGTATCAAAATGCAACAATTCTGGCCGGCGGAGAACCTTATTCAATGCCGCTTTTAGCTGAAAATAATTTTCTTCCTGATTTTGATAAAATTCCTGAAGATGTTGCACGTGCCGCAAAATTGATGTTTTTAAATTACCCAAATAACCCGACGGGTGCTGTATGCGACCTTGAATTTTATCAAAAAGCCGTTGATTACTGTAAAAAATACAACATTCTGCTTTGTTCCGATTTAGCATACTGCGAAATGACATATGACGGTTATAAAGCGCCTTCCGTATTGCAGGCAAAAGGCGCAAAGGATGTTGCAATTGAATTTTATTCTCATTCAAAATCTTACAATATGACAGGCTGGAGGGTAGGATTTATTGCAGGAAACAAAAATGCAATAAAAGCGCTCGGCACCATTAAAAATAACATTGATTCGGGCGTATTTAAAGCAATTCAAGATGCAGCAATCGAAGCTTATAAAGCCCCGAAATCGGAAATTGAAAAATTAAACCTTATGTATCAAGAAAGAAAAGAGCTTATGGAAAAGGGTTTAGCCGAATTGGGCTGGAATGTAAAACCCTCCAAAGCTACTTTTTATCTGTGGCTTCCCTGCCCGAAAGGCTTTACGAGCGAAGAATTTGCTACTGTTATGCTTGAAAAAGCAAATATAGTAGTACCTCCGGGCAACGGATACGGTAAATACGGCGAAGGATTTTTCAGAATTGCTTTAACAAAACCTGTGGATGTGCTTCAAAAGGCGTTAAACAGGATGAAAGAAGCCGGAATTTCTTATAATATGGAGAAAACCTGCGTTTAATTATGTTAATTTTCGGAATAGAAACAAGCTGCGATGAAACGGCAGCAGCAATTGTAAAAGACGGCAGAGAGGTAATTTCAAATGTTGTTGCCTCTCAAATTAAGACACATCAGGCATTTGGCGGAGTTGTGCCCGAGGTTGCCGCAAGAGAACATCTTGATTCAATTAATGTTGTAATAGAAGAAACTTTTGCGCAAAGCGGGATTAAACCTTCTGAGATTGACGCCTTTGCATCAACGGCAGGTCCCGGGCTTGTGGGGTGCCTTCTTGTCGGATTAAATGCCGCAAAAACCCTATCGTTAGTGTATAACAAGCCTTATATACCCGTAAATCACCTGAATGCACACGTATGCGCTAATTTTATCGATACGGATTTAAAACCGCCTTTTACCTGCCTGCTTGTGTCAGGCGGACATACGCAGGTAATCAATGTTTCAGACTACGGAAAACAGGAAATTGCAGCAAGCACAATAGATGATGCCACAGGGGAAGTCTACGATAAGGTGGCAAGATTACTCGGATTACCTTATCCCGGCGGAATACAGCTTGATAAGCTGGCACAAAGCGGTGACAGAAATGCTTTTAAACTGCCTGAAGCTAAGGTAGGGGATGATGAATTCAGTTTTTCAGGGTTGAAAACTGCGGTGTTGCGCCTGACACAGAGCTTTAAAGACGGCGAAATACCCGTAAACGATGTTTGCGCAAGTTTTCAGGAAACAATAACATCTACATTGATTAAAAAAACCGTAAAAATTGCAAAGAAAAACGGTTCAAACACAATAGTTCTTGCGGGCGGAGTAGCTGCAAATTCAAGGCTTCGGGAGAAATTATTTGAACTTCGGGAACCTGAATTCGGAAGCTTTAGCGTATTTGCACCAAAGATGAAATACTGTACGGATAATGCTGCTATGGTGGCTTCTGCGGCATATTTTAACCCGATGAAGGTTGAAAATCCGCTCGAGCTTGAAGTATTTTCAAGAGGGTAGATTTAAGATTTTCTCTCCATAAAATATTTTACAAACAGGACACGGAATTACCCCTGTGCTTTTTCGCGCTCCAGACGGCGCATCTGACGGGCTTCCTGTGTTGTTCTGGCATCGCGCTTCGGTTTTGAATAATTTTTCATCATAAGCCACAGTATTCCTTTAACCGGAATTGATAAGGCAATAAAAATAAATGAAAACACGATATCATAAATAACCTTATCCCCGCTTAAGGTTGAAAGCGCCTCTATTATAAAGCCGAAGTTTACAAGATGAAACATCCCCAAAATTGCAGTGTAAAGTATTCCGCAGAAATGTATTGATAAAACCCCGATAAGCGAAGCATAGAGCATACTTTTAATCGAAAATTTATCATAATATAAAACGCGGCTTGCAAAAACTATTGCAAAGAAATACCCTAAAATATATCCGAAAAAGTAGCTTTTAATATATCCCAATCCGCCGCCCAGCGCAAAAACAGGCCAGATAAAAAACCCTGTTAAAAGGTATAAAACAATAACAAAACTGCCGAATCTTGCCCCCAAAATTGCCGCAATAAAAAGCACCACAGGAATTTGCGGAATATACATATAGTTTTTTGTTCCAAACCCGAAAATCGCATCATCCAAACCCAAAGGCCAATAGTGCGTAAGGTTCAGCTGGGTAAATGTCACTACAATTAAAAGCAAAAGGCAAAGACAGACAACAACAAGCGTACCAAGGCTGAAGGGGGTTCTCTCCCCTCTGTAGATAATCTCTTCAAATTCGCCCCGTATTCTTTTATTCATTTTAAAATTTCTTTTAAATATTCCCTGTTTTGATTAAAAAGCGCTTTATAACTTTCATTAAAGATATTCTCAGTCCACATTATAATTGCATCTTCATTATTGTCCTGATAATATTTTTTCCTCACTCCCAAGGATTTAAAACCGAATTTTTCATAAATTCTTTTCGCTTTTTCGTTTGATGCGCGCACTTCTAAAGTGATATATTTTATTTTCTTTGCATAGCATTTTTCAATAGCATTTATGATTAAAAAATGTCCCGCACCCTGATGCTGGAATTTAGGATTAACCGCAAAATTTGTAATATGCGCTTCATCGATAATATTCCACATACCAAGATAGCCTATGCATTTGCCTGCATTATTTACCGCACAGAGATATTCAGAAATTTGATTATCAATTTCATTAACAAATGATTCTCTTGCCCAGTGGTGTTCACCGTAGCAATTTTCCTCTATCTCCATCACATCATCAAGATGCGCCAATTGCATTCTTTCAATTTTGAGCATAGCAAAATATTAGCACACAAACACTAATTTTAAAAAGTGTTTAACAAATTTTGTTAAGCTTTAAACTTGCGAACTTATATAGAAAGGAGTATGCTCTACGGATAAATTTTTATTATCCAGAATTCCTCTGTTTAATTGCGAATAAGATGCATCTTTTGAATTAAAACATTTTTTCAAAAATTCATAGGCAACTTTAGGATCGCATTTTTCTCCGCATGTAAATAAATCTACAGCCGCATAGCCTAATTCAGGCCATGTATGAATTGCAAGGTGGCTTTCCGAGATTATAACAACTCCTGAAACTCCATGCGGATTAAAAAGATGAAAACATTTTTGAACCACTGTTGCTCCGCATTCAAGAGCTGCATCAAGCATATATTTTTCAACAAGGGTAGGGTTATTTAAAATGTTGGGGTCACATTCAAAAAATTCGGCCAGTACGTGGCGTCCTAAGTATTTGGAATGATTTAATTTAAAATCTTCGGTTAGTCCTAAGGGTACGGTTATCGCCAATTCATAGTCCTCCTAAAAGTTTGTTCTTTTTTACATCTGTTTTTAAGACATTATACACTATATGCAAAAAACATGTACATGTCAAAAATTGCTAATATTGTTTTAATATTAATTAATATTTTTTAAAATTGCCCATATTTACTGCCCCTTTTGAAAAGTTTTTGTTATAAAATTCTTTTATGAATAAAATTTTTGTTATAGATGATGATATTGCAATACTGGAACTTATAAGAATAAACCTTGAGCTTGCGGGATACGCCGTAAAAACATCCGATGACCCCATTAAGGGTTTTCAGATGATAAAACAGGAGCTGCCCGATTTAATAATTCTTGATGTTATGATGCCCGGGACAGACGGCTATTCTTTAGCATTAAAAATAAGACAGCAGGATAATACCAAAAATATCCCCATTATTATGCTTACAGCTCTTGGTGAATTAAACGATAAATTAAAAGGTTTTAATTCAGGCGTGGATGATTATTTAACAAAACCTTTTGAAATTGAAGAATTAAAAGCAAGAGTGCTTGCACTTTTAAACAGAAGCGGAAAACAGATAGAATCTTTAAGGTATAAAGAAATTTTAAGCATAGGAGATATAACCTTAATCCCCGAAAGCTATACGGTTAAAATTTTAGATAAAGAAACAAAATTGACCCCTATTGAATTTGATATATTAAATTGTCTTATGCAGCACAATAATTCAATGGTATCAGCTAAGACATTGTTAAAAGAAGTGTGGGGATACAGTGATAACGATGACGGGGATACAATCAGGGTGCACATTAGACACCTGAGGTCAAAACTTGATAAAATTTCAACTGAAAAAAATAAATACATTGAAACAATATACGGCGGCGGATACAGATTAATTCCCGAGGGAATTAAAATAAAACCCGTTAAACAAAATAAAGAAAAATAAAAAATGAAAAATATAGAAAAAACCCGCTTGAAACAAATAATTTTAAGTTTATTCAGTATGCTGATTTTATTTTTTATCTGCAATTTTCTGCATTTAAAAAATTCTGAAAATTATAGCTATACGCCGCTTTTAAAAAATCTTCACAAAGAAGAAGTGTCTTTAGAGCCTGAAGAATTATTCAATCAAACCTGGCGTTTAATAAAATCAAGCTACTGGGATAATGAATTAAACGAGCAAAACTGGGCAAGATGGAAAAAACACTATGCAAACAAAATAAAAACCGAGGAAGATGCTTATGTTGCAATAAATACAATGCTTGCAAGCTTAAACGACCCTTATTCCAAGTTTTTAAGCAAAAGTGAATTTGAAGAGCAAAATACAACCATTGATTCAAAAATTTACGGCATAGGTGTAAATATCATATCAACATCCGGAAAAATTTATATAATGAGCGTTATAAAAGGCGCCCCTGCAGATATCGGCGGACTTAAAGCAGGGGATATGATATTAAAAATCAACGGAAACGATATCAAGGGAGGAAATATTTTTCAAGCTGCAAATTATATTAAAGGAAGCTTGAATTCCGTTGTAGAGCTTGAGATTTTAAGAGGGGGCAAAAAACTTGTTAAAAAAATTAAGCGTGCAGAGATAAAAATTAAAACGGTAGAATCCGATATTTTTGATAAAAAAATAGGCTATATAAGGATTACAAGTTTTATAAGCTCAAATACGCCCGTGGAATTTATTGATGCACTCAATAAATTAAAAGATACAGAAGCCCTTATACTTGATTTAAGGGGAAATACGGGCGGTTTATTCCAAAATGCCGTATTTGTTGCAAATATGTTTCTTGATAAAGGAGATATTGTGCGCGTTATCGGAAGAAGCGGATACGGCGGGGCTTATACTGCAGAAAATAAGGATTACGTATATGATAAACCGCTGGTTGTGCTTGTAGACGGGGAATCGGCGAGCGCAAGCGAGATTGTCTCATCCGCTCTAAAAGACAATAACAGAGCGCTCATTATAGGTACAAAAACCTACGGCAAAGGCGTTGTACAGAAAATTTATTCAATGCCGAATAACACAGGATTAAATTTAACCATTGCAAGATATTTAACCCCGAACGGCGATGACATCAATAAAAAGGGAATAGAACCGAATTATTTTGTAGAAATTACAAGGGATGATTTTGAAAAAAATAACGATTCACAGTTAAACTTTGCAAAAAATATTCTTCAAAACGAACTCAAACACTCAAAACTCGCAGCGGGGAAATAAATTTAATTCCTGTTTAATCCCTGTCTGCCGCGCCGATATGAAGGGTGCCTGCGCCGAATTTTTTTTCAATGTTATCCCAGGCTTTTGAAAGTTTTTTGGATTTTTCTTTCTCTTTTACCGTAAAAAGCCCGAGCTGCGTTTCTTTTTTTGGTTCAATTTTTGATAAAATAACCCCTGATGAACGATAAATCACACCTTCCGTGTAAATTTCATCAAAAAGCGCATACATTTTTTGATTGACTTCAAATTCACTGTCAAAAGGTTCGTCCAAAGATACTTTGCTTGTAAAAATCCTAAAATCTTTTGTTCTTAGCATTACTGTTATCATCCGCGAAGTCAGATTATGATTTCTCAATTTGGCGCAAACCTCATGAAGATGATGATTGAGCGCATTTTTAATAACGCTTTTATCCTGCGTAAAATCTCTGAATGAAAGAGTTCTGGAAATGCTTTTCGGAAGAGAGTTTTCATAATCTACAGGGTTAATTGAATTACCGAGAAGCTCCTCTTTTAAATCAAGCCCGATTTTTCCTATATTTCTTTGTAAAAAATCGTACGGAAGCTCTGTATAATTGAAAGCAGTTCTTATATTGTGACGGCGGAGCGTTTTATCAAGGTTGCGCCCTATACCCCAAATTTCGTTAATCGGTGTATTTTTTAATATTTCAGCCCTATTTTTTTCGTTAATTTCAAATACGCCTGATTCATCGATGTGTCTTCTTATCTTTGATTTTGCAATTTCTGATGCCAGTTTTGAAAGGGTTTTTGTGGGGGAAAGCCCTATGGATACATCTATTCCTATTTCTTCCTTTATATCCCGCCTTATTTTCTTTGCTATTTCAAAATAAGGAATTTTATGCACCCTCTCGCACCCCGTTATATCAAGAAACGCTTCATCGATAGAATATACTTCAACATTCGGGGTAAAATCAAAAAGCTTTTGCATGATTTTTTTTGAAATCGCCCTGTATTTTGGAAGACTGCCTGAAAGATATATGGCATTCGGGAATTTTTTCTTTGCGATAAAATACGGCATACCCATTGATATACCAAGGTCTTTAGCAGGATTTGAGCGCGCAACAATACAGCCGTCATTATTCCCCAGCACACAAACCGGTTTTCCTTTTAATGTCGGGTCATACAGCTCTTCACAGCTTACAAAGAAATTATTACAATCTACAAGAACAATTTGCGATTTTGATGGCATAATCACATTATAGCATTATTCCGATATTATTCTTCACGTAAAAATTCATACGGCTTTATATTTAAAACAGCTGCAATGGTAAACAAAACTTCGACCGAAGGCAGGGCAACTCTGCGTTCAATTTGAGAAATGTATTCGGCATTTTTGCCTATCTTTAAGCCCAGTGCAATCTGAGTCAGCCCGGCCGATTTTCGATACCTTTTCAAATTTTTTGAAATAATTATAGCCGCTTTATTTCTGTCGGTTGTCATTATTTTATTTTAATGTTACTATGGCTAAGTTACTCGATATTTAATATCGAAAAAATGGAGCACAATATGACGGATATCAATTTAAAACACAGTCCAAAAAAGATTAACGGGTTTTTTATTAAAATTAAAGTAATTTCAGAACTTTTTATGGATTGGATAGAAGTAGAAAATCTTGATGAGGTTACAATCTTTCTTGTTGAATCATTAAGAAATACCGTTAAAAATTATGAATAGAACTTAAAGAAACAAAATAAAAGTAATGTTTCTTAATATTGTGTTCTCTAAAAGCCTATATACGGTTTTAAATTTTAAAATTATCACAGAAAAGTTTTGTTTTTATTGCCTGAAACTTAAGCCTTCAAATGATTTTTCAAGCCCCTGTTTAATTTTTGAAATTTCAGCTTCAATAATTTCATCGGTCAGCGTTTTATTTTCATCATGGAGCACAATCCTGTAAGCTACGCTTCTTTTGCCTTCTTCAATATTTTTTCCTTCATAAATATCAAAGATTTTTGCACCTTTGAATATATTTTTATCGCTGAATTTTTTAACTGTTTTTAAAATGTCGCTGTTTGAAATTTTCTTATCCGCAATAAAGGCAATATCCCTCATAATAGGGGTTGTCTGCGGGAGTTTTTTATATTTAACGACACCGCCCGTTTGAATTGCACCTAAAATTGCTTCCAAATCAAGTTCAAACACGAATAAATCCTGATTTAATTTCATTTTATCCGCCAAAATAGGATGAAGTTTTCCAAAATAGCCGATATTTAAAGGATTTTTACCCAGAAGTTCAACCGTTGCGGTTTGATAAGGGTGCATAAATTTAAAGTTTTCAGAATTTTTCAAGTTTGAATAAACAATCCTTTTTTCAATCCCCAAAATATCAAATAAATTTTCCATAACACCTTTCAGGGTATAAAAATCAGGCGCGTCTTTTTTATTCCACATTTCATTATTAATGTTTCCAAAGATACAGCCTGAAAGCTTTCTTGTTTCTTCAACACCGGAATAATCTTCCGTAGCTTTTTCTTTAATATTAAAGACTTTGCCTATTTCATAAAGCCTGAAATTTTTGTTGCCCATATCAAAGTTTAACTTTATAACATTTAATAAATTCGGCATCATCTGCTGGCGGAGAGTTGTTGCATCTTCACTCTGCGGATTTTTTACAATCAAAGCCGTTTCTTTATTAATCTCTGTCATATATTCCTTGTAAAGATTATCCCCCACAAGAGATGTGGTTATGATTTCATCAAAACCTGAATTTATAAACATTTCATTAATCTGTTTTAAAATTCTCTGCTCGGGAGTAATCGTTGCACCTTCTTTAATATTCATTAAAGTCGGCGGAATACTGTCATAGCCTGAAATTCTTGCCACTTCTTCAATTAAATCTATTTCGCGGTAAACATCGTTTGTTCTGTAGCTCGGCACTTTAAATTTTGCCGCAATTTCATTTTTTCCTAAAAGCTCAAAACCTAAATTTTGAAGGATTTCAACACATTTAGATTGTTCTATTTCAATTCCTAAAATTCGTTTAATTTCAGAACCTCTTAAGGTAATTTCTATATCATCTTTTTTGTTTTTACCGCACTCGGTCATACCTTCGAATTTAGCATCAGCATATTTTATTAAAAGGTTAACCGCCTGCATTAAGCCCATTTGAACAAGCTCAATATCCACGCCTCTTTCAAACCTTGCGCTTGCTTCAGAACGATATCCTACAGAACGCGCGGATTTTCTGTTTGTATGAGATGCGAAAAATGCCGCTTCAAGCGCGATATTTTTTGTATCATCATCAATTTCGGAATTATTTCCGCCAAAAACCCCCGCAAGACAAACGGGTTCTTTTTCCGTTGCAATTACCACGGTTTCATTTGTTAAGGTTCTTTCAACTTCATCAATAGTGGTGAGCTTTTCACCTTCTTTTGCATACCTTACGCAAAGGTAATTATCCAGTTTATCAAAATCAAAAGCATGCAGCGGGGTGCCAAATTCAAGCATAACGTAATTTGTAATATCAACAACGTTATTTATGGGGCGCATACCGCAAGCTGTTACCCTTCTTTGAATAAATTCCGGTGCGGGTTTAATTTTAATATCTTTTAAAAGTGCTATTGAATAATATTTGCAGGCTTCTTCATCTTTTATTTCCACTTTAAATTTATCGGTTGAAGCATCCTTTGTAGCACTCAAGGGTGAAAATTTCAATTTTTTATTAAAAAGTGCTGACAGTTCTCTTGCAACACCTATTACAGACATTTGATCACCTCTGTTTGCAGTGGGCGCAAGGTGAAAAACCGTTTCATCGTTTAAGTTTAAAACTTTTTCAAGAGGCTCGCCGAGTTTAATTTCACCAAGGGCAAGAGCGGGGTTATTCAAAATTAAAATGCCGTCCTCTTTTTGCATACCCTCTAAACCAAGTTCATCCTGAGAACAAAGCATGCCTTGAGATTCAACCCCGCGTATCACGGCAGGGGTTAATTCAAACAATTCGCCCGTTTTTCTTGAAAAAACTTTTGAACCTACGCTTGCATAGGGAATAATCTGTCCTTCTTTGATATTTTGAGCGCCGCACACAACGGTTTTTTCAGAATTTCCCGTATCAACGGTTACAAGGTGCAATTTATCCGCATCGGGATGATTATCAATTTTTTTAATTAATGCAGTAATGATGTTTGTAAATTTTTGTTTTTTAATTTCAATTTCTTCAACTTCTAAACCGCTCATAGTAAGCTTATGGGCGATTAATTCAGGCTCAATACCTTCTAAATCAACATATTCATTTAACCACTCAAGTGAAACCTGCATAAATTAAATCCTTCTTTTTATTCAGTTTTTATTCCGTTTAATCGGCTTTTAAAAGATTGCCGCAGGTTAATTTTATTACAAACAAGAAACAATGTAAAACCGTTTTTACTGCCCGAAAAGAACATAAAAAAGAATCTGCATTGTAAAAAAAATAATATGGGTTATAATGAAGATATCAGGGGGCGGTAGCTCGAACTACCATCAACTGCTATAGAGCTAAAGCGGCATCTACTTTATGTGGATGCCATTTTTAATTATGTACAAAATCAAAAAGATTAAAAATAAACTTAAATTGAAATTTTCCATAACAAGCCCTCCTTTCATTAGAACTATCGGCATAGAGCCAAAGTGTTTGTTGTTACCGAAGTTCCTTAAAAGAAAACAGGCTAGCCCCCGTCAATATTCAATTTTAAAAGTCCGAACTAAATATAATTCACTTAATATAATCTGCCCGTTAATTGTTTAAACTGTGCAGCGGAGCGGGGATTCTGCCTGCTCTATTTACAAAAACACTTGAATCAAGCTTGTTTACGGGCATAATCGGTGCAGTACCCAAAAGTCCGCCAAATTCGGCTTCTTCGCCTACGGTTTTATTCGGAACAGGTATAATCCTTACTGCCGTAGTCTTTTTATTAATCATCCCGATTGCCATTTCATCGGCTATAATTCCCGCAATGGTTTCCACCGGCGTATCCCCCGGAATTGCAATCATATCAAGACCTACGGAACATACGCTTGTCATAGCTTCAAGTTTATCAATGGTTAAAACCCCTTGTCTTGCAGCTTTTATCATACCGGCATCTTCCGAAACGGGAATAAACGCCCCTGATAATCCGCCGACATAGCTTGATGCCATAATACCGCCTTTTTTCACGGCGTCATTCAGCATTGCAAGCGCTGCCGTTGTACCGTGCGCCCCTGCAGCCTCCAAGCCCATTGCTTCAAAAATACCCGCAACACTGTCTCCTTCTGCAGGAGTAGGTGCCAGAGATAAATCAATAACCCCAAAAGGCACGTCCAGCCTTTTTGCAAGACGCCTTCCTATAAGCTCACCCGTTGTGGTTATTTTAAATGCGGTCTTCTTGATGGTATTCGCTACTTCGCCCAAATCTGCAGTTTTCGGCATATTTTCAATAGCCCATCTTACAACCCCCGGGCCTGAAACCCCGACATTTAACGCTGCTTCGGGTTCATTTATTCCGCAATAAGCGCCTGCCATAAAAGGATTATCCGTTACGGAATTACAAAAACATACAAATTTTGCCGCCCCGAGTCCGTCCGCGTCCGCCGTGAGTTCTGCCGCCTTTTTGATAACATTCGCGGTTTTTAAAACACCCACCATATTAATCCCCGCCTTTGAAGTTGCAAGGTTTAATGATGAACACACTCTTTTTGTTGAAGCGAGAGCCTCGGGGATGCTTTCAATAAATTTTTTATCACCGTTTGTGCACCCTTTTTCAACAAGAGCCGAATATCCGCCTATAAAATCAATTCCTATTTCAGACGCTGCTTTATCCAGAATTTGCGCCAGATAAACATAATCAGGGTTTGTGCAGGATTCTGCCACAAGGGAAATCGGGGTTACGGCTATTCTTTTGTTAATAATCGGAATGGAAAATTCATTTTCCAAATCTTCTGCGTATTTTGCAAGGTTGCCTGCCGTTTTTGTGATTTTATCGTAAATTTTGCGCCCCGTAATTTTGATATCCTCGCTTGCGCAATCTCTAAGGCTCAAGGCAAGTGTCACGGTTCTTATATCAAGATGATGAACTTTAATCATCTCGATTGTTTCCATAATATTTTGTACGTTAAAATCTTTCATAAAATTTCCTAACTTTTTAAGGCAAAAACCCGCCCTGTAAACTGTACTGGGCAAAAATTTTTAAACAGAGTGCATATTGTCAAAGATTTCTTTTCTTTGAACCCAAACTTCCATATCAATTTCTTTGCCTGAATTTACAATTCCGTCTTTTATTTCTTTGAATGTTTTATCTGCATTCTTAATGCTGCAAAGCATCATCATCACAAAATAATCCTGCATAATTGTCTGCTTAATATCTTCAATATTAACTTTGTATTCGGCAAGTGTATTTGCAATACGGGCTACAATCCCCACTTTATCTTTTCCTGATATGGTTATAATTATTTTATCTTCACTCATAAATTTTCCTTTTGAAACCTTAAAATAAAGGTTATTTTTTAATATCGTCTTTTATCACAATTAAATTATTCATAATCTTCATTGCAACAGTAGGCAGAACAACATCATTCAAACCGTTTGCAATACTTATAATACTCCCCGCTTTAAGGGTTGTTTCTTCACCTCTGTACATAAAAGTGTAATCTGTCTCTCTGTCTGATCTTATTGTGATTTTATCCATTTTTATATCCTTTAAAATTAATATTTCACAATTGCAACACCGGAGCTTGTACCCAGCCTGTCAGCTCCTGCTTCAATTAAATCAATAGCCTGTACTCTTGTCCTGATACCGCCTGAAGCTTTAACGCCGAGCCCCCTTCTTGAAACGGTTTCGCTCATAAGGCGGATATTTTCTTTTGTTGCCCCAAGACCGTTTTTCAAGAAACCCGTTGAAGTTTTTACAAAATCAGCGCCTGCCGTTATGCAGTTCAAGCAGGCTTTTTTGATTTCATCCCGCGTCAAAAGGTCAACTTCCAGAATTACTTTTAAATTATGCTTTCCGCAGACATTTTTTGTAGTTTTAATTTCATCCGATACCCTTTTATAATCCCCCATTTTTATGGCGGAAATATTTATCACGGTATCAATTTCATCAGCGCCTTCATTTATGGCTTCATGCACCTGAACAAGCGTTGTATCCATACTGTTTGTGCCTAAAGGAAAATTTACAACGGAAACAAGCTTGACATCGCCTTTTTCCTTATTTTCATCAATATATTTCCTTGCACATTTTACAAAATTAGGATTAATACAGACGCCGAAAAATTTATACTCAAAAGCCTCATCAATAAGCTTTTTAATATCCGCTTCGGTGGCACCGGGTTTTAAAAGTGTGTGTTCAATATATTTTGCTATATCCATAGCTTTTATTATACCAAAACCAGATTTTTAGCGCCAGCGTTAAAATTTATACAGGAATTTATATTTTCTAAAGTTATTTCTAAAATTCTTCTTGTAGCTTCCTTTGTATCATAGGCTGTATGCGGAGTTATAAGCACATTGTCCATTTTTAAAAGACGGTTTGCAATTAAGAAATTTTTTAAACAATTGTTTTTAATATTGTTAAAATCGCGTGCTCTTGTGGGCTTTTGCCATAATATATCTTCACATTCAATAACATCAAGCGCAGCATATGCAACGCGTTCTTCCACAATAGCGTCATAAAGCGCATCGGTATCGATAATTTCTCCGCGCGCCGTATTTATTATTATCACTCCTTTTTTAAGAGAATTTATACGGTTTTTGTCAAACATTCTTAACGTATCGGGTGTCAAAGGAGTGTTTATGCTTATAATATCAGCACGCGAGCATAATTCATTAAGTGAAACATACTCAGCATCGGTATTTTTATTAATATCATAGGCTATAACATCCATAGAAAAGCCTTTTGCGATTTTTACAACCTTTGAACCTATTGCGCCTGTGCCTATTACGCCCATTGTTTTAGAAAATAATTCCACACCCATATATTTATCCAGAAGGATATTTCCCATTCTGAGCGCATTATTGGACTGCGGAATTTTACGCACAAGGGCTAAGAGGCTTGCAAAAACATATTCAGCCACCGTATAATCACCGTAATTCGGTGTATTAAAGATATGAATTCCTCTTTCTTTTGCATAATTAAGATCGACATGAGAGAAGCCCACGCTTCTTAAAATTATAAATTTGAGATTTTCAAATTTCTCCAGAGTGTCTTTATTCAATAAAGACGGCGTAAAAACCGAAATTATATCCGAATCCAGCACATATTCAGGGGTATGGAGGCTCGGGTGCAGGCTTTCGTTTATAAAAACAGGCTCAAGACCTTCTATTATATGGTTTTTAAAAAATTCTTCCTCATGGGATAAAGTATCAAAAAAAGTAATTTTCATAATGTTAAATTTGTAAAATAAATTTAACAAAAATTAATCCCCCTCGTGGCTAAAACAAGACTACAATCAGCCATAAATCTGTATATTATCAAGATTTACCGTTTGTTTTGCCACCCATAAATCGTATTGCGTTTGTAAATCAAGCCAAAATTGAGCATCCGAATTAAATGCTTTTGCAATTTTTAATGCCATAGCCGGTGTAACAGAAGCTTTACAATTTATAATATCGTATATTGTTTTTCTTGAAACTCCAAGCATAAGCGCAACTTTTGCTACGCTTAAATTCAATTCCTCCATATATCCTGATTTTAATAATTTTCCGGGGTGCGCAGGGCTAAACATTTCCATAATATTGTCCTTTCTTAGTGATAATCCTGATAATCAACGATATAGGCATTTTCGTCTTCAAATTTAAAAGTTATACGCCAATTAGCTTGAACGGTTATTGACCATAAGTTATTCATATCACCTTTTAATTTGTGCAATTTAAAAGACGGAATATTTAAAGTTTCTATACATCGTGCTTTATTCATTGCAGTAAGAATTAAATTTAATTTTTCGGCATGATTTGCTTGTATGCCTTTTAAACTGCCTGTTTCAAAAAATAAACGTAAACCTTTATGCTTAAAAGACTTTATCATAATTTTATTATAACATTATTTTGTATATTGTCAAGTAACACTATACAAAATAAAGAATGAAGAAAACAAATACAAATCAAAAAATAACCCCTCCGGAGGCTTATACCTTTCGCGGAGGGAAATCCACTTCAATCATTATCTGCATTAAAACATATAATGATTAACTGAATATATTTAGTTTGAAATTTATTTAAAATTACTTTTTGTTAAGGTCAAAAATATAAAGTTATTTTTACGCGTAAATCCATGTGTATTATAGATTATACTTGAATTTTTGTCAATATCAGTAATTTTAATTACCAGTTGAGTATGTTGTTGATTGCGTAAGCCAATTAGAATATTAAATAATTTTATATGAACAAAAATATGAGAGCAAAATACGAAAGTGCTTCAAAAACCCCTGATGAGCTGATATTTACCGTTAAAGATGTAATGCATATTTTACATATAAATTCCGGTACCACTGTTCAACGCTTTGATAAAAGCGGGCTTATTAAAATTGAAAGAAATAATATAGGACACAGGCTTTATTCTTACAATCAAATTGAATATATGAAAAAGCTGCAAAAGCTCGTGGATTATGATATTTCCCATTTTACAATTAAAACTATGCTTGAATTTGAAAAATCAAAAGGCAGGAATGCAGACATTTTTCTTGAAGAATTTATCGAATTTTATACAAAACGCGTCTATTCCGCCAATCGCAACGCAAAACGCAAACAGAAATAATCTGCCTGAAAAGCAGATAAACCTGAATTTCAGCCTAATCCAGATAAAATACGGTTACAACCTTGTGAGATTCTTCCGCAAAATCAACCGCTTTGTGTAAAGTATTTGAAGTGTGCGACAAAAAGCAGATTAACTGCTGGCATTCATCTATAATTTCGCGGTTGCAGATTCTTGAAGCATCAGTCAGGGTCATCATTGCTCTATCAGGGTGTTCAATAATATTCGGAACGCCGATAAGCTGGTCTTGAACATCTGAAGGCTGCTGACCGATTGTCTGGGGTAAAATAACTTTTAATTTTTCGGGATTAGCCTTCATTGCCCCGCGGATAGCCGCAGCGTTTGTACCTGAAGAACCGCCCGAAGTTATAATTGTATTTCCCTGCATAACAAGGGAAGTTGTCAAAGTTTCTATAATTTGCTGATGAGTGATTGCAAGGTTTCTTGAACCTATGATTGCTATTCTTTTAGCGGACTGCCTGATTGTGGCAAGCTCTTGAGCCAGAGTGTCAACCTTATCTATATCATCGTCTGATACTTTATCCAAATCATCCAGAGGCACCATTATCGAAGGCTGCAGAGGTTGTTCGTTGTTGTTTTCGCTCATCAAATTTTCCTTAATATTTTTTTGTATTATAATAATATCATATTTTTTTAATTTTGACTATTTTTTATTAAATTCGAATTTTGACGAGGGCGGGAATTTTAACAGCAATGCAGGAAACAGCTTTTTTAAAGGGATTAAATGAAGAGCAATCCCATGCCGTTTTAGAGCAAAACGGGCCTATACTTGTTTTAGCGGGCGCAGGATCAGGCAAAACAAAGGTTTTAACTTCAAGAATAGCTAATTTAGTACATTCCGGCGTTAACCCGTTTGAGATTTTAGCCGTTACTTTCACAAACAAAGCCGCAAAAGAAATGGGTGCAAGGCTTTCGGCGTATTTAGGCGAAGAAACCGTAAAAAAAATGTGGGTAGGCACTTTCCACAGCATTGCAGGGCGGATTTTAAGGCGCGACCTTGATAAATATCAAACAAAAGACGGCAGAAAATGGGGTAATAACTACGTTATATACGACGATACTGACACAAAAACGGTTATTAAAAACGCCATCAAAAAATTTAATCTGGATGAAAAAATTTATGAAGTAAAACTTATAAAATCAATTATTTCAAACGCAAAAAACAAGCTGCAGGATGCTTATGCCTTTGCTTCAGCCGCGCGCGATTATAAAACCGAAAAAATTTCCGAAGTTTATTTAGAATACGAAAAACAGCTTGCAATCAATAATGCACTGGATTTTGACGATATGCTGATGCTTTGTGTGAATTTGCTCAGCGAAAATGATTTGGTGCGGGAAAATTATGCAAGAAGGTTTAAACATATTCTGACAGACGAGTTTCAAGACACAAACAAGGCTCAATACAAGCTTATACGCATGTTATACAATGATGAAAAGGCTAAAACCATTGGCACAAGCCTTTGTGCGGTGGGTGATGTTGACCAATCCATCTATAGCTGGCGCGGGGCGGATTATAAGATTATACTAGGGTTTCAGAAGGATTATCCGAATTCTAAGCTTATAAAATTAGAAAAAAATTACCGCTCGACAGAAAATATCTTGAACGCCGCAAACGCAGTAATAGTCAATAATTCAGAACGTCTTGACAAAAACCTCTACTCTACAAAAGGCAAAGGGGAGCTGATTTCAACCTATGAGGCGGAATCCGATATTGAAGAAAGCCTTTATATAGCTAAAAAAATCCGCCAAATGTTCAATAACGGCACACCGTATGAGGATATGGCGGTATTATACCGCACAAACGCACAATCACGCGGAATTGAAGAAGCCTTAATGTCAAATTCCTTGCCCTACAAGATTGTAGGGGGTTTACGATTTTATGAAAGAAAAGAAATTAAGGATATTGTCGCTTATTTAAAATTAATCTATAACCCCAATGATAATCAGAGTTTGAGGCGCATTATAAATGTGCCGAAGCGCGGTATAGGCGACACAACGGTAAAAAAACTGGCAGAACTTGCTGATAACAACGATTTAAGCATTTTTAAAATATTAAATGATATTGACAATTATGAAGACTTTAGTCCCCGTCATAAGGCACTGCTCACTGGTTTTCGGGACATTATAAATAATCTTATTGCAAAACAAAATTCTTTTTCACTTTCGGAATTTGTGTCCCACACACTTGAATATTCGGGGTATCTGGCTGAATTGAAGGCGGAAGATACGGTTGAAAACCAGTCCAGGCTTGAAAACCTGCAGGAATTTATAAACGTTGTGAGGGAATTTGAGCTTGATGAAGAAGGAATGTATTTTGAGGATGAAGCTGAAGACCTTGGTGCACTAGGGAATTTTCTGACTCAGGTGGCGCTTGTATCTGATATTGATGAGGTTAAGGACAATGAAAAGTCTGTAACACTTATGACGCTTCACGCCGCAAAGGGTTTAGAATTTCCCGTCGTATTTTTATCGGGTCTGGAGGAAGGCATGTTCCCAAATGCGCGTACAATCGGCCCATATGAGAATTCTTCAGAACTTGAAGAAGAAAGAAGGCTTATGTACGTAGGGATTACGCGCGCTAAAGAGAAGCTTTTCCTTACCTGGGCGCAAAGAAGGCGCGTTTGGGGGGATATTAAATTTTTCCCGCCGTCAAGGTTTATTGAGGAAATTCCCTCCAGCCTTACGGAAGCTGATGAAGAAAGCGTGAAAACCTCTTATAACAACGGATGGGGCGGTTCAAAATTATCAAAAGATAATGACAATAGGGATTTTGGACGTTTTAACGGCGATTTTAAGAAAAAATCATCATACAATGAAAAACAAAATCGTGAAAACTCATACAATACAAAGGATAGCGGTACGGTATCGACGTCAGGTGGCGGCAGTTCCTTGCTTTCAAGCATTGCAAGGATAAAAAAGTCCAAAAAAAGTGAGTCTTCCGCGTCAAATGAGCCTCAAAAGCAAGAGGTGCAAAGAACAGAGGCAAAAAATTTCGTTATAAAAAAACAAAAAAGCGACAATTTTGAAAAACCTTCTTCATCGATTTCTAACGCGGATGTAAAAAAACCGGCACAAAAATCTGAAAACCTTGCTGCACAGGAGATTTCACCCAAAAATACATCTAAAACAGAAGCCAATTTGAAAGATATTATTGCAAAATGCAAGGAACGTGCAAAATCACCTCAAAACCAGCCTGCACCCGTCTTTAAAACTTTCAGAGAGGGTACAAGGGTCTTCCACCAGCAATTTGGCATAGGACACATCGTGAAAAGCGAGACTACAGGCGGGGAAACACAATATACCGTTGAATTTACCAAAGCTGGAATTAAAACCTTAGACGCCTCCTCAGGCACCTTAAAAAGCTTTTAAACCTTGCAGTATAAAGATTGTAACCGTTAAAAACATCTGAAACCCCTTCATAAAAAGGCTTCTTAAAAAACATTCTCTAAAAAATATTGAATACAGGGATTTTCACGTCCGCTAGCAAAGTCTTAACAGCTTAATATTCAATATTTTTAGTAATTTCAGAGTTTAATTCCTGTAAAATGCCTTGTTTTATCTCTAAAACGTCTGTTCCAAGGTTCTCTAATACTTTCATAGCAAGGCAATCAGGCTGTTTTGTAATAGCATAGAGCAGGTGTTCGGATACTATTTTTGTTTTTCCATGGCGTTTTGCCGCATCATAAGCGATATCCAGCATTTTTTTAGCACGCAGGGAATATTCAAAATCGTTTTCATTTTCTTCAACGCTGTATCCTACAAGGCTTTCCACCTCGCGGCGAGCGTCTTTTAAGCCTATACCAAGCTTTTTCAAAACTTCATAAGCAATATTCGGACGGCTTAATATACCAAGTAAAATCATTTCGGTGCCTACGGTTTTTTTGTTGAAATTTGCCGCTTCATTTTTTGCAAAACGAAGAATAGCAAGAGTTTCGGGCACATTTGAAGAAGAATTTATATCTTTTACAAGAGTTTCTTCAAAATTCAGGGTATGGCTTGATAATTTATCAAAAATTTTATATGCTATACCTGTTTTTGACCTTAAAATGCCTAAAACTATGTGCTCGGGGCGGATTTCAACAGAACCCATCTCACGCGCGGTGTCAAGGCTCAAAAGCATTGCCCTGAAAGCATTCGGGGTAAAAATTATTTTTCTTTCGCCGTATTCTTCATTTCTATCGGAGAAATTTTTTAATTCATCATCAAAGCTTTCTTTAGATATACCGTAGCTTTCAAGGATTTTTGTAATATCATTATCAGGATTATCCAGAATGGATTCTATAATCTGTTCTGTCCCCAAAATTTCATAGCCCATCGTGGAAAGTTTTGACTGAGCGGTTTTTAAGAGATTTGAAACAGTCTGTTCATTATTCAAGAGACTGTCGATATTTTTAAAAGTCTGGCTCGGGGTCTCCTGTTTTTCGGGGTGTTTATATGAATTTTTATTTGAATTTTTCTCAATAAGACGGCATAAATTGCTCACAATTTTTTCTTCATCAATATCAAATTCTCTTAAAATTTCATATGCGCCCGAATTTTTAGAGAAAAATATCGCCAAAGCAATGTGGGCGGGTAAAATCAGCGGATTATTATACTGTTTTGCAATTTCAACCGATTTTTCAAGAATACTTTTTGCACTCGCCGAAAACGAGATATATTCGCGCATTTTGGGTTTTCGTTTTGACGAAATTTTTTGATTAATAAGTGCAATTAATGTGTCTTTATCAATTTTTTCAGCACCGATTAATTTTGCCTCAACCCCTTTATTATTAAGGGCAAGAGCAAGCAAGACGTGTTCGGAATATACTTTATCCGAGCCGAAATTTCCTGCCTGAATCTGCGCATTTTGTACAATATCAATTGCTTTTTGAGTAAATTTTTCTAGCATATTTTTAAATTTTACACTATTTTTGGATGGTTGTATATAAAATATCTTTGTAAAGTTATGTAAATTTTAATACAAAAAAAGTAAAGAAAATTATTCAGTATTGTTATATAGTGTGTAGGTTAAGGATTTTTTATGAATATTAACGCAGTTTCGACAGGTTACCAACCCGCAAAAGCATATAATACCGTAAATTTTAAAGGAGTACATAAAGCTGCGGCACAGCTTGCAAATGCAGGTACAGCACAAAAAACAGCCGGCAAAACAGGGCGAATAGGACAATTCTTTTCCAAAGTTTCACATTCAATAGGAAACGCTTGTTCTAAAGTTTTTTCAGGGATGAAAAAGGCTGCAATAACTGCTTATAATTTTACTGCAAAAGGAATTCATACCGCTTTAAATGCCGCAAAATCTGCAGGGAAGAAAATTTCCGATACCGTATCGAACTTTTTTAAAAGCTTTAAAAACAAAAAACATATAAATATAAATTCCAAAAACGGCACCACCGTAATTCAAATCGGCAAAGGCAAAACAACAGCGGCGCCCGACAGCACTCTTATTGTTTCCATAAAAGATAAGAATATAGCCGTTAACGGAAAAATTTATCAATATGACGGCAAACTGCCCGAAGGCATGAAAATTTTACCTGACGGCTTTCATATGGAAGGCTCCAACAATATAAAAGATTTCAGCCGTAAAATAAAAGAATTTGCTCAGAATGTTGAAAAAGACGGAAAATTAATAGGAATTAAAAAATAAAAAATTACTTCGCCTTTATTTAAAGGCTTTATCCGCTCAGGGCAGGATAATCGTAACGGGACCGTCATTTATAAGGGAAATTTTCATATCCGCCGCAAAAATGCCTGTTTGAATTGATTTTATTTCGCCATCACCTGTTTTAGAAAGAGTTTCCGCCGCAGAGCGTAATTTTAAAACAAAATCTTCATACATTTTTTTAGCCGCCGCAGGTTCCATAGCATTATCAAAACTCGGGCGGGTGCCTTTTTTGCAATTTGCGGCAAGTGTAAATTGAGATACTACAAGGATTTCACCCCTAATATCCAAAAGGGAGCGGTTCATTTTGCCTGTTTCATCTTCAAAAATGCGGAGCTTCAAAATTTTATTTACAAAATAATCCAAAACACCGTCGCTATCAAGCTTTTTACCGCCGAATTCACCGCCGTTTTCATCTCCTTTTTCAGCGCAAAAGAAGACTAAAAGCCCCTTGTTTATAGAGGAGAAGGCGTTACCTTCTATAGTAACGCCTGCCTCTTTTACTCTTTGAATAACAAATTTCATATTGTTAATCTACTCTGCTGCAGCTTCCGTGTTTTGTGCTTCTCTTGCAGCTTTGATATCTTTAATTGAAAGCCCGATTCTGTGCTCTTGAGGAGTGAATTTTTTGATTAAAACTTCCACCTTATCCCCTAATGAGAACATATTTTGAACATTTACAAATTCTTCAGAGATTTCAGAAGAAGGAAGCAGAGCTTCAACGCCCGGGTAAATATTGATAAATGCGCCGAAAGATGTGATTTTATTGATTGTGCCTTCGATAATATCGCCTTCTTTTAATTTATCAACAATTTCATCCCAAGGGTTTGCACCCATTCTTTTAAGAGATAGGCTGATTCTTTTAAGTTCTTCATCAATTTTAATAACTTTAACCTGAATTTTCTGCCCTAAAGTTACAACATCAGAGGGGTGTTTAATTCTTTCCCAGCTGATTTCGGAAATGGGAAGAAGACCGTCAATACCGTCGATATCAACAAATGCGCCGAAATCTGCAATTCTAACGATTTCACCTTCAACGATTTGATCAACCGCAAGTCTTGAAATAACTTCATCCGCAACAAGTTCTCTCTGCTGAGTGTAAACCTGTCTTTGAGACAGGATAAGTTTATTTCTTTTAGGATCGGCTTCAAGGATTTTAACTTCAATTTCCTGACCGATTTGCGTATCAAGAGGTGAGCCCGTTCTTAATTGAGAAGAAGGAACAAAACCTCTCAGGCCTTCAATTTCAGCAATCAAGCCGCCTTTAACGGATGATACAACTTTAGCCATAACGTTTTCGTTTGCGCTTTTAAGTTCTGAAAGCTTCTGCCATGCTTGAGCACAGGATAATTTCTTTAATGAAAGAGTAGCTACTTCATCATCTTCTTCATCTTTCATAACGTAAAATTCTTTTTCTTCCCAGAGTTTGATTAATTCGTCAGGGTTTTGTTCAGGGAAGTTGATAACTTCTTTAATAGGAAGAAAAGCTTCCGTTTTTGCACCGATATCAACAAGGTAGCCGTCTTTTTCTTTTTTTACGGCAACACCTTTAACGACGTCAGCCACATTTAATTTGTAGGTGTAAGAGTCTTGAAGCATTTTTTCAAAATCTTCAGCGCTCATCATTTCTTTTTGTGTCATTTTTATATTTTCCTTTCGTTTGTTTTTGTTTTTCTTCTTTACGCCTGTTTTAATATGTTTTAAGGCGCTCCAGTACTTTATTTATAATATAATCAGGCGTTGAGGCTCCTGCCGTAACCCCTATATTATCAGCCTTTTCAATTAATTCCTTATGGTTATCCAGCTCATTATCGCATTCTATATGGATTGTTTTTGTCAAAGGAGTTAAAATTTCAGCCAGGTGTGTGGTATTTGCGCTTTTTTTAGAACCCACAACCACCATCAAATCCGATTCTTTAGCCAGATTTTTAGCTTCATTCTGCCTTAAGGAGGTTGAAGCGCAGATGGTGTTTATTATTCTTAATTCTTTTGAAAGGGGCGCAAGGTAATCCATTACTTCTTTTAAATATTCGATTCTCTGTGTAGTTTGGATCACAATGCCTATTTTACGCTCTTTTTTAATTGTTTCTTCAATGGCTTTCAGAGCTTCAAGGTTTTTTGCAACATAAACTCTTTCTTTATTTTGTGCAAATTTTTGCGCATCGGCGCGGATTGCAATAACTTCGGGGTGTTCATCCTTGCCGAGAATTATTACAAAATAATCTTCTTTTGCAAGCTGAACCGCTCTATCTTGCACTTTTTTCACATCGGGGCAGGTTAAATCAACAAGTTCAAACCCTTTATTTTTAATATCTTCAAAAACGTCATATCCTGCGCCATGGCTTCTTATAACGCAAATTCCTTCCCCGTTTTCGGGAAGTTCATCCACCGTTTTAATTCCAAGTTTTTCAAGTTCGCTTATAACCTGCGAATTATGAATTAATTCCCCTAAAACATAAATTTCTTTACCGGGGTTTTGGTGTTTTAATTTTTTTGTTGTTTCAACGGCCCTTTTAACGCCGTAGCAAAAGCCCGCATGGACTGCTAATTTTATATTTTTTGCCGATTTTTCGGTATTTTCCGTGGTAATAATTAGGGTTCACATCCTTTAAATAGAGTCGCCGCGCTAAAATATTATTAACGGGACGCTGAAATTATTAAATCACAGACATATTTCAAAAACAATAATTTTACATATTTTCTTTTATGGTAGAATTGTTTCAACAGAAAATACAGAGGAAAAATTGAACAAAGAGGATGTTTTAAAGGATATAATTTACTGGGCGGGGCGCTCTTATAAAGCAAAAATGGTTCCTGCAACAAGCGGAAATATTTCAAGGCTGGAAGACAACACTGTTTTTATGTCGCGCTCGGGTGTATGCCTCGGGGATATGTGGAATGAGGATGTTTCGGAGCTTGATTTAAGCGGAAATATTTTAAACGGGGTAAAACCTTCAAGCGAAAAATTAATGCACCTTGAAATTTACAAAAAAAGACCTGATATCAAGACTGTAATTCACATACACTGCCCTTATATTACATCTTTTGCGGTATGTCATAAAAAAATGGATGAGCCCATTTTGCCTGAATTTATTTTTAATTTCGGTACAATACCATCCGCAAAATACGCGCTTCCAAGCTCAAAGGAGCTTGCGGATGAAATCAGCGGATATTTTGAAAACGGGAATAATGCGGTATTAATGGAAAATCACGGGCTTGTAGCGGGCGGTGCAACTTTAAAAGAAACATTTTACAGGCTTGAGAGCATTCAAGCATATGCAAAAACTTATTTTGCGGCAAAATTTTTAGGAAAAATCCATACATTAAATAAAGATGAAATCAAAAAAATTCAAGATTTGAAAGGATAGTAAAATGATAACCGATGTTAAAACCCAGATAATAAGTGCAAATGAAGGAATTATAACCGATGAAATGCGCTATGTAGCAGAATATGAAGGCGTAACCCCGGAATTTGTAATGGAAGGGGTAAAAAACGGAACAATTGTTATTTTAAAAAACAATCAGCGCAAAAATTCAATCCCTGTGGGCGTTGGCGAAGGGTTGAGCGTTAAAATTAATGCAAACATCGGAACTTCAAACGAAAAATCAGGGCTTGAAAATGAACTTAAAAAGGTGAAAATTATTGAAGAAACAGGCGCTGACGTTTTAATGGATCTGTCAACAGGAAAAGGAATTGATGAAGTCCGCGCGCGGATAATAGCTTCAACAAAGCTTCCTATCGGCACGGTTCCTATGTATCAGGCAGGAAAAGAAGCGCTTGATGAATATAAAAATATTGCAAAATTAAGCAAGGAAAAATTGTTTTCAGATATTGAAAAACAATGCAGAGACGGGGTTGATTTTATTACGGTGCACTGTGGGGTTACAAAATTTGTAATTGACCAATTGGAAAAACAAAAAAGGGTAACAGGGATTGTATCAAGGGGCGGAGCAATGCTTGCCTGCTGGATAAAAGCAACGGGCAAGGAAAACCCTTTATATGAATATTACGATGAGCTTTTAGAAATTGTTAAAAAATATGATGTAGTGCTTTCCTTAGGCGACGGATTGCGCCCCGGATGCGGAGCAGATGCGGGAGACAGAGCACAGGTAGCTGAAACAATTGTACTTGGCGAACTTGTAAAAAGAGCAAAGGCAAAAGGGGTTCAGGCTATGGTTGAAGGCCCGGGGCATGTACCTTTAAACCTTATACCGTCTATGATTCAGACAATTAAGCAGTTAACGGATAATGCGCCTTTATATGTCCTCGGGCCTCTGGTAACAGACATTGCACCGGGGTATGACCATATAACATCAGCTATCGGCGGAACGCTGGCTGCTTTAAACGGAGCGGATTTCTTATGTTACGTAACACCCGCAGAACACCTCGGCCTGCCCGATGTTAACGAGGTTCGCGAAGGGATTATGGCTTCAAAAATAGCAGCACATGCGGCAGATGTTGCAAGAGGAAACAAAAAAGCAATCGAAAGAGACAGAAAAATGTCAATTGCAAGAAAAGACCTTGACTGGAAGGGGCAGAAAGAATTATGCCTTGACCCTTCAAAGTTTGAGGGGATAAATTTTGAAGAAGAAAAACCCTGCACAATGTGCGGAGATTACTGCTCCATGAAGATATTCAGAGAGTATTTCTAAAAGGAACTTAAAGTATAACTTGAAAAAAAATAAAAGAAGGCTATAATAAAAATATAGGGAAAAACTCTTAGGAGCGTCACATCCCAAGAGTTTTCATTGCTTCCCTATTTAATCAAGATGTTAAGCGCTATGATTATTGCCAAAATAATTATTAGCGCTTTTTCAGTAATACTGAAAAACATTCTTTTCACCTCCTTTACCTGTTTATTCTACATTGCAAGTCTGTGCAGGAGGAGGTGCAAACAGGGCAAGCTACCCAAAAAATTATTATACATTAAAACATTGGGCTATTAAAGAATATTGCTGCATTAGGATAAAATTTCAAAAATTTCTTCGAGTTCTTTTGAGATGAGGGAAGCTATTATGGAGGCTTCGGGGGAGCATTCATCGGCGTATGCAATAAGCAGATTGTTTATTGATTCAATTTTTATAATGCGCTGTTCTATATCAAGAAATTTTTCCCTGTATTTTATGATATCAGAGTTTTTAGCATTATTTTGTTTTAACATATCAGCCTCACTTAAATATTATTTAAGTATTATAATAATATAAAATATATTTTTTTACAATATTATAATGATATTTAAGTATTGTTATAATGACCTTATGAAAAAGAAACTGGTAAAATTCGGCTCAAGTTATGGCGTTATTATTCCATCCACTCTTTTAGAACTGATGGATGCCGATATGAATAATCTCAAAAATACAATGATTGATATTGATTACGATTCCACAAAAAAACAAATCATCCTAAAAAACCTTACGGTTATTGAAGAATAATGGTATAATAAATTTTATGGAAGATAAAGAATTTCAAAATCTGCTTGCAAAACGCGGACACCTTGTAACATTATTAATAGCAACCGTTACCGGAACAGTGGGCTTATTATATGTTCCATTTTCAGCTAAAACATGCATAATAGTGGCTGTTGGATTCTTTTTCATAGTAAATATAATTAAAAACCTTGTAAATGCCGATTTAAGAATCAGTGAAATAACAAAGACGGAGAAATAATGGAAATAGAAAATATTATTGAATGGGTAATGATTGTAACATTCTGCGCAGTTTCTTTGTGGGGAATAAAAATGTTCAACGGAATGTTTCAATATAATTCAAAAGAAAAGAAACATTAAAGAAATGAAATATATTTTAACAATTTTTATATGTATATTTTGCGTATTGCAAAGCTTTGCGGCAAATGCGGATACCGTTCTTCCTTTGGAAAAAAATACGGCATCAGGCGTCAGTGCGGCACTTTATGATACAAACAGATTAAAAGATGAAATGAATATCCTTTTAAAACAAAGGCTTTCAGGGGCTGAAATATCATCTTTCAGACAAATTCCAAAAAACGGCACGGTGATTTATGAGTGCGATGTTTTATATCAGGGAAGCACCGTGAAATTATATATAAACCCCAAAAACGGTGCTGTTTCACCAAAAATCGACGACAAAGATTTATTCAACGACAAAATCACCAAAACGGAAGTTTCAAGAGGCACAAAAGAATTAAACAATATTTTAAAACAAATCAAGCTGGATGCTTCATTCAGTGATGTTCAATATAATAAAAAAGATAAAATTATGGAAGGCAACATCCTTTATATGGACGGTAAATATTATTTTAAAATGAATGTTGCAACGGGTGAAATACTTGAAATGGTGCCGATTGAGTAACTAGCCCATAAATGTTTCAAGCTCGTTCAACACTTCTTCCACGTGTCCTTCAACATTTACATTAAACCATGATTTTACAATTTCCCCTTTCGGATTGATTATAAAAGTGGAGCGGATTATTCCCATAAACCCTATGCCGTATGCGGGTTTTTCACCCCAGACGCCAAAAAAATTTATCAGCTTTTTATCGGGGTCTGAAAGGAGAATAAAATTTAAATCTTCGTTTTCCATAAATTTTTTATGGCTTGAAATTGAATCCCTGTTTACACCTGCAACAACTGCAAGGGGTTCAAAATATTTCATATTATCTCTGAAATCTCCGGCTTGAATTGTGCACCCCGGGGTGCCGTCATTTGGGTAAAAATAAATTACTGCGGTTTTGCCCAGAAAATCGTTTACGGTAAATATTTTTTCCTCTCCGTGCGGAGTGATGCCTTCAATTTTGCAGGGGTTAAGATTTAATATATTCATAATTTCTATATTAAAACCGATTTTTTGCATTTTTTAAATTAATCATTTTTACATTATCAGATTGATTTAAAGGTTTGCAGCTGGTATAATTCGGGTAGAATTATGTCCGCGTAGTTCAGCAGGACTTGACGGGTTTACCTGTCAACAGATAATGTCACATTGTGACGCTCTATCCTGCAAAAACTTAATTTAAAATTTAATAAAATCAACATGTCCGCGTAGTTCAGCAGGATAGAACGTCACCCTCCTAAGGTGAATGTCGGAGGTTCGAATCCTCTCGCGGATATATTTTTTTGTTTTTATCTATTTTAGCGAAGTAATTGAAAGGTGAATTGTAAGTATAGTAAAGCTTTTCACCTTTCAAGCTAGCGTTATAAAATAAGCATTTCAGCATTTCTCTTTTTTCTTCGAGCGATCGAACACGGTACAAATTGTAAACATTTTTTGCAAGTTCTATCATCCTTTTGCCTTCACTTACAAAGTTTTTACTATTGCTTTTGAACTTTTCGAGTTTTTCTTTAAGTTCTAAAATTTCAGTTTCAATTTTTTGATTTTTGTTGTTCCATGTATCAGCATCTATTTTTTCATCAACATACATATCAAATATCTTGTCTTTTCTTGTTTCTAAGCTTGCTAACAGCTTATTTATGCGTTGTTGTTCTTCTTTTGTATATATTTGTACTTCCTTATAGCTTTCTGCCAATATTTCGCTTAAATAATCCGCTAAATCTTCATCAATCATTATATTTTTTATGGCTTCGTCAAACTGCGCATCAAGTTTTTCTTCCCTGATATACACACTTTTGTTTACACATTTACCATAATTGCCCGTGCAACGATAATAAATTAAACGGTTCTTTTTAATTTCAGATGTTATCATTCTTCCACATTTGGCACATTTCATTAACCCTGCATACAAAAATGTGTGCGCCTTACTGGTTTTAGGCTTACCGTCTTTTTTAAAAACAGCTTGAGCCTTATAAAATAAATCTTCTGAAACTAATTTCGGGTGTTTGCCTTTATAAAATTTACCATTGTGCAATATATAACCAATATAGGCTTTATTTTTTAACATTTTTTCAAGATAGCCCGTTGAAATGCTTTGTGTTACATTAGTATAAATAAAACCTTCTTCTTTTAATTTTTTACAAACGTTTTTTAATGAGATATCACCTTTTGCGTAAAGTTCAAACGCACGCCTGACAAATGGAGCTTTTTCTTCATTTATTATAGTTTTATTTTTATCAAGTTTTTTGTAACCATAAGGCACTTGAGCTACAAAATATCCTTCTTCAACCTTTTTTTGTACACCCTTTCTGGTTTCTTCCCGAAGATTATCTATAAAATTTTTTGCTAAAAGCACTTTTAAACCATGTGAGAGCATTTCATGAGAGTTTCAATTTGGCGTTAAAATAACATTTTCTTTAACAAGGTGTATGCTATAACCTGTTTTAGTGGCATCTAAAGTTATATAATCATAAAAATTTCTGTAAAGCCTGTCTGTTTTTTCTGCAAGAATTGTTTTGACATCCTTATTGCGTTTTAAAAATTTTATCATTTTATTAAACTCTGTTCGACCCGAAGTTTTTGCAGTTTCAGCTTCCGTAAATTTTTCAACCACATCAAAACCCTTATCATTTGCATATTTTTCAAGTAAATCTAATTGAGCAGGTATGGAAAATCCGTTCTTTTCTTGCTCTGCACTTGATACTCTTGCATAAATTACCGCTTTTTCTTTTTTAGCAATTATTCCTTGTTCCATGTTTTATTCCTTTTTTATATCTGCTTTTGCAATCTCGTGACGTTTTTATTTTTAGATGAGCCATCCTTCAAACAGTTTTATTGTAAGCATTTATGCGCTTTAGCCAATTATAAAGGCTTACGGTTGTTATATTATACGTCTTTGCAACAGTGCTTTTCGGCACTCCATAATTTAAGAGCTTTAAAATATCATCCTTAAATGGGTCTAATTTTGACTTCCCTTTGCCTTTTGGCCTTCCGAGCTTTAGTCCTGCTGCTTTTTTGCTTGCAAGTGTTTCTTTTGTCCTTAAACTTATTAATTCTCTTTCAACTTGCGCAACAAGGGCAAACATTGTGCTTGTAACTGTTGATGTTATTGAGTTTTCGTCATTTGAGAAATTTTCTTTAAGAGAATACAGGTGAATACCCTTTTGCTTTGCTATATCGATAATTTCAAGTATTTGCGTTACCGATCGTGCAAGCCTTGAAAGCTCGGGTGTGATTAGTGTATCACCTTCATTGAATTCCAACAACAGTTTCCCGAGTTTTCTTTCTTTAAAATTTGTTTTGCCTGTTATTGTTTCTTCCGCAAATTCAACATTTCCAAGCTTTTTATCGTTTGCAAATTTTAAAATATCTATTTTATTCTTTTCCGTATTTTGTTCTAAGGTGCTAACTCTAAGGTATGCATACGTTTTAGCCATTTTTAAATCTCCTTTATCTAATATTCGCCAACTAAAAGCAGGGTAAAAATTACGGGGTCTTTATTTGTTAAAATTAGGTAGAATTTGTAGTCATAATCGGGTAAATCAACATCGGGTATCGTCTGTTTTAAAATTATCAGGTGATCCCGATACCTGTTATCCACATATCCTTCTCTATAAATTTCAAATACTCCAGTGTTTGTTTTTTCATCAACCTTAATTTGAATAACAAAAAAGCTGTCATCGACAGCTTGTGAGATTTCATATATTTTAGGCAGGTGACTTATGGTGCATTCAACTATCCAGAAGGCATTTAGCGTTTTTTGAAAATCCATAATGCCTTCTGTGTAAATTAAACTGTCACAATGATTTCTTTTGTAAAAGGCTTCACATCCATTGTTTCTTAAATAAATTTGCTCAACTGTTTCTTTTTTAAATTCCATAAATTTTGCCCCTAAATTTTATACTAAAAACGTCTAAAAGCCAGACTATATAGTAAAAACCAGCTTTTTATATTTTTAATTTATAGTCTTATAAAAGTAAAATCAACCCTTTACATTTAATATTTTAATAAAACTTAAATGTTCATTTTTACTTTATAGCTTGGGTTTTGGAGATTTTAAAAGATTTAAAACGGTTTTAAAAAGTTTTAAAAGAATGAAACTTTAAATTAAATAAAGGGAAAGGCATTAAATTTAAAGGAGCAAGACTGATAATGACAGATAAACAGATACAAGGAATAAATAATACAATTGAACAGAAAAAAAGGAACATCAAAGAAAAGTTGACAGCTTAAACAGGCAAAAAGACATAGAAAAAGAAATCTATGACAGGCAAATACAAACCCTTAAAAATCAAAAACAATATGTTAAAGATACAAACAAAAAGAAAGAGGATGGTTCTTACGGGGCTTATGTTTCTGCAAGCAAGACAGAAAGCGTATATAAAAGGCTTAATAGAGAGATTAAGGCTTTGTTAGGGGATTAAAGGGTTTAATTATATTTTTAACTAAAACTCCCTCTTGAAGTCTTATGCAGCTCGATTTCCTGATATACCATATATCCCAATATGAACTTGACTTTTTTATTTGATTTGATAAAATGTACTCACTGATTTTATGTTAATTTTTTAATTTAATTTATTTTATTTATTATTTTAGATTTATTATTATTTTGATTAACTAATTGTTTTTATTTCTTGTCTACTAAATTGCGTTACTCTTAGACAATTGTAAAATTGTCGCTTATACAGTAATACACAAGAAAGGTCCAACATGGAAGATAACTTTGATTATAGAATAATTTTAGAAGAGCTGGATATGCGTGAAGAGATATTTGAAGAAGAATTGCTTCAATCATGGAGTCTGGTTTTAATAAATCATAAACTTGCAATTTACATGGATTACAAAGGTGAGACCAGAACCATTAGTGCAAATTATATAAATAATTTATTTTCAAGTCTTCAATAAATATCGCACATGATATAATTTTTATACTAAACTTTTTGTAATTTTATAACAATATTACAAATAAAGCATTTCTAAATTGAGGAACTATGACATACAATAGGGAAGAACTCCGATATAAAATAAGCAAAATAAAAGAAGGCTTAATTCTTTTTTGCAATGATCAAAAGGAATTAAAACGGCATATTAAAACATATCAGCATTGCAAATCTTTTGTCTATGAACACATAAAAAATAAATATGATGCTGTAGATATGTTAAATCTTAAGAATTTGGAACTTCTTGTTTTAGAAATAGAAATAAATATAGCATTATCGGATAAAAATTTTAAAAAAGCTTATTCTATTTATAATGAATATTTTTCTGATTTACCTCAAAAAAAATATTTAATTCATAAAATCAAAAATTTCTTATCTCAATTTATCGATATAGTAAAAGAACAATTGAAAAACTTGAATAACACAGAGCGTAACTCAATATTAAATAAGATACGCAGCCAAATCCCTGATGATTCTTATAACGAAATAAAGCTTTATGCGGTCACTTTACAAAAAGAACGTATAAATAAACTGATCAAAAGCAAGAATTTTATACTAGCTTTTAAATGTGCTGAAAACATTGATTTTGATGAATTGCGCACACTTTGTATTAAAAATATTTTAAAAGGTACAAAAAAATATATTCAAGAAGTATTTGATAAAAATGAATATTCTGAACATAAATTAAAAATAGAGGAAATTTTAGATAAATATCCACAAAAATATAAGGATGAAACATGGCAGTATTATTCATGTTTAGAGAAAATTTATTTAGAATTAAAGAAATTTGACTTTCAAGAAGCTGATAACATTTATCAAAAAAACAATAATATTGTAAATAAAAATTTATTTTATGATAGTAAATCAAAAGCTGTACAAACTTATTTTGAAAAATACTGCAATATAAGTATCAACAAAGAGCAAGCGTTAGCATTAGCAAATTTTTCACAAAACGTTCTTGTAACAGCACGTGCCGGTTCGGGGAAAACCAGAACAATCGCCTGCAAAGCCATTCTTGCAATAGAAAAAGAAAATATTAAACCTGATGAAATATTGCTGCTTTCTTTTAACCGTAATGCCGCAGAAGAAATGCAAACCAGAATAGTGGATGAATTTAATTACAATAAATTTGATAAAAAATGCGCAAGAACTTTTCATGCTTTGGCACATGATATTGTGCAACCACAGGAAGAACTTATCTATGATGATGGAGACAAAGATGTAAAACAAAAACTTACACAATTTGTAGACAAGATATATTCTTCTAAAGAAATTTTAACAGATGATTTTAAAAATAATCTATACGAATTTTATCGCTGGACACCTGATGACAATAAAGATGATTATACGAAATACTGGGTATTTAAAAGCGATGAAGAAAAATACGCATATTTGCGCGCAAAGAAAAAAGTAACACTGAATAGAGAGAAAGTAAAATCTAACGGCGAAAAATGGATTGCAGATTTTCTTTTTGAACATGGAATTAAATATAAATATGAAAAACTTTTTACTTGTGATAAATTCAGAGAAGATTTTTACAGTAATGATGTCTCAAGAATGTACCACCCTGATTTTACTATATGGAATCAGGATAATAAAACCACTTACATTATTGAACATTGGGGAATTGATGAAAACGATAGTAACAAAGTTGTCCCAAAAGAGTGGCCTAAATCTTGGGAGGAGTACCATATTGAAATGCATTGGAAGCGCATGCTTGCAAGAAAGCATAATATAAAACTTATTGAGACATCAATTTGTGATTTAAAAGAGGGCAGAAAAAGCTTTGAAAATACTTTAAAAGAAAGATTGGAATCTTTTGGAATAGTTTGCAATAAATTAACAAAAGAGGAAATCTTTAATCGTATTGATGATAATTATATAAACGAGATGTCAAAGAAATTTTCACGTTTTATTTTATATGCACAAAAAACAAAATTTACCCCTGAAGATATTGATAAAAAATTAAAAGATAATATATTCAAAGGTAATTTAAGATGTGAATATTTTGTTAAGATGGCAAATGAAATATACAAAAAATATCAAGACGAACTAATTAATCAACGTAAAACAGATTTTGACCATGTTTTATTCAGGGCAACAGAAAAGATAGTTAATAGCAATGGCAATTGCGAGATTTCATTATCAAACAAAAGGCAAAAAATAAAAAATTTAAAAATGATTTTAATTGACGAATATCAAGATTTTTCGCAATTGTTTTTTGATATGATTGATGCTATTAGAACATTTAATCCTGGTATAAAACTATTTTGCGTAGGTGATGATTGGCAGGCAATAAATACATTTGCTGGCTCTGATTTAAAATTTTTTAAAGAATTTAATAATCTTTTTCCGAATTCTGATTACACAAATCTTTCTTGCAACTATAGAAGCTTTAAAAATATAGTTGGTGCAGGAAATCAAATTATGCTTGGGGAGGGTACCCCTTCACAACACATTAATGATAATATGGGAAAAATAGAAGTTCATTATATTGATGATGTTAATATATATAAAAATAGTACCAAAGAGCTTGATTTAGATTACATATACAATAAATCCATAAAAAATGATAGCCAATTTTTTAATATTAATCATAGGTATTTTAAAAAGTGTATAGAAATAATTAAGAAAAATCCTGAACAATCATATTTTATAATGCACCGTGAAACAAACCTTTGTCATTATTATGAACTTGAATATTTTTCAGACAAAATTAAAAATCATTTTCCAAATGTTAAGATAACAGCAAACACGGTACATAAATTTAAAGGAATGGAAGCAGATAATATTATTATTCTTGAAGCGACAAATAATAATTTTCCCCTTATACATCCTGATTCAGAATTTGATTTGATTTTTAACAGAACAGCACAAATGGTATTGAATGATGAAAAACGCTTGTTTTATGTCGCGCTTACGCGTGCAAAAAACAATGTATTTATATTAACCGACCGCTCGAAAGAAAGCGAATATTTGTCATATATTAAAGACTTTGTAAACAATAAAGAAAAAACCCAAGAGAATGAGCTGAGAAAGATTTTACAAGAATCTAATTATCATTATTAATTTTATATAAAATTAATAAAATTCAATAATGGCAATAGTCTTAAGGATTTTTGTTTATAGAAAATTGCAAAAAAGGTAATACGTTTAATGCTTAAATAGCTTGAAAACCATGTATCAATATGATATATTTATATCAGGTGTATAGAAGTACACTAAATGTAACTTTGTACACTTTAAAAGATATACTCGCCATAAATATATTTTATGGTTCAAATGACGGGCTTTTTGCCTGTCGTTTGCGTTTTAGGGGTTTTGTTTGTATAATTTTTCTTGATGCAAAGAAAAAGAATTTTAGTTTTAATTGACGGCTTCAATTATTATCACAAATTAAAACAGTATCAGAAAAATCAAAATGTCTGTGTAAAATGGCTTGATTATATGTCTTTATTAAGGGCTTCAATTAAAAGCCATATTGGAACTGATAATTTTAATATTGAAGTTATATATTTTAGTGCAATTGCAAAACATAGGTCAAATGAGGCACAATTAAGGCATAGAACATATATTAAAGCTTTAAAAGCTTCCGGTGTTAATGTTGTTTTGGGCGAATTTAAAGAAAAATATATCGACCCATGTTCTGATTGTAAGCAAAAACGATGTGATGAGAAAATTTTAAAACATGAAGAAAAACATACAGATGTTAATGTTGCAATTACACTGCTTGAAAAAGCAATGACAGATAGTTTTGACAGGGCTTATTTATTAAGTGAAGATAACGATTATGTGCCTGTTGTAAAAAGGGTAAAAGAATTGTTCCCTAAAAAAGAGATTATAATTTGCCCGCCGCCACAGAAAAATTATTGTGTACATAGTTTATTGAGTGCAAGCGGCGAACATGATTTTTACAGATTTCGTTGGAACCAAATTAGACATTTTCAATTTCCTGATAATTATAATGGGTTGATTAATCCATGGAAAGTTTAGGGACAGTTTTAACAAGCATTTTGGAGTGCTAAAGTAATTTAATCGTGAAAAATATTCAATCATGGTTAAAATGGATGTTAAACGGTTCAAAATTGGTATTTAAATAATATAAAGAGGGCCAAAAGCCCTCCTTATATTTTGCACAGGTCGTTTACAAGAATAAAAATATCTTGAAACCAAAAATGTTCATCATTCAAGACTTCAACAAGCTTGTCTTGTATATTGGGTAAATCCCAAAAACAAGTTCCATTTTCTTCAAATTTTTCTATGACTTCATCGCATCCAACGAGTACAATAGCGGGAGTGCAATCAGGTTTGTTAAAATGTTTATCAACAAAAAGTTTTAATTTTTCTGTTGAGTGCTGAAGTTTTAACTTATTTATTGGATTTTGCACCTTTAATAAGCCTGTATTCCAATCTTGATATAGGTTTTTATCTTCCATTTTTTCTTTGAATTTAAAAATCTCATCCTCTTTAACGCATATCAAAATGGCATTTTCAATGTTTGAAGGGGCATAGAAGTCAATAAAACCAAAGTTTTTTAAATTATCCAATGTTTTAAATAATTCTTCTTTATCAAGTCCCAAGTAATTTGACATCCTTGCAGGGCTGGTTAAAAAGAAGCCTGCAAGCTCTAAGCGGTTGTTTTGCGCATGGTTATATTCACTAATGATATGGAAAAGTACAACCGCCTGCACGGTTTCAAGGGTGCGCAAAAAGGTATAACTTGCCATAACATAGCCTAATTCGGTAAATTTTTTCCAATTTGTGATTGTCATTTTAATCCTCCGTATCGTTAATTTTATTTAAAAATTCATTTAAAAGTATTTCACTAACACTTTTTTTAGTTTCCTTTTTTAAAAGTTCTTTGTATTTTTTCATAACCTTCGAAAGGTCGTAGCCCTTTTCTATGTTGCATTCGCGTATAAGGTGCTGTCTTACGAGTTTTAAATCTCTGTCGCATTCATTTAAAATTTGTAATCTACCCTTTAATTTTTCATATTCTGAAATTTTCACGTTTTATTTTCCTTATTTCATTAATTCTTCAAGTTTTTCAGCCACAACGTCGTTTTTATATTCAAAAATCTGATCTAGGGTCGGTACGCCCTCTAAAATATGGAAGGTTTGGCGCATATCCTCAAAGCTTTGAAGCTGTAATTCACTCCTGATAGTGTTTTTGTTTTGTTCTAAAAATTCATAATCAAAAATTTTAAAATAGCCAAAATCATTGTGTCGTTTAGTCATAATTTCTGCGTATTTGGCGTACATCAAAAATTTATATTTTGCCGATCTTTTAATGGGTCTTAATTCCAAACCCTGCGTGTATTTAAGGTCATTATATGGGTGCAAGTGGTATTTGTCTGTATTTTGTTTAAAAAGTTCCCTAAAACTTGATAAATACAGATGGGGCAAAGTTTTTAATACGGTGTCTTTTTTGACGTCGATCCGATAAATTTCGGCGGCCTCAAGGAAAAATCGGTGTCAAATACTATACCTGAACATTTTTCAAACCTTTCAAGGGCTGAAATTATGTTGTCTTCCGTAATTGAGCCGAAATCATAAGATGAAGCACAGATTTTACCCGACATTTCGAACATCAGCCTGCTATCGGTGCAAATTTTAAAGCAACCACCTAAAAAAGCACCCTGAAGGTTGTCACCTTTGTTTTTATAATGTTTTTCGGGTATTCCCGTTTTTATTTTATCAAATTCATTTTGATACATTTCACTCTTCCTTTTCTTTAAAATCGTTAATCTTCAGGGTTTTATGTATGATTTCAAAAGATTTAATCTTGCGTTTTTGCAAAGGCAAAAAACGTTATTTTAAAATCAGAATTTTTTATTAAAATTCTTATAATAAGATAAATGCACAGTAAAAGACCTTGGTGGCTCTGTCACCGTGGTCTATATTCTTTAAAACAATCGTGATACCACAGTAAATATTTGACAGCATTTTTGCCAATATCTGCAATATCATCATTTGTAAATTCGTCAGCCAGAAAGTATCTTTCTCGCATTGTTTCAGCAAACCATTCACAATGAAAATCTGCACGACAAAATTCAATTGCCGCACCTATTGCTTCCAAGTGGTGTTTTAGATATTGCTCTTGTTCTGTTTTTATTTTCCGAAGTTTTTCAGCCTTTTTCATTTCTTTCTTATCTCCAGTTAAACTTTTCTTTTTTGTCATTTTATTCTCCACTTTCTAGGGTTCAAACCCATTACTATCTTCATTTTCAGCCCATTTTATAAGCAAACCGAAAAAATTTTTTAAATTTTGTTCAATCTCCTCTGCAGCCTCATCCGTCAAAGGAATTTCACCATATTTATTAAAAATATCTTTGGTTTTTAAATTTTTCATCCTGATGTATTATACTGGGATTCCAAAACACCAAATTAAAAACTGAAGTTAAAGCCTTTGTACAAGGGTTTTTTTGGATAGCCATAATAAAAAAATCACTCATTATAACAACATTTTTGGTAAAATTTGTTGTTTTTTATAAAATATTGTGATACACTTTTGTTATGAAATGTAAAAATTGCAGCTTTGAAGATAAGAGCGAAGATAAAGTTAAAATCGGTAAAAAACACCAGAAGCAAATTATTAAATTTGGCAAAAGTGAAGGTGCTCAGCGTTATTATTGCAGAAAATGTGGACAGACTTTTTCTGACAACACCAAAGAAAACTCTTATGAGCGCAACACGCGAAAGGTTGTAGCCCTCTTGCTTAATATGCTTGAGAATGATTTTTTTAACCAAAAGGACTTAAAAGAAGCAATAAAGCTTACTGATAAATATTATGAGGGTATACGCAAAATAAACTTTATAACCAAATATGCAGACAAAGAAGGTAATTTTGATATTACCTGTTACAATCCAAAATTATTAATTTGTGAAGATGACAAAAACATTAGCTTTATTCAAATTGCACCTGCAAAGTTCAGCAAAGACAACCAAGAGAGACATATTTGTATAAAAGACCAAAAGGGACAAGAAAATTTAAGAGTTTTTGAAAACCAGCATATTCAGCCTTTTATAAAACAACGAGACTAGCATATGGACAATAGGCTGCGTATAATATAGTTTAAATTTAATTTAGATTTATCTGTCGGCATTCTTTCAAGAAATTTATAAAATCTTCACGCGAAGGATAGGTTTTAAAACTCCCTTGAAAATATTTTCAAGGGAGTTTTAATTAAAATTAATATTCAAAACTGTTATTTAAGCATAAGTATCAAAAATATCATCAATAGTATTACCGCTTCCGGTTTCTCCGCTTTTGCTTTTAACGGCTCCGGTATCGGGATTGAATTTAGTGATAAACCTATTTGCCAAATTGCCGAGTTGGTCTCCAACATCCAGCAATTTTGGATTGCATATTTCCTGATTAATAGTGCTGCCGTCCTCATCTTCTACGCTTAACATGCAATACCCCAAATCATTAGCAACAGGGGTTGTTTTTAAATAAACATCATCATCGCCTGAAGCAGCATTAATTCTGGCACAAGCTTTTTCTAACGCATCTTTATCATCGGCGTTTTGTATAAGATCCTGTAAATATTTATTGTCTTCCCGTCTTACGTATAAGCCTTTAAAGCCGATATTTTGTATCATTATACGTTTTCCTTTATTTGCCAATCTTTACTCTGGAATAAAATTCGTAAAGATATAAATTTGCTTTTAAAAAGTCATGATTTAACACTTCGTAACAAAAAATTATAGCTTAAGCATTTATTAAAATAAAAATGGTCTAAACATATATAAATAAAAAAAAGACTCACTTCGAATGGTCTTTTTTTTATTTATATATGTTTAGACTTTAACAAAACTCATTTGAAAAAAGGAACGGTGAACTACACCATGCTTTCAATCTCGGGGAAGAAACGTGCACCGTGAAGCTTTATATCGTTCCAGATTTTTTTCTGATTTTTATTCAACATGTTATCAAATTTTTTCATAGCGCCGTTATGAATTTTATCCCTTGTTTGATAAAGAATATCGATTTCATTATTTATTTTTATAAGCCTTTCAAGCTGGGTTTTTGTATCAATTCTTGAAAGCTTTATCATACGGGCTTCTTTTTGTTTATCATTTATTTGATTATTCAAAACAACAATTTTTGCCTTTGCTTTTGTATAAAGTTTTTCAGCTTTTTTCTGCTGTTTTTTGGAAAGATTTAATTCTTCCGTTATCTGTGCTTTTGCATTTTCAAAATTAGGGTTTTTAATTTCAATATTGCTTTTTTGTACGGTATCCGCATTATCCGCAAATGCAGGCACAAAAAGCAAAGCAGACATTATTAACGATAAAAATATTTTTTTCATAAAATGAACTCCAAAAATTCTATCCAAAACTATGATAGCAGAAAAGCAGCCATAATATCAAAACTTAACACAAAAATACCCCTTCTTTAACTAAAGGGGTATTTTATATTAAATAAATTCTTTATGCGCTGAAAGACATAAGAGCTTTAACTGAGCGTGCAGTATCCTGCACTTCCTGTTCGCATTCCATATTTAATGTTTCTTCCAAAATTTGAATAGCACATTCTTTTTCTTTAAGCGCAAGCAATTCATTGATTGCAGTCATTGCAACACGTGCAGAAAGGTCGTTTATACCTTTTCCTTTATTTCTGATAACAACCTCAAGTGCTTCTCTTGAATTTCTTTTGATTAAAGCACGTGCGGTAAGTTCTCTTATTTCATCAGACTCATGGTTTGTGCCAAGGTCGCGCAAAACTCTGATTGAATCATCATCTTCGTGTCTTCCGAGCGCTTCAATAATATTACTAACTTTTTTTAATGACATAACAGCTCCTTAAAAATAACTAAATAGTTTGCAATTCTTCGTTCAACATAGATTCAAGCTCTATTACGGGACGCTTTTGAAGGCTTGAAACAGAATCTTTAAATAAACCCGTAAATGTGATTTCCGTTTTATTTAATTTATCCCAGGTGTTTATTGCAGATTCTTTCATTCTGCTGCCGAAAGAAATCATTGACTGCTTAATTGAATTAAATCTGTTAATGGTTGAAACCCACGCACTTGCAGCAAGTTTTCCCGCCTTTTGAAATTTATCGTTAAATCCGTTTGATTCTTCCTGTTTTTGAGCTTTTGCGCTTGATTCAAAAACATCCATCTGTATCATTGAGCCTTTAAAAGTAAGCCCGAAGGGATTTGTAGCGTTTGTATTTGCATTTTCCTGTCTTCTTTGTGCTCTTTGAGCCTTAAATTGTTCAAAGGCTTTTAAGCTCGCCCTAAGCGGGGAAATCTTTTCCATTTTGTATATCCTCTTTAAACTTATATCTCTCACAATGTGACATATTGAAAGTAACATAACTTAATATAAACAAAATCATCTTTTTAGTGTATTCATTTAAGCTTCAAAATGCCTGTTACTTTTGTATTGTATTTTTCCCAGATGACAATATAGCTTTGAATTTCGCTGTCATATTCCATCCAAACCTTTGAATGAATGTATTCAATGGGGTCTATCCCTTTTTTATATTTCCTCTCGCGCCTTCTTTTTTCTCTGTCTGTTAATTTTGGGGTAATTTTATCAGGTGAAACAACCGTATTTTCTTCCGTAAGCCTTGCAGGGTTTGAGTTTAAAGAGTTTTTATCTCTTCTTTTCTTATCGGGCCATTCATAATCATTGCCGTAATTTGATATTCTTTCATTTTTTATAACGGGAATTTTTGCTTTGATTTTACCCGCCTGAATAAACATTAAATATGTATAATCCATATCGGGGCGGATTTCATAAAAACCTTTTTTGAGCCCGTAGCCGTCTTTATTTAAAATATCATATTCAAGCCTTAAAACGGGGTTTGTGTTTACCTTTTTATTTAAATAAAGTGTGTTATCTTCGGCTTTCGCCCCGCTTGTGTACTGTTTATAAGGCAAAACTTCATCTATTGTTTTATATAAGGCAATGTAATCATAAGAAATATCAACAGGCATAGTTTCATTATAATGTTTTATTTTATATTTACAAAATGTAAAAATATTGTTGACAATAAAGGGATGGAAATATAAAATAATAATTATTATCACTTTTTAAATTGAAATTTTAAAAAGAAGGATAGAATGAATTTTTCAAAACAAAGAAAGAAAATACTTGAAACACTGGAAAATAACGTTGTGCACCCGAGTGCCGAATATCTTCATAAGAAACTGCAGGAAGATGAGGCAGGAAAAAAGATAGGGCTTGCAACCGTATATCGCAATCTAAACAAGTTATCTCAAAACGGCACCATAAAAAGGATAAACGGTTTAGACGGCTCCGTACATTATGACCACAATACACATGTTCACTATCACTTTTTTTGTAAAAAGTGCAGAAAAATATTTGATTTGCCCGCAGAAATCTCACCCGATATCGTAGAAAGAGCGGAAAAGCTGTCGGGTTTTAAAATAGAAACACACGAAATAGTATTCCATGGGGAATGCAACATATGCAAAATGAAAGGAGAAAATAATGGATAAATACGTTTGCACGGCTTGTATGTACGTTTATGACCCGGCCGAACATGATAATATCCCGTTTGAAGAACTGCCCGAGGATTATGTATGCCCCGTTTGCGCAGTAGGAAAAGAAATGTTTGAAAAACAATAGGAATATTTTAAAAAAAGAAAAGAGGAAAATTATGGCAAAATTTGTTTGTACAGTATGCGGATACACTTATGAAGGCGATAAACAGCCTGATAAATGCCCTATGTGTAATGCTACAACATTTAATAAAATGGACGGCAGCAATAAAGAATATGCCGATGAACACAAAATCGGCGTTGCAAAAGGCTTAGACCCCAGAGTTGTTGAAGGTTTAAAAGCAAACTTTATGGGTGAATGCACGGAAGTAGGTATGTATCTTGCAATGAGCAGACAGGCTGACAGAGAAGGATACCCCGAAGTTGCAGAAGCTTACAAAAGATATGCTTACGAAGAAGCTGAACACGCTGCAAAATTTGCTGAATTGCTCGGCGAAGTTGTAACTCCTTCAACATTAGAAAACTTAAAATTAAGAGCAGATGCCGAATATGGCGCTTGCGACGGTAAATTACAGCTTGCAAAATTAGCCAAAGAATTAGGCTATGATGCAGTACATGATACAGTTCATGAAATGGCAAAAGATGAAGCGCGCCACGGCAGAGGCTTTGACGGTTTAATTAAAAGACACTTTTAATTAACGTTAAAACTAAAATCATTATGCGGTATCAGATTATTTTGATACCGCATTTTTGCATATACTCATTTTGTCTTATTAATTTTTGTTAATTTTTATTAATATTTTTTTGTAAAGCATAAAGCTTAATACTCTAACTGTCGATAAATATATAGGAGCTAACTAACACAAACCCAAGAAAGGATTTAAGACAAGATGACATTAAATGTTGACGGAGCCGGCAAACATTACGCCGAGGCAACTTTAAAAACAGTGGTGGGTGATGAAGCAGAAGCTCAAAAAATGCTTGATCTTTTTGGGGTGGAAAATTACAAAACTGCAGTTTCTACAGACAATTTACGCAATGCATTAGGGTCCGATATTGAAGTAATTTCACATGTATTTAAAACAGCATCATATGACTCTGTTGTTATCGGACAGACCGAAGCAACTACCGGAATAGAAGAAATTGTGGTAGGACCGGCTGACACAATAGAAGCAGAGGATAACGTCAAAACAAGAGAAGAAATAAAAAAACTTGAAGAAGAACTTGATGCATTAAAAAAAGAAATTGAACAAATCGAAAGCGATATAACAAAAGCAAAAGCAAAACTCGAAGAAAAGAAAAAAGAGCTTGAAGAAAAGAAAAAAGAGCTTGAAGAAAAACAACAAGAACTTGACAGGGCAAATGAAATCCTTAAAGCGGAACAAGCAAAACTTGACGATATAAATAAAAATATACAGGCAAAAAATAAAGAAAAAGAAGATACCGAAGAATTAATCCAGCAAAAACAAAAAGAATTAATAACAAAAGCCGAAGAAGCTCAAAGCGATGCCGTTAAAAAGGCCAAAGCGGATTATGACGAGCAAACAGACGGCGACTGGAATTCTTTTCTTATGAAAAAGCTTGGTGCACTTGGTGTTAATACAACAATAGCAAGCGAAATCACCCAGCTTACAAACAAATTAACAGGCATAAATACGAATCTTGCCGCCTTAAATAATCAATATGCAGCACAACAAACCGTTACAAGCGCCGCAATCCAAAATGTCAACACTGCTCAGGGTCAAGTTAACACCATTAATAATGAAATAACCTTGATAAGCAACGATATTGCAGACATTGAAGCAGGAATTACAGCAAAAGAAACGGCAAAAGCCGAAAAGCAAACTGCATATGATGCAAAACTTGAAGAGCTTGAAAGCTCAAAGGTATTAGTTATAGTAAAAGACCCCAGTGCAACAGAAGGCATTGTTCCGGGCGGGAATGAGAGCGTAAAAACTCAGGATGATATTAAAAATATGATTCCTGAAAAAGAATTTGCACTTGTTGAAAAATACGGTGTTGATTTAGGTGAAAAATTGGAAGACGGTTCACCCAGGTATATTTTTGCAGAAGGCAAAGATAAAAAATACCATATCTATGATATGGGAAACGGCAAACGGGGTGTTACACTTGCAAGACTTTACGAACCAAAAAAAGGCTTTGATGTTGTTCCTAAAGGAAGCGGATATTTAAATAAATTTCAAGAAGCAGGCGAGGGCAAAGGCAAGACTGTTTATTATTTCTGCGGTGATGGAGTTAAAGAACTTCAAGGCTGTTATAATACCTCATCTCCTCTATCATTTGACTTAAATGGAGATGGCATCAAAACATCCGATGAAATAGTTGAATTTGATATTGACGGCGACGGCGTGCTTGATAAAATCAACAATTCGGCAGATGCAGTGCTTGTATTTGATAAAGACGGAGACGGCATATCAGGCGAAGATGGTTCGGAATGTTTCGGCGATAATACGGATATTGACGGCGACGGCGTAAAAGACGGCTATAAAGACGGTTTTGAAGCACTAAAGGCATTTGCAAGAGATAAAGGCTTAATTAACGATGCCGATGATATGGTATTAGATAAAAATGATATCAAATATTTAGAAGAAAATTTCGGCTTCGGATTAAAAACCGAAGGATATAATTCAGAAACAAAATCATTAGCAGATTTGGGCATAACCGAAATAAACCTCGCAAGCACCAATGCAACCACTCTTGAAGATAACTTTGACGGAAACGGTAACCAGTTAATGAAACAAGAAGGTGCAACATTTGTTCAAAACGGTGAAACTAAAGATTATGCCGACATCTGGCACAAAAAACTTGAAAGTAACACAGAGGCATCAGATGTGCTCGCAAATGGCAAAAATATATTCAAAACATACAATGCATACGATGATTTTCTTGCAAACTTTGACCCTGATGCATACACAGTATCAGATATCGAAATAAATACATCATTTAATTTTCTTGATATAAATGCTGATGCTCCTGATTCCAAAAAAGATGACGACAAAAAAGATGAAAAAGAAAATCATGAACAATAACCGGAATACGGGCTGAATAATTTTAGTCAGCCTTCATTTCCCTCCACTCAATCTGTTAGTTAGTTTTAATGCACAGGAAATATTTATCCTGTGCATTTTATTTTAATATTTATTTTTGTGTTAAAATTATGCAGCAAAATAAGATGAGGGTTTTATGAACGAATTTGTTAACGGAAAAATAGCTGCGCCAAAAAATATTATGGCAAAAATTTATACAATAATCGGATTTTTAATAGCTCTCTCAATAGGGCTTGCCTGCATTAACGGCATCATAAACGACAGAATGAAATTCAAAGATGAGGCCGTTAATAATGTTGAAAAAACATGGGGCAAAGCACAGACTATAGGGACAGGAAAACTTAAATATGAAATAAAAACGGATAAAAAAGAAGCTGCGGAATATTCTTATAATTCAAGCACTTCAATAACAAAAGCCGAGGCTAAAGTTGAATTTAAGAAAAAAGGAATTTATGAAGTTCCCGTCTATACCGTTAAAATCAACCAGAATGGTGTATTCAACTTAAATCCCGCATATAAAGGAAAGGCAGAATTTAAATTTAATGTCACAGACCCGAGAGGTTTTATTTCCAAACCTGTCATCAAATTTGACAATAAAATTGCAAACAATTGCAGCTCTTATAAATGCAGTGTAATGTTAGACGGCAAAAATACAGTTCCGTACGAAGTTGAATACACAATAAGGGGCACAAAGACTCTCTCGTTTGATGCGATAGGAACCTCTGAAACGTATTTAACCACAAATTACTGGGTGCCTGAATATACGGGAGATTTTTCGCCCGTTGAACATAAAGAAGTAAAAGACGGATATTACACTTACTGGTCCGTGCCGGAGGCTGCAGCCGCTACGGAAGACAGGTACAGAAACCTTGGCTATACCGTAAATTTCATAAATACCGTTGATATCTACAGAATGGCGGAAAGATGCGTAAAATATGGCTTTTTATTTATTGCTTTAACTTTCCTTGCATTTTTTGTATATGAAATTATAAATAAAAATAATAAACACATTCACCCGTTTCAATATTCTTTGGTCGGGGTTTCAATGCTTGTATTTTATTTATTGCTGTTATCAATATCCGAATTTCTTAATTTCAGCACCGCTTATTTAATCTCATCGCTTATGACAATAAGTCTTATATCAGCTTATACATATTTTGTTCTTACAAATAAAGAAGATAAGAAATTTCCTCTTGCTATAGGGGGCATTTTAGGAATTATTTATTTATACTTATACATAACAATAAATTTGGAAGAATTTTCACTGCTTGCAGGAAGCTTCGGTTTATTCTTAACAATTATTGCCGTTATGTATGCAACAAGAAATGTTGAATGGTATAAGGAAAATCAATAGTAAATGACTCAATTAAAACATTCTATAGAAAAAACATTTAAAGATTACGGTATGTTCAAGGGGCATATCAAATATAAAAATGCAACCTCGCGCCTTGAAGATTTATACAGAAAAGATGAAGATATAAGACACCCGTATGAAAGGGATTATCACAGAATATTATACTCAAACGCCTACAGAAGGTTAAAACACAAAACACAGGTGTTTTTTAATACAAATAATGACCACATCTGCACAAGAATTGAACATGTAAACCATGTTTCATCCGTTGCGGAAACCATTGCGGAATTTTTAGGCTTAAATCCGTGGCTTGTTCGTGCAATTGCCGTGGGACACGATTTGGGGCATTCTCCTTTCGGGCACACGGGAGAAAAAATTATAAGCAAAATTGCAAGAGATAACGGTCTTTTAAAAAGCTTCTGGCACGAAAAAAACAGTTTAAGATTTATTGATAAAATTGAAACCATGCCTGATTATGAAGGATATGAACGAAATTTAAACCTGTCTTACGCCGTGCGCGACGGTATTATATGCCATTGCGGCGAAGTGGATGAAGAAGCGCTTCACCCCAGAGATGAATTTATTGATTTAGAAACAATTCAATCGGCTAATCAATATCAAAGCTATACATATGAAGGATGTGTTGTTAAAATATCCGATAAAATAGCATATTTAGGCAGAGATATTGAAGATGCGCTTTCCAAAAGAATTCTTGAAGAAGAACAGAAGCTTGAACTTGAAGAAATCGTAAAAGACCTTTTCGGACATAAAAAATTAAAAGATATAAATACAACAAGCCTTGTGCATCTTTTTATTATTGATTTGTGCAAAAATTCAAATCCTAAAGAAGGCTTAAGATTTTCAAAAGAATATTTTGAAATTATGAAAACAATAAAGAAATTTAATTATCAAAATATCTATTCCCACCCGAGGTTAAAAACTTTTGAAGATTACGCGGGGCTTATTATAAATACAATCTTTAACAGACTGCTTCAATATTACGACGGGGCAAACTCGATTTATAAACTTCAATATGATGAGAAATTTTATCCGCTGCTTTGCGAACATTTTAAAGACTGGCTTTTAAAATATTCAAATGTTTCCGATGCAACGTATCGCGAGAATAAAAAGTTTATAAACAAAATAATTTATAATATTGATGAAATAAATGATTACAAAATGGCAATTATAGATTTTATTTCAGGAATGACGGACAGTTTTTCAATCAAAATATTTAACGAGCTTATAGCCTTTTAAAGGATTAACCATTAAAGAGAATACAAAAATTTTATGCCTGATGTAAAAATTTTTGTATGGTTATAAGATTAGATGAAATTTTAGAAGAACAGAAAAAATATTTTCAAGAAGGCGCAACTCTTGATATTGATTTTCGTATAGAAAAATTAAAAATATTAAAATCTACGGTTGTAAATTACAAAGAAAAGATTATAAAAGCGCTGTATAAAGATTTAAGAAAAAACGAGCTTGAATCTTATACGACAGAAATTATGCCCGTGCTTGAAGATTTAAACCTTGCAATAAAAAACGTTAAGCAATGGGCACAGAAAAAAGATGTAAAAACGCCTCTGTATTTAAACGGTATATCAGGAGGAATTGAAAGCTTTATTATAAAAGAGCCTTTAGGAAATATTTTAATAATTTCACCCTTTAATTATCCCTTTCAATTATCAATGCTGCCTTTAATCGGGGCAATTGCAGCAGGCAATACGGTTATTATAAAGCCTTCAAGCGATACGATTTATACAACAAAAATTTTAATGGAGATGATAAACAGTATTTTTGCAAGGGAATATGTTTATGTTTTAAATCCTAAAAATATGCTTTATTTTGAACTTTTAAACAAAAAATTCGACCACATATTCTTTACGGGAAGCCCGCAGACGGGTAAGAAAGTAATGGAGGCAGCAAGCAAAAACTTAATCCCCGTAACGCTTGAACTTGGCGGAAAAAGCCCCTGCATAGTCGATAAAACCTGTAATATTTCAAATGCCGCAAGAAGTATTATCTGGGGAAAACTTTTAAATGCGGGGCAAACCTGTGTTGCGCCTGATTATATTCTTGTGCAGGAAGATATTAAAGAACACTTAATTGAAGAATTAAAAGCTGCAATAAAAGAATATTTGGGGCCTCTTCCGCAAGAAAATGAGAACTTCGGCAGAATAATAAACGAGAAACAATTTGCAAAATTAAAAGAAATAATAGAAATTGAATATGAAAATTTAATTTATGGCGGAGAATTCGATGAATGCGGGCTTTATGTGGCGCCGACACTTCTTGATATAAAATCTTTTGATTCATATGCCATGCAAAATGAAATATTCGGGCCGATTCTGCCTGTTTTAACCTATGAAAACACTTTTGATATCATTAAAAAATTAAAAACTTTTGAAAAACCGCTTGCAGCTTACCTTTTTTCAAACGACAGTCTTGTCATAAGCGAATTTTTAACAAAGCTTTCATTTGGCGGCGGGTGCATAAACGAGACATTAATGCATACCGCAAACAATGCGCTGCCGTTTGGCGGAGTAGGGCTATCGGGAATCGGCAGCTACCATGGGAAATATACTTTTGATACATTTACCCACCTTAAAAGCATTTTAAAGAAAAAGGGCGACAAGACAGGTAAATCCAAAATGCCGCCCGATAATCAAGAACGTTTGAATTCCGTTAAACGTATAGTTAAACTTCTGGAATTCTAACAATCCTGACGGAAAGAGATGAATATAAGGTATGGAGAGAGTTTATGCTTTTTGTTTTTTAAGTTCTCTTTCTTTTTTCCTCTGTTCTTTTTCAAACTTTTTTTGTTCTTCTTCTTTTTGTTTTTGAAGTTCTTTTTCCTGTTTATCAAAATACCAGAGGATTTTATTTCGTATGAAATCACCGATTTTATTTGAAGGCAGGGAAGGATTTGAAGCCAGATACATAATATCAACCTTGCCCCTGCTTGTTGTCATAGGATTTTTCTTTCCGAATTCATAATGCGTGAGCACGGTGCTTTTTTCAATCGGAATATTGTATTTGCGGCACAATTCAGCGCAAAGCTCATAGCATTTTTCCATTTGAACGGGTTTTATGGGGTAGTTTCCAATGTGCTTAATATCGCGGTATCCGAGCATTCCGCAGATTGCAACCCCGATAGAGCCTGTGTTGCCTCCGCCCGTATGCGGCGCATAAGGGGAACCATCCGTACAGCAGAGGTTTTGTTCGGGTTTATATTTTCCCGTATGGATGATACCTCTTTCAGAGGGGAGTTTTTCATACCCTATTAAATAATGATAATGTTCGATTTCTACGCTGTTTGGCGAGTAGGTTCCGGCTGTCCAGTGGATTATAATTCTTTTCATCTATTCTTCTCCTTTTAAAAGGCTTGATTGAATTGAATGAAGTTTTTTTACGGCAGATTCAAGCGCAAAATCAAATAATTCATAAAACATATTTTTAATCAGGTTTCTAAACGGCATAAGGACAACGGGAAGTTTTTGCAGTATAAAATCTATTGCAATCTGTTTTTTGGTTTCCCCAAAACCTTTGCCTATAAGGCTCTCTGCGTATATTACAGCAGGAAGAGCAAGCGGCGCCAAAAGGTCTTTCACCTTTTTTATTATTTTATCTTTAAACATTTTTTACTCCTTAGTTTAATTCTTTTCAAAGACAGTTTTAAAAAATTCCCCGCGGGGCTTTATCAGTTAACATCCTGAGTTACAATGATTTTATTTTGAATCTGGCCTCTTTCAAGAAAGCCGTAGCCTTCTCCTCCAAAATTATTGGCGCAGTGGATTGTGCTGTTTCCTGCTCCTATGGTTACGGAATTTTCGGTAAATTTTAATATATGTCCTATCTCAACCGCGGCTTCCACCCCTGCATAGTTTGAATATAGGGTTTCTATAATATCTCCTGTTTTGAAATTTGACGAATTGGTGAGTACTTTTGATACAAAACGAACTCTGTATCTTAAGGGGTCTATATTTAAATTATGTTCAAAGGTGTAAACTTCCTTCGGCATAAGCACAAACCACTCGGATTCTGCGCGTTTTGAAAGATTAGCCCGCCCTTCATCGGTTATAAAATTGCAATCAGCATCAAGATACTGGCTGTTAAATGTATAGCTTGAAGCTTCGGTTATTTTACCGCTTGAGATTGTAATTGAACCGAGCGGAATTCCTTCAAATTCAACCCAGATAACACCGTTAAATTTATAACAGTTCCAGGGTTCAAGAGTCATAAGCCATATATCATCAATTACTGCGCCCGAGGGTGTTGAAGTTGATTTAATTATTTTTGTATTAAAAAGCTCAACATCCCCTTCAAGGCTTAAAAATATATTGTAACTGCCGTCCGCATATCCCGTAACATCGATATTATCTATATATTCAAACGTTTCAGAATCACCGAATGCGTTTGTGGCAGTTAAAACAGGATATATTCCGCCGATTTTAAAACTCAATATATTTTCATCAAAACTTAATATATCAGGTGTTTTACCATCGGGCGCAAGATTTGCATAATTTATACAAAATTTTGAATTCACTGATTTTGCAATGGTTTCAGCCTCGGATACAAAATCATTAAACATATCTTCTTTAACATATTCCATATCATCTTTTAGAGAATTTATGTTTTGATTTTGCTTATTTAATTCTTCCTGAACCGCCGAAAAATTTTCGTTTACTTCATCTGCCTTGGCTTTTGTACCTGCAGTGAAGATATTTGGTATGTTAAAAGACATAAGAAAATTATCTCCTCTTAATTTTAAAGTAGTGTTTTTAAAAATTCAGCGCTGATTTTTTGTATTTAGTGTTTAATTTTATAAATCAATTTATATTTTTATTGTAAAGAGAAAAATAAGTTTTTCAATAAAGTAAAATTACTCAAGGCAAAGCTTTGGATAATACGCCAAAATCATTGGCACGCGAGAATTTTCGGATTTTTGTATTTTTTTTGCCTTATTATTAAGTTTGTAACAATTTAATGGCTCTCATGCGTCATTTTAAAAAATACGGAAGATTTTTTAAACAATTTATAGTAATGTTATCTTATAGAATAAGGGGGATTTTGTTTTATGAAAAAGAATTGTGTAAAAATTGCAAGTTTCGTATTTGCCGTGGCTTTAGGATGTTCTATCGCATCAGCGGAACGCAAGCTTCCCGTTAAAGAAGTTAAACCTGCAAATGTATCTTTACCTGTTATTACCGTTCCTGCCGATCAGGTTAAAGAAAAGATTGAAGAAAAAGTTGTAACTCCTGCGGTTGATGCTAAAGGTGAAGTTATAAAAACAGGAAAGGAAACAAATGCACCTGTATCAGACATTAAAAATAAAGATGAAATTTTAATTAAACATGAAAACAGCGATGCAGAAACTTCAGAAATAGTACCCAATACGGCGCCTGTTGTTGAAAAAGTTGAAACAAAACAGGAAGGAACAATTTTTGATGTTTACGGTGTTAAGGAACATTTAAAAATAGATAAACCCGCACCTGTTAATGACAACAAAAATGAAACAAACAATGCCGTTCAAGAAAATAAACAGGAAGTTTCAAAATAAATAATTTAAAATACTGTATTTATTTTGGTTAAGAATTTTATTTGAATTTTTAATTTCAGAGTTAAATTTTAAAAGGTAGGGGATTTTGTTTAAAATCCCCACTTTTTTGTAAAAGTAGGCAAAAGTATTAATTTTTCTATTAATATATGCTTCTTTTATTTCATCAAAATATTTATAATTAAAAACCGTTTCATCCGCCGTTTTGTAAGCTTTGAAATAGTCTTCCCAGTTTTTATCAGCAAAACAAGAAATCGAAAATTTTCTAATTCGCCTTGAAACCAAAATTTCTTTTATTATGCTGATTTTTTTTGCACATAACAATGCCTTATAGGTAAACACAATATCATTAGAATTTTTAATTTCTTGAAATTTTATATCATTTAAAATCAGGAAATCTTTTTTGTAAATTTTATTCCAGGGTTCAACAAGTTCAAGAAGTGAATTATCTTTTATATCGTGTAAATCTCCGGTTACATTTTCATCAATATTTTTAAGCAGGTGAGCAGTTCTGTGGTTTGAAAATTTCTGTTTCTTTTCAATAAATTCATTTGAAGCGCAGATTACAATATCTGAATTTGTATCCTGTGCTTTTTTTGCCATTTTTTCAAAAAAAGTATTTTCGCAGATGTCATCCCCGTCAAAAAATACTATCCAATCCCCTTTTGCTCTGCTCAATCCGAAATTTCTTGCACCGCCCGCATACATTTTTTTAACGGTAAAAATTTTAATACGGGGGTCATTAAAAGATTTTAAAATCTCAAGACTACCGTCATTTGATGCATCATCTGTAAAAATAAGCTCAAAATCCTGATATGTCTGATTTAAAAACATATTAACGCAGGATTTTATATATTTTTCAAGATTATAAACAGGAATTATAACGGAAATCATAAGTTTTATATTAGCACAATTTTTATTCTTGCGTCATACAGGCTAATATTATACAATTTTTTTAAAGGAGAGAAGTGCACGGCAATGATACAGAATTTAATATTATTTATATTTGAAATTATCAGTATATTTTTACTTATAATATTTACACCCGTTTATTTTTTAATAAGAATAATTTCAAAAAAGCCCGTTGAAGGCTTTTTAACCAAAGCAGGCGATTATAAAAAGGCTGCAAAACATATTGAATTATCAAAAAATATGGGTAGAATACTTATGTTTCACGGAGTTTCCGTGGGCGAAGTCATTGCACTTGAAAATTTAATAAAATTAACCCGCGAAACCTTTAAAGAAGCAAAAATCCTCATTACTACAGGCACAAAAACAGGTCAGGAAATTGCAAAGAAAAAATACGGCGAAATTGCAGACTGTATAACATATTTTCCGTTTGATATACCAATCTGCACAAAAAGCTTTTTTAAAAAGGTAAATCCCGATGTAATTCTTATGGCTGAAACCGAGCTGTGGCCTTTCTTTGCGCGCTACGCAAAAAAATACAATAAACCCCTTCTTTTAATAAACGGCAGAATATCGGATGATTCTTTCAAAACTTATAAATATTTCGGTTTCTTTTTCAAACACATTTTTAATTGTTACACAGGAATTTTCACCCAGAGTACAGAAGATAGAGAAAAAATGATAAAAATGGGTGCAAACCCTGATATAACAGAGGTTATGAAGAATTTAAAATTTGATATTAAAAAATCAGATACACCGATAAATTTTAACCGCGGGGAAGAAAAAATTTTTCTTGCAGGAAGCACCCATAAAGGGGAAGATGAAATCATATTAAATGTTTTCAATCGTTTAAAACAGGAATTTCAAAATTTAAAATTAATAATCGCACCAAGACACCTCGACAGGGTGGATTCCATTGTTGAAATTATCAAAAATATTACTCCTGATTGCAAAACAGGATTCAGATCAAAAAATGATGATTTTCAAAATAACGACATAATAATTTTAGATACACTCGGTGAATTATCAAGAATGTATTCCATCGCAGATATTGCCTTTATCGGCGGCAGTTTTAATAATACAGGCGGACACAATCCGCTTGAAGCCGTTATTTATTCAAAGCCCGTTATCTCAGGACCTTCAATTAAAAACTTTAAAGATATTTATTCCATTTTAATACATGCGGGTGCCGCATATGTTGTAAAAACCGAAGACGAGCTTCAAGACCGTGTTAAAACACTTCTTAGCGATGAAAAAACTTATAATGATACGGTTAATAATTCAAAAGATGTTTTTGAAAACCAAAAGGGCGCTAAAGATTTTGTAATTCAAAAAATAAGAGAAACTCTGCACAAATTTATTTAAGCATTAAAAGATACTGATAAACGGGTAAAATTTTACTTGTGTCAGAATCAAGAGCAGACATAATCTCCTGTTTCATTATATTTATATCTTTTGTATTTTCCATATAATACAGCTGCCACGGCTCAACACCGAGTGCGGATGAAATCAAAACCAAATTTTCATACATAGGATAATTATGTCCGGATTCAATTCGGGATAAGCTTTTTGTTTCCATATTAATCATTTCTGCAAGCTGTTCCTGTGATAGGGATAATTTTTTTCTGAAAAATTTTATTTTTTGCCCGATATGAATTTTTAAATCTTTTGAAACATTCATTTTCGTATTCATCCCCATTAATGCTTCCCCGCCCTTTAACAATATTTAACAATAAACAATCATCCGCCAATCGTCCATTACCCGACTGCCTTATTTACATCATAGATTTAAAAAATCTTTTTCTTGACTATTTTTAAATAAGATTTTTTAAAAAACTCTTATTTTAAATTGCATTTTATGGAATTATAATGTAAAATTTTTGTGTAAAGTATCATTTAAAAGGGAAATTTTACATGGAAAAAAAGAAAAATAAATTAAATACAGGCTTTTCATTAGTAGAAATGCTTATGGCGCTTCTTGTAGCATCATTGTTAATGGCAGCATTAGCTCC
>CAJULX010000006.1 GCA_910587245.1 Candidatus Gastranaerophilales bacterium
ACAAAACTTGCACAATATAGAGTTTCTAATTAAAATAAAATTATGTCAATTTTAGATTTTAAATCAGATAATCAAATGCTTTTTGACCCCGGGTATTCTGCTTCCGTTGCAAGGGTTTCGGGGAATATTGAATATATGTATTCGGCATTTTCTTCCATTCCTTCAATTAAACAGAAGAGATTTCAGTTTTCTGTTTTGTACCCTAAATTTTTAAAGGCAATTGATTTAAACGCGGCTTTTTATCTTGGTTGTATGCTCTGGGGTGTTTATTTAAAAAATAATCAGGGTAAAGAAATTGTAAATAACCCTTGTCTTGATACGGAATTTGATGACGATTCTTTTTATGAAATTGATTTTCTTTATAATTTTATAAAAGAGGGCTTTAACCGAGACTGCAAGTATTATTTAAATAAAACATATGCTATAAACCCTTTATATTTAACGATTTTAGAAATTTATAAAGAATTTTTGTCTTTAAATAAAGGGTTTGTAAAAGTTAAAAAAACAGATGATATTCTTTTGCCAAAAAGGCTGAAAAACCCTGATAAAGAGGATTTCAAGCTTATTTATGACACAATTGTAAAAGCCGTAAAAGAAGATAATTTAGAGTTGTTATTTAAAATTTCGGATAAGATAATATAATTTTTATGAAAAAACAAAGTAAAACAGGAAAAATTGCCATCGACATAAAAAATATGGGTGTTGATATTGATAAAAATGAATACAGGGAAATTGTCTTATCTGCGCAAAATCACCCTGAAGCAGCATTTTTAAAGCAATACAAAAATAACAAAAAACCTGAAAAATAGCTTTTTTGAGGGCTTGAAAATATTCAAAAAATAATGCTATACTTTGTTTGAAGCGACAGTTTGGAGTCTTCCTTTGGAAAGTAAAAAAGAACAATTTGAAACTTTGTCTAAAGAGCTGCTTGGCAGGCTGAATGATGCTAATCGTATGTCTGCGCTTGAATTTCCTTTCGGATATACAATTTCGGATGAAGTTGAAAAAAAATTTTTTGATAAAGGCTCAAAACTGCGCCTTGTTACAATTCGTAATATGATTTTGATTGATAATTCGTTTAAAAAATTCAAAATTTTTCCCACGCATGATATTATGCAAACCTATATCCAGACTCAAAAAGAGCTGCTTTTTGATTGGAAAAAAGAAATGGAAGAGGCATATTTGAGCGTGCGTTCGAAAACCGATGCTGACAGTGAAGAATTTAAAGAACTTAAAAAAACTATTGCAGAAATTGAACGTGATATAAATAAACTCTCAATGTCCGCGATTAAAGAAGCAGCCAGTTCAAATGAAGCCAAAATGCTTGATGAAGAGTACAGTAGTGCTTCACAGGGCGGGTTTTCGGAATTTATCCACAATACAATTTTAAATCTTTTTAAATAAGTTTTATTACCATGCTTATTCTGCTTGTGGTTTTGTTTTCTTTTCTGTATGAAAAGAAAAATTCATTATTTACTGTTGTCTTAAATTTGCATATATCAATTGTTTCTACCCCTTCTTCTTCAAGCTGGCAGGCGTTTATTTTTGCTAAATCGGGGTAAAATTTTCCGTTTTTATATGTAAAAAATTCTTGCTCATTGCTTTTTACGGTTTTTCTTAACATTTCGTAAACTTCTTCCCCTGTTTCAAAATCTTCTTTTGCAATGCAGGGGCCGATTGCGGCGATTATTTTATCAGGTTTTGTATTAAAATTTTCTTTCATCATTTTTACACCGTGTCTGCATATTTGCCCTGCAGTGCCTCTCCAGCCCGCATGCAGCCCTGCTGCGATATTATTTTTCGGGTCGTATAAAATTACGGGAGTACAGTCTGCAAAGTTTAAAACCGTTGCACTGCAAGAGTTATGGAGGATTACCCCGTCTGTTTCATCTTTTATATCAGGGGTTTTGCCGCATATTGCAATATTTGCCGTGTGAGTTTGTTTGATTTCAAATAAATCATTATTTTTTATTTCTAAATAGTCAAAAATGGCTTCTCTGTTTGAGTTTGCGATATTTATCAAGTTTTCTTCTTTTGTTTTAATAAAACTTTCTTTTGTTGTAAAAAGATGTTTGAATTTTCCTTCAAATTCCTTAAATACGCTGCTTTTCAGGATTTTTTTATTTCCTGCTTTGCTTTTTATCTCATCAAAATAAAACATCTAAAATCCTTTCACAACAAGGCTTTGCGGTATAAAAATGCAATTTATTTTTTTAAATTTTCAAAAATATTTAAAAAATCGGGAAACGAAGTCTCTACCCACTCAAAACCATTGATTCTACAGGGTTTTTTGCTGATTAAACCTGCAATGTATCCCGTCATTGCTATTCTGTGGTCATGATAGCTTTCAATTTCCGTATCGCCTTTAAACAGCCCGTTTCCGCAATTTTTACCTTCAATTATAAATCCGTCATCGGTGCCTTCAATTTGTGCGCCAAATTTTCTTAATTCCCGCTCTACGCAGGCAATTCGGTCTGATTCTTTATTTTTTAAATCTCCCGCATCTTTAATGATTGTGGTGCCTTTTGCCTGTGTTGCAAGCAATGCGATAATCGGAATTTCATCAATAAGCCTCGGGATAATTTCTCCGCCGATTTCACAGCCTTCCATATCGGGTGAATATTTTATTCTGATATCCCCGATTTCTTCATTTGAAACTAAATCGCAATTTAGTACTTCAATATTGGCTTTCATGTGTTTCATAACGTCAATAAGCCCTGTACGGGTGGGGTTTAGCCCGACATTTTTCAAAATAACATCGGAGCCTTTTATAATTGCAGCCGCAACCATAATAAAGGCGGCGCTTGAGATATCTCCGACCACGTTCAAATCCTTTGGTACAAGGGATGAATGCCTTGCTGTTACTCCAAAAAGCCCGTTTTTTGTGAATGTTTGAATGTCTGCACCGAAAAATTTCAGCATTTTTTCTGTATGGTTGCGTGAAAGGTGTGGTTCAAGCACTGTGGTTGCGCCATTCGAGGTTTGTAATCCCGCAAGAAGCAAGGCAGATTTGACTTGCGCGGATGCTATCGGGCTTTTATACTCTATTCCATTGAGTTTTCCTTGTTCTATAATAAGGGGAGCCTTGCCTTCATTGCTTTTTATGCTTGCGCCCATAAGGCTTAAAGGTTCAATAATTCTTTTCATAGGGCGCTTTGAGAGGCTGATATCTCCTGACAGCGTACTTTTGAAATTTTGTGCACAGAGCAATCCCGTCATAAGCCGCATTGTTGTACCTGAATTGCCGCAATAGAGTTCTTTTTTTGGTGCGCTGTAGGCATTTTGCGCGTTCAATACAACGGTATTTTTATCCAAAAATTCGGTTTCACATCCAAGCTCTTTTAAAATTTCAAGTGTAGCAAGGCAATCCGCCCCTGTTAAAAAATTTGAAATCTTAATTTTGCCCTGCGTAAGCGAACCGATGATTAAACTTCTGTGAGACATCGATTTATCAGGCGGTGTCAGGATTTCGCCTTTTAATGGTGCGGAAAAGCCTTGTGTAACAACCTCTTTACACATCCTGTGCTATATTCCTTACAAAATTTGGAACCTTAAAAACGCCTTCATGCAAATCCGTGTTATACAATTTTGATTTTTTTTCAATTTCTTTTGCTCTTTGTGTATCCTGAATTACTGGTGTATCAACCGTTTCAGAGCAAAATGCCCAGCTCCAGTATCCCCCGGGATATGTCGGAATCGGCCCTGCATAAGGTTTTACGTGTTTAAATACTTTGTTTAAAAGCCTGTACATCATACGCATTTCTTTCGGGTTTGCAAACGGTGATTCCGATTGCGCCACAATGATTCCGCCCTCTTTTAAACTGTTTTTAACATTTGTATAAAATTCTTCCGTGAAAAGTCCTTCCCCGGGGCCCATCGGGTCGGTTGAATCAATTAAAACCACGTCATAGCAAGCTTTTTTATCTTTTATATATTCAATTGCATCTTCTACATATATTGAAACCCGCTCGTCATCAAGTTTTCCGGCAATTGAAGGTAAAAATTTTCTGCTTGCTTCAATAACTAATCCGTCAATTTCGCACAGCTCAACACTTTTAACGGTTTTGTGGCGTAAAACTTCGCGCACCGTGCCTCCGTCTCCGCCGCCTATAACTAAAACCCGCTCAGGGCAAGGGTGTGAGCACAAAGGAATATGTGAAATCATTTCATGGTAGAAAAATTCATCCTCAACCGTTGTCATCATAAGCCCGTCAAGCGTTAAAATATTTCCTAATCCTTTTGAGGAAAGGATTTCCACCTTTTGAAACTCGCTTTGCGCGCTGTATAATGGCTTTTCCTCTGTTTCTATTGCTATACCGTATCCGTTTGGTGTTATTTCTTTGTACATATTCCTCTTAAATCCTTTATTTATAATACTTATGTCCGATTTACAAAACTTTACATGATTGTTTTTAAATTTGTAAATTTCACCTAAAGATATTATACAAAAAACTTTATTTTTTGCTATAATTTAGTTGAATTTCAGGAAAATTTTAAATGAGAAACATAATTTTAAAATCGTTTGAAACCTTTATAGCGCAGCCCCTTTCGCTTCTTAAAAATAAAATTATCAGAATTACTAACCTGAAAAGCGATTTTTTGAGCTCAAATGCAATAAATGTGAGCCTTTTTGATGATACTGTGCAAATTGATGTTGTAAACTCCGAACACGCTTATAATCTGCTTTCTGCCGTGGTTTACAAAAGAAAAATGAATGAATTGAGGCAGGTTAAAGTAAATGAAAATCAAACAAGCACAATTCTTAATTAGTGCGCCGAATCTGGCTCAATGCCCTTCTCTGGCTCTTAATGAATTTGCACTTCTGGGGCGTTCAAATGTCGGAAAATCCAGTTTTATAAATTCCCTTGTTAATAATTCTAAACTTGCCAAAACCTCCAATACACCCGGAAAAACACGCCTTATCAATCTTTTTAAAATAATTTCCGATAAAGGCGATTTTGTAATTGCGGATTTACCCGGATACGGATATGCAAAAGTATCCAAAACCGAGCAGGAGCGCTGGCAGAAGAGCCTTGAAGAATATCTTTTAAAGCGTGATATGCTGAAATACTGTATTCAATTTATTGATGCAAGGCATCCTGTTCAAAATAATGATTTTCAAATGTACGACTGGCTTAAAATCAAGAATATACCCGTGATTGCAGTTTTGAACAAATGTGATTTCGTGTCAAAAAATGAAGTTTTCAAAAAAATAAAAGAAACCGAAAAACTGCTTAATATCCCCGTATATCCTTTTTCTGCAAAGGTTTCAATCTATAAAGACGGAATTATAAAGTTTTTTGAAGAAAATGTTACATAAAATTGTATAAAATTTGCCCTGCCGTGTCTTCAAATGCTAATATTTTCCTATGGAATTTTACAGCCCTGTATCGGATATTTTTGCGGAAAAGAAAGAGCTTGGTTCTATAATCAGGCAGGCAAAGGGCGCCCAGCTCAGCTATTCTTTAAAAAAAATTAATGAGTTTAATTTTTTTGATGAAGTTTTAGATGAAACAATGCCTGACGATACACCTGAAATTCTTCTGAAAAAACGCCGTGACGGCAATTCTGAAGCTTTAAATAATTATAAAAATGGACAAAAAAGAGTTTAGATATCAGCTAAAATTAACAAAACTTAATGAACTAAAATTTTTATCCCACCTTGACTGGCAAAATTTAATTTTAAAGTCCTTGAGGCGTACAGGGGTTGCATTTGCGCTAACGGAAGGATTTAATAAGGTTCCAAAAATCTCGTTTTCTCCGGCGCTCCCTATTTTTATTGAATCTGAGTGCGAGCTGGTTAATTTTGTTACGCTTTCGCCGCTTGATAATGATTTTATTGAAAAATTTCATAATTCCACTTCTAAGAATTTAAAAATATTAAATATTATGGAATTACCGGATGACGGCAGGCGCATGCCCTCTCTTGATACTATGATGCAATGGGCGCGCTATAAGGCTTCTTTGCCCCCGGGGAATGTGGTGAACAAAACGTTGGGTATTTTAAATTTTGAAGATTTAAGATATACTGTAGAAAAATGTTTATCTTCAAATGATTTATTCATAGAGAAGAAAACAAAAAAAGGTATTATAAAACAAATCAATTACAGGAATTCAATTAAATATGCCAAAATTGTTAACGGCAATTTTGAATTTATTCTAAAAACCGGGCAAAATGATGATTTGCCTGCGTTTCGTGCTGATGAGTTTTTGAAATATCTGGCTGCTTCGGCAAATAAGAATGATTTAATTTTTGATATTAAAAGACTGTCATTTTTTGATGAAAATATGGCAGAAATCAAATAAGGATTTAAAGGAAGAAGTTTATGACCAAAAAAATTGTAATATCTGAAAAGGATAACATCGGTGCTGTTCTTGAGGATAATAAGGTAAGTGAATTTTTTGTTTCAAAGGGAGATGTGCTTTTAGGAGATGTTTATTTATCAGTTGTTGATAATATCCTCCCTTCGATTGATGCAGCGTTTGTGGATGTCGGAATGCCCGATAAAATGGGCTTTATCCACACGGATGATATTATCGGAAAAGGCACCTTAAAAGAAAAAGTAAAACCGAAACAAAAATTAATAGTTCAGGTTGTAAAAGAGCCTACAGGACACAAAGGCCCCAGAGTTACAACGGCATTGAGTCTTCCGGGGAGATTTCTTGTGCTTTTGCCCGATGAAAAAGGGGTGAATGTTTCAAGAAAAATCGTCTCAAGTAAAGAAAGAGCAAGGCTTAAATCTATTGTGAGCCTGCTAAAACCTGTCGGCGTGGGTGTTATCGTTAGAACGGAAGCGGAAGGACAGTCTGAAGCTGAAATTCAAGAAGATTTAGAAATTCTTTTGGAAAAATGGAATTCTATCGTAAATGCGGCAGATACTGCAAATCCGCCATGTTTACTGCATAGAGATCAGGAGCTTTTATATAAAATTATCCGTGAAGCATGTACGGAAGATGTGGATGAAATCGTTGTAGATACTGCTTTTGCGCTTCACAGAACCACCCAGCTTTTACAGCACTGGAATATGAAAGTAAAAGTATCGATGCATAAAGGCACAGAGCCTTTACTTGCTGCAACGGGCATTAATAAAGAAATCCAAAACGCTCTGCAAACTAAGGTAAATCTTCCTCTCGGCGGATATTTATTTATTCAGCAGACAGAAGCTTTAACGGTTGTGGATGTAAACTCGGGCAAATTTACAAGTTCATCTTCACAGGCTGAAACTATTTTAAAAACAAATTTAGAAGCCGCAGATGAAATTGCACGCCAGTTAAAGCTTAGAAATATAGGCGGTATGGTAATTGTAGACTTTATCGATATGGTAACGCGTGTTGATAAATTGAAAGTTTTGGAATATTTCGAACTTGCGCTTGAAAAAGATAAAGCAAAACCGCAAATCGGCCAGCTGTCTGATTTAGGGCTCGTTGAATTAACCCGCCACAGACAGGGACAGAGCCTTTCTGAAATTTTCACAAAAAAATGCGACAAATGTCAGGGACAGGGCTTTATTATTGAAGATATGAAGCTTTTAAGCTCCAATGCACAGGGTGAAATAAGGGCAAAAATTAATAAAATTAAAGGTCCTTTCGGCGGCGGCCAGTTTAATGGCGGACAGAACCAAAACAGCCAGAATAACCGCAATGAAAATAATGAAAACAGGCAAAATAACAGAGATAATTCTCAGGGCGGGCAGAATAATAATGCGCAGAACCGCAATAATTTCAAAAATAAAAAACGCTTTAACAGAAATGAAAACCAGCAAAATCATCCTGAAGTAAAGGAAAATCAGGCACAAAATACCGAGATTGAAGCGGGCAAAAATGTTCAAAACGCAGCAGTGCCGGAAAATTTAAAAGAAAGCAAGAAAGCTGAAATTAAAAATAATGCGGAAGAGCTTGTAAATAATATTGTGGAAAGCATTTTTGAAGACGCTAAAGATGATACAAAAAAAGAACAACAGGCTGAAGAAAAACCTAAAAAAGTTTCAAGAAAAACTAAAAAGACAATGAAAAAACTTGAAGCGGAAGCTAATAACGAAGCGGCTAATATTCAAAAAGAAGAACAAAAGCCTGTTAATCAAGATACCGCACCTGCTCAAAGCGTTGAAGCTTCTGAGGAAAAACCTAAAAAAAGAGGAAGAAAACCGTCAGCCAAAACGACAGCTTCTGAAGGCGCTTCCAAAAAAAGTTCAAAGGCAAAAACCGCTTCTAAAGAAGAAGTAAAGGAGTAGAGAATGAAATTTTACGGCGCTTTTTTAAAGCTGTTAATAATTTTTGCAGTATTTTTCGGTTTAAGCTCAATTGTTTTTGCCGAAAATCCGCCGCTTCCTTCTGATATTGATATCCAAACGGAAAGTAATATTGACGCTTCAAAAAAAATTCAATTAAAAGCTCCGATTGAGCAGGAATTAACCGAAGCGGAAAGATTACAGGCTGAAAAAGAAGCTAAAATTAAAGAAGAACTTAATGAGGAACAAAAGCAGCTTGGTGAAGCTGCTCCGCTAAAAGTTGAGGACAGCGATTTTGACCCCAATGTGAATGAGGAGCTGACAAAAAATGTAATTCCCGATACGGGAAATGAGCTTATTAAATTAATTTCTATGTTTGCAAGGGTTATGCTCGGCGTTATTATTGCAACGGGGATTATTTATTTTCTGCTTCTTTGTACAAGAAATTATTTTCATCCGAAACTTCCCGCAAGAAGCGAAGAAGATTTTGATATCAGGGATTTAAATTCTCCAAAAACAACGGATGAAGCCTTGAGAGCCTTTTTGGACAGAACGGGCGAATAGTAAAACGGTAAATGTATAAATTAAAAGCAGACATTTTATTTTGTCTGCTTTTAATTTTGTTATGCAATAAGGCTTTGGGGAATTTGTGCCTGTGCTTGAATTGTTTTTATATCAGGTTTTCCCAGTTTTTTCAGGAGCGCCTTTATAATTTTTGGCATCTGGCATACAAAAGAATAATGTCCCCTGTTTATGGAACATCTTTTGCAGTCGCAGTGCAGGGAATAACATTCATATGCCTGCAGTGTCCAGTTTTGTACAATTGAATCGGATATTTCACCGTTTGTTTGCGGCAAAAATATCTCGCTGCCTTTAAAATCGCTTTTAAATTCTTTTTTCAACCCTGAATTTCTCAACATAATACACCTTGCCCGACACTCTTTACACAAAAACCTACTATCATTTTAACACCCTGTTTTTACCTTTTTTATCCGTTAAACAGTTTACTTTTTTCATATTTCTTAAACTTTTTATTTTTTAAATTGTTTATGTTAATATAGCTTTAGTTGAGTGGCATTGTGTATGCAATCTTTGAGGGGGTAATGAAAGATAGAATTTCTCTGCTTTTGATAATGTGCTTTTTGTTAGCATTTTTAATTATCTTCCAGAATTATTTTGATACATTCTGGGCGATAGTGTTTTTGATTGCTTTTATGTCGCTCTATATGCTTTATATGTATATTGCGGTAAAGCACCAGAGAAGAAAATTGAGGAAAAATCCGAATCCTCCGGAGTGTGATTATAAACCCTTTATTTCAATTATGGTGCCATGCCATAATGAAGAAGATGTTATAGAAGATACTGTTAAAAATATTCTCGAAGTTGATTATTCCGATTATGAAATAATTTTGATTGATGACAGGTCATCTGATTCCACCCCTGAAATTATTAAAAATCTTGAACAAAAATATGAAAAGGTAAAAATATTATTAAGGAAAGACGGGGATTTCCCCGGTAAATCCGCGGTTTTGAACGATGCTATGAAAATAGCAAAAGGCGAAGCCATCCTTGTTTTTGATGCTGATGCTAAAATTAAACCTGATTTCATTAAAAAGGTTTTAATCAAGCTGGAACCTGAAGATGTGGGTGCTGTTCAGGCAAGAAAAACCATAATTAATGCTAAACAGAATTTTTTAACCGCCTGCCAGTATAACGAATATGTTATGGATACGCACTTGCAGATAGGAAGAGACGCCGTAAGGGGTGCTGTTGAGCTTCGCGGAAACGGTGAAATTATCAAAAGAGAAGCCCTTGTTGATATAAACGGCTGGAACAATGAAACAATAACGGATGACCTTGATATGTCCACAAGACTGCATATTAAAGGCTGGGATATCAGATTTGCTCCGGATGCCGTTGTGTATGAGGAAGGGGTTATCACCTTCCCTGCTGTTATAAAACAGAGAAGAAGATGGGTAGAAGGCTCAATAAGGCGTTATCTTGAATATGCTCCCGATATACTTTTTACAAAAGATATGACGCTAAGAGTCGGTTTTGATTTAATAGCCTATATTTCAGAATTTTTATTGCCGTTTTCTCTTGTTTCTGAAATCACAATTCAGGCTTTCCGTTTTGTGAAGGGGTATTCAAATGACATTTTATCATCGCTTGTTCTTGTTGTGTGTACTGCGGTTTTCTTTGCATCGGGTTTAATTTACAGTCTTAGAAAATACAGTCATTACGGCTTTTTCAGAGCTATTTATGAAGCTCTTATAACGGCAGTTTATGTTGTAACGATATGGTTCCCTATTGTTTTATTTATTATCCTGAAAATAGTTTTCACAAAAAAAACTATGGATTGGGGCAAAACCCAGCACGGCGTATCCAATGTCACTCTTAAGGAGTCTGTGTAATGTCTTTGCTTTTGGATTTATTTAAATCGTTCAAGAAAACTCATACTTGTAAAAGACCTTTTGACGGAATTAAAAAAGGAGATAAGTTCCATTTTATTGCAATGGGCGGAGTCGGGCAGAGTGCGCTTGCAAAAATTCTTGTAAAATCAGGATATGAGGTTTCAGGTTCCGACATCAATGATTCCAAATATTTAAAGGAATTAAAAACCCTCGGTGCTAAAGTTTTTATAGGGCATAATACCGGTAATGTGCCGCAGGATTGTTTTGTTGTTTTATCATCTGCCATAAAAGAGGATAATCCTGAACTTATAAAAGCAAAAGAATTAGGTCTTACAATTTTGCACCGTTCCGATTTATTGCTTGCTTTGACTCATAATTTTCCTCTCACTATCGGCTTTTCGGGCACTCACGGTAAAACCACAACATCGGGGCTTGCTTCATACCTTCTTGAAAAAGCCTGCAAAAAGCCTGCATATGCTGTGGGGGGTATAATTCCCGAATTAAATACAAATGCAAATGCTTATAAAAATTCTTCAATGTTTATTGCGGAACTCGATGAAAGCGACGGCACTATTGTTAAATATGCGCCCGAAATTCTTGTTATTAATAATCTTGAAGCGGATCACCTTGATTTTTATAAAAACGGACTTTCTGATATTCTTGATACGTTTGAAAAATTGATTTTATCCGAGCCTGATGGTGCTAAAATAATTGCAAATCTTGATGATGACGGAGTTATAGAACTTCTTAACAGGCTTAAAAATACACCTTATATTAAAAATATTACGGGTTTTTCGGTTAAAAAAGCTTTGAATATTGATTTTGCACCTGATATCATTGCGGAAAACGTGATTTTTAATGAAACGGGTGCTGAATTTGAAATTGTTTACAAAAATAAAAACCTCGGTAATGTAAAAACCTCTCTTAAAGGTATTCATAATGTGTACAATGCCCTTGCCGTAGTTACCGCTTTGCTTGAAGCGGGATGCAATTTTAATGATTTTTCGGAATATGTTTCAGGATTTACCGGCATGGGGCGAAGATTTCAAACGGTATTTAAAAATGAAAGCATTGAAATAATAGATGATTATGCCCACCACCCGAGTGAAATAAGAGCCACCTTGAAAGCTGCGGATGAATATAAAATTAAATCATCAAAAGACAGGCTGACAGCTGTTTTCCAGCCCCACAGATACACAAGGCTTAAAGCCCTTTGGGAAGAATTTTTAGAATGTTTTGATAATTGTGATACCCTTGTTGTTCTTGATGTTTTCAACGCAGGGGATGAATTTGACCCTGAATTTAATTCCGAAAATTTTGCAAAACTTTATAAAGAAAAACACCCTTCAAAAAATACTTTCTACATTAAAGGAAAGATTGCGGATATTACTCCCGAATTAAAGGAAAAAATTCAGGATAGTAATTCAAAAGATATAATATTAACTCTTGGCGCGGGCGATATTACAAAACTCGGCGCCCCTCTCGGTGCGGAATTATCCAAAAAAGATTAAAAGGAAAATTTATGAAAGAAATTGAGCACAGAATAAATTATAACCTAAAACCCTTTAATACGCTTCGTATATCATCAATTGCAGATGATGTTTACCTTCCAAAAACCATGGATGAAATTAAGCTTCTTCTTGCAAATCTGAATAATCCCGTGATTGTAGGCAACGGCTCAAATATTCTCTTTTCATCCGCAGGGGTTAAAAGGCCTGTAATTGTTACAAAACACCTTGATAAAATTACGGTAAATCCTCCCTGTATGGAAGTGCAGGCAGGTGTCTCTACAATTAAATTATCAAATATGGCTTTTGAATTAAGATTATCGGGATTTGAATTTTTATCGGGGCTTCCAGCTACTTTAGGCGGTGCTGTTGCTATGAATGCAGGCGCCAATGCTCAGGCAATTTCCGATTATTTTGTATCAGCTAAAGTATATGATACAAATGAAGATAAAATTATTGAATTATCACGCGATGAGATGGAATTTTCATACAGAAATTCGCTTTTAAAGAAAAATCCGGGCAGATATGTTTTATTGTCCGCCAAGTTTGAACTTGTACAGGCAGACAGCTATACCGCAATTAAGCAATTGATGGATGATGCGGTTGAAAAACGTAAAAAAAGCCAGCCCGGTTTAAATGAGCCCAATATAGGATGTGCATTTAAAAACCCTGTAAATAAGGAAGGACAGACTGTTTCAGCAGGAAAACTGATTGATGAGACGGGTTTAAAAGGGCACCTTGAAGGCGGGGCTATGATTTATTTTAACCATGCAAACTTTATTATCAATTTCAATGAAGCAACAAGTATGGATTATATAAACCTTATGCGCGAAATGCAAAGGCTTGTTTTTGATAAATTTGATATTATGCTGGAGCCTGAAGTTGTATATATAGGCTCTGATAAAAAGGAAACCGAATTATGGAATACACTTGTAAAGGGTTAATAGATAAAAATGCTAAAATTGCCGTGCTTTGCGGCGGTATGTCAAATGAAAGGGAAGTTTCGCTTCGAAGCGGTGTAAACGTTTTAAACGCACTTAAAAATTTGGGATATCATAATTCTGAAATTGTTGATGTTGATAAAAATATCGCGCAAACCCTTCAAAACGGTAATTATGATTTTGCATATAATACACTTCACGGTAAATACGGTGAAGACGGCTGCATTCAGGGTGTGCTTGAAATCCTCGGTATTAAATACACAGGCTGCAAAGTAAAATCAAGCGCCATTTGTATGGATAAAGAAATGACAAAAAATATCCTTGATAAAGCCGGGCTTAATATTATAAAATCCGCTTGCATCCGCTACAGCGAAAATCTTGATGTCGAAAAAGCTGTTGAGGGGCTTAATTTTCCGCTTATGGTGAAACCATCTGCCGAAGGTTCAAGTATCGGTATGAGTAAAGTTGATAATATTGAAGAATTAAAAGAGGCACTCAAAGTTGCTCAAAAATCCGATAAGAAAATTCTGCTTGAAGAATATCTACAGGGAATAAGTATAACAGTGGGGGTTTTAGAAGATATTGAAAAAAATAAAACCTTTGCAACACCGATTTTAGAATTCAGAACAAAAACTCTCTGGTATGATTTTGAAGCAAAATATACGGAAGGTATGACTGAATTTATTCTTCCTGCCAATTTAAACGAAAATCTTACGAAAGAAATTCAAAAAATGGCTGTGGATGCTCATAAGGCTTGTGATTGCACAGGTGTATCCAGAGTTGATTTTTTGATTTATAATGATATTCCGTATGTTTTAGAAATAAATACAAACCCCGGCATGACTGATTTATCCGATTTGCCTGCTCAGGCACGTGCTATGGGAATAGATTATGATAATCTTGTTCAGCTTGTTTTAAATACCGCCCTTATTGAATCATAAAACAATAAATGATAAATAATAATAACGAACAACAGCAATATTATTACAGAAGAAAACTTCGCGCCAATAAAATGCGGCGCGGAATTATTGCGGCAAAAAATTTAATCAGAAATTTTAGAGCTCTTCTTCGCGTCAGCTTGATTTTTCTTTTTATTTATTTTGGCATATGGGTTTTAAAGCTTCCGCAATGGTTTGTTGATAGAGATTTACTCAGAGTTGTAGATGAATCTGTCGTAAAAATTGAAGGCAATTTAATAACTCCTAAATATAAAATCGTTGATCTGATAAAACAGACAGAATTGCCCAATACGCAAGTATTCAGGTTGGATACAAGGGAGCTTGAAAAAAATATAGCACAATTGCAGCCTATTAAAAAAGTTTATGTCAGAAGATACTGGTTCCCCGGGCGCTTGAATATACTTGTGGAAGAGCGCACTCCCGTTTTTTTAATAGCACCCAATCTTCAAACGGAACCGATTTCGGCTATAACGGAAGACGGCGTTTTTATTGACAGAGAATATATGCCTATACCTGCAAAATTCGGTGCAACAAAGATTTTAACATACGGTCTTGCAGGAGATGATTACGAACACTGGGATAAAAAGCGTGTTGATGAAATTTTAAAATTAATAAAAACAATTGAAGCTTATTCAAAACAGGATGTTAAATATGTTGATTTAAGAAATCCTAAAGATGTTTATGTGCAAATCGGCGACAGAGGCTACAACATAATGCTTCGTCTCGGTGAAATAAACGAATCTATCTATAACAGAACCAAATGGATTGCAACAATTCTGCCTGAAGCACAGAGTAAATACGGTACAAAAATTAAATATATTGATTTAAGGTGGGAAGATGCCCGCTATATTAAACTTGATAATAATAAAAAGCATGTTGAAGGTAATTCAAAACGTGATTTTTCGGAAGGTGAAGATGAAGAAGAAACCGAAGAAAAATACGGAGATGAAGGCTAAAAACCGCAGTTTATTGATTAAATGCGCTTAAGACAATTGCTTTAATGTTTTCGTTTTCTATTTTGTTTAAAATTTCATCTTTTTTAATTTGCGAAAGCCCGTCAAATACTTTTAAAATCTTTATGCCTTCCGCTATAACGTCTTCGTGTTCCGTTGCATTGACAATATTTGCAATATTTAAAGAAAACTCTTTTTTGCCGAAATTTAAAACCGTATCAAAAGCTTCAAGTACTCTTTCTTTGTCTTCAGTCTTAAATTCTTCTTCAAATCCTTGAAATAAATCAATTTGCAGTGTGTTTAAAAATTCGCTTATTAAATTTATTTCTTTTTTAACATCTTTATTTAAATCAAATGTATAAATATCTTCTCTTGAAATTAAATTAAACTTATATTTTGTTTTTAAAAGAAGCCTTTTAATATATGATTCGGGCAGAATTCCAACCGTAATTTCATTTGACAGAAATTTTACAAATTCAAAGATTTCAAAATCAAAAACGGTATCAAGCGAAATTTCTTCAGGATAAGCGCTTAAAATAATATCAAATATTTTTGCGGCTTTATCTTGCGCGCCGTCTTTAATTATCTCGTCAAAACTTTTCAAATACAATATGCTTGATGCTGCAAAACCTTTCATATAAGTGTTTTCAAGGTAATCATAAAGTATGTTGAATGCATTTTTATCCCCGTATGAAATTAAAAAATTTACATATCTATATTTTTCAAAATCATCACACCCGCTTTGAATAATTTCAACCGCTTTGTTGTAAACCTCTCTGTCGTTAAATTTTGCAAGAGCCCTTGCTGAATTTTGCGCAAGCGGTTCAAAATCGGAAAATGCGCATTTTCTTAAATTTTCAAGTGCAAGCGGGTCATTTATATGATAAAAATATCCTGCCGCATACGCTTTTTCTTCATCTGTTCCGGTTTCAAAAATTTCCAGGATTTTATCGGTTAAATCTTCATCTGCAAATCTCACCCAAGCTTTTATAATAAAATCTTCAAAATCCTGATTGTAAATTTTTATGAATTTAAATATGTTTTCAAAATTATCGGAATTTACGGCATTAAATAATTTTTCATTGATTTTTTCTTTAATAAAATCAAATAAAAATTCCGATTTTTCACACAATTTTACAAAAGAATCAACCTCTGCGCCGTTTATAATTCTTTGTGCGGCAGCTTTTGAAATATTGTTATCTTTCGATATTAAATCGTTTAAATTTTTATTTCCTAAATCCATAATTATATTATACAAAATATTATACAAGGCGGCTATTTTTTAGTATAATAAACATAAATTGAGTTTGAATAAAGTGTTATGGTATGAAAAAAGAATTAAAATATAAAAAGATTTTGCTTAAAATCAGCGGGGAAGCACTTTTAGGGGAACAGGAATTCGGTATTGACCCAAAACCCGTTGAAATGATAGCAAATGAAATCAAAAAAGCACATGATTTGGGAGTGCAGGTTGCTATTGTTGTTGGCGGCGGTAATATTTTTAGGGGGATGAAAAATTCTTCAAAACTTGGTATGGATAGAGCCAGCGGCGATTATGTAGGCATGCTTGCAACCGTTATGAACGCTATCGCACTTCAATCGGAATTAAGAAAAATCGGCGTGTCATGCCGTGTTCAATCCGCCATTACAATGAATAAAATAGCGGAACCATATATTAGATTTAAAGCTATCCGTCATCTGGAAAAAAACCGCGTGGTTATTTTTGCCGCAGGTACCGGAAATCCTTTCTTTACGACAGATACCGCAGCAGCCTTAAGGGCAGCCGAAATCGGTGCGGAAGCTATGCTTATGGCAAAAAACGGCGTGGACGGTGTTTACTCTGATGACCCGAGAATTAATAAAGAAGCCGTTAAATACGATAAAATATCATATGATGATGTGATTATAAAAGGTTTAAAGGTAATGGATCAAACCAGCTGTTCTCTATGTAAGCAAAATAAAATACCCATTGTGGTATTTGATTTTGCGCTCGAAGACAGCATAATAAAAATCTTAAACAATGAAGAAGTGGGCACACTTGTAAACTGATTAAAATAATATTTAAGGAGAATATAAATGAGTACAGACGAAATTAAAAAACAGGGCGCGGATAAAATGGAAAAATGTATCGCCCAGCTTAAAAAAGAACTTACTACAATTAGAACAGGCAGAGCAAATCCGCTTATTTTAGATAAAGTTCTTGTTGATTATTACGGTGCGCCTACAAAATTAAACCAGATGGCACAAGTGTCTGTACAGGATGGCACAACCCTTGTTATTACGCCTTTTGATAAAACTATCGTAAAAGAAATCGAAAAAGCTTTAATTAAGGCTGATTTAGGGATTACTCCAAACTCCGACGGTATTGTTGTACGTCTTATCTTCCCGCCTTTAACGGCTGACAGAAGAAAAGAATTATCAAAAGAAGTAAAAGCAATTGGCGAAACCGCTAAAGTTGCAATCAGAAATGTGCGCCGCGATTTGGGTGATGAAATTAAAAAAGCGGAAAAAGCTGAAAATCTTCCCGAAGATGCCGTGCGCGATGCTCAGGATTCTGTTCAAAAATTAACCGATAAATATATTAAAATTATCGATGAGACGGTATCTGAAAAAGAAAAAGAGGTTATGACCGTTTAATTATGGAAAATTCAAACGACGAATTTAATAAAAAAAACAGGCTTACAAGATTTATAACAGGTTTTATAATCTCAATGGTGGCGCTCGTCTGCTTTTTATCGGGCGGTGTTCCTTTGTTTTGCTTTTTGATGGTTGTACTGTTTCTTGCAGCAAAAGAATACGTGCAAATCTTAAGGAATAAGGGGTTTCACCCGAGTCTTTCTTTAATCTGTGCTACAAGTCTTGTATTCGGGCTTTTGATATTTTTCAGAAGGTTTGACCTTGTACCGTGTGTTTTATCTTTTGCAATTATGGCATCATTCCTGATAGTGCTTTTTATGGGCAGACAGCCTTATATTGCAAATGTTGCGACAACGGCGCTCGGTTTTATGTACGGGGGCTGGCTTCCATGTCACATTCTTTTATTGAGGCAGATGGGCTCGGATAGTGTTAATCTGTTTGTTCCGGGGGTAAATGACGGTCTTTATCTTCTTCTGTACGTGTTTTTAATTGTTGTTGCAACAGATATCGGTGCTTATTATTTTGGTTCAAAATTCGGCAGAATAAAGCTCTCAAAAGTTATAAGCCCGAAAAAAACCGTTGAGGGTGCTGTCGGTGGCGGAGTTTTTGCAGTACTTGTTGCGGGTGTATTTTCAGTATTTTATTCAGGTTTAACCTTGTCTGAAGCCATAATAGGCGGTATTTTGATTACCGTATTTGCCCAGCTTGGTGATTTATCCGAATCTTTGATTAAAAGAGATGCGGGAGTAAAGGATTCAAGCAATATTCTCCCGGGACATGGCGGCTTATTGGATAGAACCGATTCTTATGTTTTTGCTCTTCCTGTTGCTTATTATTATCTGGCTTGCTTTACGGGCGGAAATAATATAATTGTTGACCTTATAACTTATATTGCAAAAGGTGTTTAGTAAATGGAAATTTCACCTGAAAGAAAAGAAGAATTAGCAGCTTTTGTGAAAAAATTCGGACTTTGTTTTGATGATTTTGAGATTTTAAACCGTGCCTTTGTGCATACTTCTTATACTAATGAAAATAACTTAAAAATTTCAGAATCTTATGAAAGGCTTGAATTCCTCGGGGATGCGGTTTTAAAAATTGCAATCAGTGATTTTTTGTTTAAAAAATTCCCCGAGCAAAGCGAAGGTGATCTTACAAAACAAAGAGCATGGATTGTTTCCGATAAGGAGCTTGCAGTGCTTGCTAAAAAGTGCGGTATGGATAAGCTTATTATCCTTGGAAGAAATGAAGAATCTTTAAACGGCAGGCAGAAACCTTCAATTTTAGCCTGCGCTTTTGAAGCTTTTCTTGGTGCAATTTACCTCGAATACAAACAGCTCGGGCTTAAGGCCGTGTATGATTTTTTGATTGATAATTTTGAAGATGATATTCTAAATTCAAAATTTAATAATTATAAAGCAATTTTACAGGAATATACCCAGAGTCAAAATCACAAACTTCCTGTTTATAAAATTTTGGATGAATTTGGTATGGCGCATGATAAAACTTATGTAATGGGTGTCTATTATAACGATATTTTGATGGCTCAGGGTGAAGGCAAATCTAAAAAAGAGGCTGAGCAGATTGCGGCAAAACTTGCACTTGAATTTCTAAAAGTGGAGATAGGCTGATGTATGACAATCTTTTTTGCTCAAAAAACGGTGAAATGCACAGATATATAGTATCTCCTTCAATTTTATCCGCTGATTTTTCAAACCTTAAATCGGAAATTTTAAAGACGGAAGATGCGGGTGCGCAGTGGTGCCATATAGATGTTATGGACGGGCATTTTGTGCCGAATATTACAATCGGAGCTCCCGTTGTAAGATGTTTAAAAAATGCCGTGAGTGCAAAACTTGATTCTCATCTTATGATTGAAAATCCGCTTAAATACATACCTGATTTTATCGAAGCAGGCTCTGATATTATAACGTTTCATATTGAGGCAGTGAAAGATACTGCTGCAGAGTGTATCAGCCTTATAAAAAATGCAGGAAGGCTTGCGGGAATTTCAATTAAGCCAAATACACCCGTAAGCGCCATTGAACCGTATATTAAAAAAGTTGATATGGTGCTTGTTATGACGGTAGAACCCGGTTTTTCAGGTCAGAAATTTATGAAGGATGCTGCTGAGAAAATAAAAACTGTGCGTAAAATTGCAGGTGACGACCTGATAATTCAGGTAGACGGCGGCATAAATGACGAAACTGCAAAAATTTGTGCGCAATACGGTGCAAATTGTTTTGTTGCGGGAAACTATGTTTATAAAAATGAAGATATAAAAAAAGCCGTTATTTCTTTGTTGGATTAAGGTATGGATGTATTAAAATTTGTAAAATCGGAATTTAAAAATAATACGGATCCTGCTTATTGTAAATTTTCTTCCGCCTTAATTCCTAATATAGATAATGTTTTGGGGGTTAGAATACCCGTTTTAAGAAAAATTGCAAAGCAAATTGCTAAAGATGACTGGCAAAAATTCTTAAATAAATATGAAGAAAAATTCATGGAAGACACCATGCTTAAAGGTATGGTTATTTCTTATTTGAATGAAGATATTGATACGGTGCTTAATTTGACGGAAGCCTTTGTATTGAAAATTGATAACTGGGCAGTTTGCGATACTTTTTGTGCAGGGCTTAAAATTTTTAAAAAAGACAGAAAAAAAGTATTTAAATTTTTAATTCCTTATTTAACATCAAAGAAAGAGTATTCCCTGAGGTTTGCCGTTGTTGTTCTTTTGACATATTTTATTGAAAAAGATTATATCGATGAAGTTTTAAAAATTTTATTCAATTTAAAATCCTCTTATTATTACGTTAATATGGCAATTGCATGGGCGGTATCCGTTTGTTATGTTAAATTTCCCGATTGCACGCTTAAATATCTTGAAAACAGTACTCTTGATGATTTTTGCCACAATAAATCAATTTCAAAAATCATAGAATCATACAGGGTATCAAAAGAAGATAAGGAAAAATTAAAGCTTTTAAAAAGGAAAGCCGCTGCTGTTTAATTTTCCTCTGCAGGTTTTCTTATCGAAAATTCACACCCGCAATAGTTTTGTTTATACATATTGTTATATGCGGCAATTTTTTGTGTTACATTAAAGCCGTTATTTTTCTTAAAATCAAAATCTATAAATTTAACCCCATATGTTTTTTCGGCTTTTCGCCCTGCTTCAAAAATATTTTTTGAAACCTTATGCGGGCTTACGCTTAATGTTGTTGTAAATTGCTTAAATCCGAGCTCTTTTGCCTTTTGTGCTGCCGTGTTAAGCCTTAATTCAAAACATTTATTGCATCTTAAGCCTTTTTCAGGTTCATTTTCAAGACCCTTTACGGCTTCATAGAATACATCAGGCTCAGCTTTTTCATAAATAAGTTCAAAATTATATTTCCCGCAATATTTTTCCAATTCTTCATATCGTCTTATTTGTTCATTTTCAGGATAAATATTGGGGTTGAAAAAATATGCCGTCGGAATATATCCGAGCATTTTTAAATATTGCGAAGGATACCCGAAACACACGGCACAGCAGCAATGGACAAAAATTTTTCTGTCTTCTTCTTTTAAATCTTCCTTATCATATAAGGTTTTTATTTTTTTATAAAATTCCGTCAAAATTTCATCCTATTTTGCGTGCTTATGTCTTGCTTTTGCCTGTTTTGTATATTCTTTTAATTTATTGTAAGGAAGAGCTGTTTTGTGCTCAATGTCGTCTATAACAATGGTCGGAGTACCCTTTATACCGAAATTTATTGCCTTTTGAATTTGCTTATCAAGGGTTTCTTTTATTTCTTCACTGTAAGCATCTTTTTTTAACTGCTCTTTATTGATGCCTACAATATCTGCAAGGTTTACTATATCTTCTTCATTGTTTGATGGCATAATGTCATAAATAGCGCTTGCCATATCCCAGTATGCTCCCTGTTTTTCGGCTGCAAGAGCATATCTTGCAAGCATGCATGCACCGGGGTGTACGCTGTTTGTGAGTGCAGGATTACATTCGGTATCAAGCGGAAAATTTATATGATATACAATAATATCTTTTTCTTCCTTGATAAGTTTATGAATCATTATGTTGGAAAGCTTACAAAAGGGGCACAAGAAATCACTGTATATATAAATAACTACCTCTGAATCAGGATTTCCCAATGTATTTCCCTTGATTGCATAAGGATTTTTTTTCATCTTTTGAAATTCTAAGAAAGATTTTTCCATTTCTTTGTTTGCCTTCTGCTGTTTGAGGGCAGGAGACATAACAAGCGAGGTCGCAGTATAGGTTAAAAGCCCGGCCCCTGCTATAGCAGCGACTATAAATAAAACTAAATATTTTCTTACACCGGAAATAAAATCTGCAAATGTATTTTTGATATCGGAAACAAAAAATCCTTTATCCTTTGCGGTAAGTGCTATAGCTAAATCGATAAAATATGTTATAAAACACAGTATGCAGATTTTTTTGATTACAAAAAATGAAATTGAAGCAAGAATCATAGAACAGCAAAACGAAAAAAGTCCTATGGCTGCAATATAACTTGAAGGGTTTTTGAAAACTTTAAATATTTCAATGTTAAATTTTTCATTAATTTTATCAACATATGTTAAGAAAAGAAGAATTAAATATAGAATAACTCCCCATATCGCAAGAGGTATTCCTAAAAACAGAGCATACTCGGTTTTTGCTACTCCGTCGCAGTCAATAACACTGTTTATGGCGCAAAAACTGGGGTCTGCACCCATTATAAAGTTTTCTTTAAAATATATATAGACAAGATCAAATGTTAAAATAAGAGCTATGATTAAAAGTATTGTTAATATTATTCTTTTATTTTTCGTCATAATTTATTTTCTCTCCAATCACTCCAAACCATCACAGTATAATACCGTGTGACCTTTTTTAATATTGTATAGCTTATTATAAAAACGGGCAATTTTGTGTAGCTTTTTTAGTTTTTGTAAACTAATGTAAATTTTTAAAACAATTTTCTAAAGTATTATCCCCCTCTTACCGACACATATAGTGTGAAAACCTTCGGTGTATTGGTAAATTAAAATAAAAGGTTAAGAAATGTAACATTATATACTTTTTATGAATTCAGTATATACTTTTTGTTTTTATTAATATGTCGATAGTGAAACTCAAACAATACAAAGGTGGTATAAAACAATGGGACTAGCAGCAAGCCAAGGTAGATTATTGTTATTGACTGCGCGCAAAAGTGACTTAGAATTGCAGGCACAATGTATTACCCAGCAACGTCTTTTGCTCGCAACGCAACAAGAAACTATCGCTGACGAATACGCAGATGCGACAAATAACCAGATTTACCAGGTAAGATTGCCGGGTACCAGCGAATATACTCCTTTAACGGTGTATTCACTGAACGAACTTTACTATGGTACAGACGCAACAAGCGATGCAGACAGAGAAACAGCAAGAAATACATTCAGAAAGCCAAACGGTAATGATCCTAACGGTGCAGCATACGGTATTTGGGATAAAGGCAAACAAGAATGGGTTGATCCTAAAAAATTAAAAGACGATGCAGGTGATACACCGGATACAAGAATGCAGCAAAACCTTCTATACGGTTCCTGGGTAATCAGAACTCCCGATGAAGAATCAAGCTCAGGCTGGTCTGATGTTATGATTGGTGCTGATGCAAGATACAGACAATCTTACTACACGGCAGATGACAACGCGGCTAAAGCAAAATACGACTCAGCTATGGCCCGTGTACAGCGTCTTGATAAACAGCTTGAATTAAAATTAAATCAGGTTGAAACTCAGCACAAAGCTGTTGAAACTGAAGTTGAATCAGTTGATAAAGTTATTTCAAACAACATTGAAAGCTCATTTAAATACTTCAGCTAATCAAAAAGGATTTAATAATAAAAAAACCGGCTCAAAGCAAAGCCGGTTTTTTTATGTTTTTATTTGTTTTATACCTTTCTTGTTTCTATTCCCGCTTTTAAAAGTTCATCCTTTAATTTCTTAACGGGAAGTGTGTCAAAATGGAAAATTGAGGCTGCAAGTGCTGCATCAACATTTGTTTTATTGAATACATCAATAAAATGTCCGCTGTCAGGACCTGCTCCCCCTGAAGCTATGACAGGAATCTGTACGTTTTTTGATACAAGATTATTCATATCGATGTCAAAACCTTTTTGTGTGCCGTCATAATCCATTGAGGTTAAAAGTATTTCACCGGCCCCTCTTTTTTCAACTTCTTTAGCCCAGTCTAAAAGTTTAATTCCGGTATTTTTTTGCCCTGCATTTATAAAGACATAATAATCACTGTCGATTTTTTTAGCGTCAATTGCCGCCACAATACACTGGGAGCCAAAATATTCCGCACATTTGTTTATAATATCAGGATTTTTTACTGCAGCGGAATTAAAAGAAATTTTATCAGCTCCTGCGGCCAAAATTGCCCTTATATCTTCAATATCGGAAATTCCTCCGCCGACCGTAAAGGGTATAAAAACTTCCCGTGCAACATGCTCTACAAGTTCCGTTATTGTTTTTCTTTTTTCGTTAGTTGCCGTTATATCGAGAAATACAAGCTCATCTGCACCTTCATTTGAATATTTTTTAGCAAGTGTAACAGGATCGCCCGCGTATCTTAAATTCTCAAAATTTACACCTTTAACGGTTTTTCCGTCTTTAACATCAAGGCAGGGAATTATTCTTTTGGTTAACATTTTAATTTGCCTTTAAAAATTAAAAATCAAGGTTCATTTTTGAAAACTGTACAATCTGGTTTTTGCCACGTTTTTTAGCACTGTATAAAGCATGTTCCGCGTATCTTATGATTGTGTTTGAATTTTCTTCTACATTTTCTAAGAATGGATATGCTGAAATGCCGCCTGAAATTGTAATCGGGTGTCTTTCTTCTTCAGATGCCGGTATAAATTCCATTTTTTCAATATCGCGACGGAAACGTTCCGCAAAAATAAATGCCTGTTCTTCGGATGTATTCGGCAGAACAAGAATAAATTCTTCATCGCCGTAACGGGTTAAAATATCTTCTTTTCTGATAAGTGCTTCAAGCATCTGGGCAACTTTTTTCAATAAAACATCGCCCCAATCGTAACCGTACATATCATTTACCGTTTTAAAGAAATCGATATCGATTAAAACGCAAGAAAGGCTTGTGCCGTATCTTTTAGCACGGGAAATTTCCGCATCAAGTCTAGAATGGAGATATTTCCTGTTATATAAACCTGTTAATTCATCCGTTATGGCAATTGTTTTTAAATTGTTTCTGTATTTCATTACTTTTCCGAGAGAATTAATTCTTGTAGTTAATTCCACACTGTTTATCGGGCGTTTAATGAAATCAAAACTTTCTGCGCGCACTGTTAAATCTTCGGGAATTTCATCGGTTAAAATTAAAACCCCTGCATCAAATTTTGTTACAGCACAAACCTCTTTCACTTTGTCTAAAGGCATATCAAACACCATAACCGCAGGGTTAACTTCTTTATAATTTTCAATATCTGAAACTCCAAAGCTTCGTACCATATAATCGCCGCTCATCATCAAAGTTTCTTCAATACTGCTTTGATTGCCGTCACTGTAAATAATTACGTTCATTAATTTTTCCTTTATTATTTTATTTAATATTGATTTCTAAATCTTTTACGCGATATCTCGGTATTTTAATACTGCTTGAATCAGGCAGTTTAATTGTCAAATTAAAAGTATCAAGCAGAATAACCTTGCAAGGACCGCTTTGCAGTTCTTTTGAAAACGGAGAAGCGGTATATGATATATAATCGGCGTAAATATCAAAAGGGTTATCTTTTCTAATATACGTTTTGCTTATACCCTTTTCTTTAATTTGAATTAAACCGTCTGATATCATTTCAAATTTCCCTTTTATGCTTTGATTGGGCAGATTAAGAACATCTGCCGCAAAAGACGGCATATTTAAGGCTGTTAATGTGAATAAGCATATATAAGCTTTTAAAAGTATATTTTTTACTGTTTTCAAGATAATATCCCTGTTTGATTTATATTGAAAACAGTATAGCATATTTTCCATCATTTGGCTTATATTTTACAATCCTTTTTCATACATTTGAATTATTAAATTTTGTTAATTTTTTTATAAACTGTAAATATAATTAAGGAGTTTCTGGCATTGCCCCAGCCGTTAAGAAAAACAGATTATTATTTTAATGAAAATTCACCTGCATATTTAAATTCAAACGGTGTGCGGAGAAATTTTGCAAATCCTGCTTATCCGCAGAATATGCAAACCTGCGGGCAGAATTTGGCATACGCTAATCCAAATACCGTAAGATATCCTGCCGTGAAAGAAAGGCGGGGCAGACTAAAACCGGTTCCAAAGAAAAACGTAAGGAAAAAAGAAAATTCTTTTATTACCTTATTTAAAGCGCTCTTTAAACTTACCTTTATCGCCTGTTTTTTTGGAGCTTTTGTGTATTATATCCTCCCTTATAATTATTCAAATTATTTTGAACCTATGATATTAAACAGGTTTTTAAACAGAAATATTAATTTTAATGCAAAAGAATACGCGGCACCTTCCGCTTCTTATCTTGCAAATTCAAATTTTATGGGTGAAAAATTAATTGTGCCCGTACGCCATAATAAGGCGCAAATGGTTCCCCTTGCCCCCGCTTCAAGATTTTATGCTCTTGAAGATAAATTAACAATGCTTTCAGTTAAATATCCGCAAATTGAGCCTGCTATTTATGTTTGGGATTATTCTAAATCAAGAAGCGTTGAAATTAATTCAAATGAAATTTATTCTTCCGCAAGTATTATAAAGCTGCCTGTTCTGGTTGAGCTTTTAAGATATTCTCAATCTTTGAAAAAGGCAGGACATAAACCGATTGATTTTAATAAAAAATTATTATTTGATGAAATATACAGAACCTCAGGCTCCGGTTCTTTGCAATATGAAAGAGCGGGTAATTCTTATTCGATAAACCACCTTGCAAGCATAATGATTCAATCTTCGGATAATTCAGCCACCAATATGCTGTTGGAGCAGATTGGCGGTATGGAGGGCTTGAATTCTGCCATAAGAAAATGGGGGCTTAAATCTACTCAAATTTCAAACTGGCTTCCCGATCTTAAGGGGACAAATACAATCAGTGCAAAAGATATGGCAACCTTGCTTTATAATATTGATAATCCTAAATTTTTAAACAATGATTCAAAATATTTAATTCAGCAGTATATGTCAAATGTGCATAATAACACATTAATTCATGCAGGGCTTCCAAAAGAAGCGGAATTCCTTCATAAAACAGGTGATATTGGTACAATGCTCGGGGATGCCGGAATTGTTTATGCGCCAAACGGCAGAAAATATATTGTTGTAATTTTAACAAAACGCAAATTTAATGATTATTCCGCACGCGATTTTATTCAGCAGGCTTCAAAAATTATCTATCAATCCGTTATAGAAAATGCTGATACCTATTAATTTTATCAATGTATAAAAAATCCGCCCTCAAATTTCATCAGGCGGATTTTAGTTGTATATTTTTATATTTTTACGGGATTTCTGAGTCTTATATGTAATTCTCTAAGCTGTTCTTCGCTTGCAATACCCGGGGCATTTGTCATCAAATCTTTTGCCTGAGAGTTTTTCGGGAATGCAATAACGTCTCTTATTGAATTTGACCTTGTTAAAAGCGCAACAAGTCTGTCTAAACCAAGTGCCAGACCGCCATGCGGAGGTGTTCCGTATTGAAAAGCGGTAACGAGAAATTCAAATTTTTCTTGAATATCTTCTTCCGTAAGCCCCAGGGCTTTAAAGATTTTTTCTTGAATTTCGGCATCATGGATTCTTATTGAGCCGCCGCCAAGCTCGTTTCCGTTGTAAACAACGTCATATGCAATTGATTTAACGTTTCCTTTATCGTTTTCGAGTTTATCAATATCTTCTAAAGCAGGCATTGTGAAAGGATGGTGTACTGAAACAAATCTTTCATCTTCTTCGGAATATTCAAACAGAGGAAAATCAACTACCCATAGAAGGTCATGTTTATCTTTATCAATTAAGCCGAGTCTGTCGCCAAAATATAATCTGAATCTTCCTAAAACATCAAATACCACTTTCGGTTTATCTGCTACAAAGAATACTATATCGCCTTTTTCAGCGCCTGCTCTTTTTTGAATTTCATTAATCTGTTCTTCGTTTAAGAATTTAAACACGGGTGATTTTACAGAGCCGTCTTCAAGATAAGTTACCCAGGCAAGACCCTTTGCGCCGAATTTTATTGCAAGATTGCGGACATCATCCATTTCTTTTCTTGAATATCCTGCGATACCGGGGATTTTAATTGCACGAACCGTTCCGCCTGCGCTGATTACATTTTTAAATGCTTCAAAAGTTGATGCTTCCATAATGTCTGTTACATCAAACAATTCTAAGCCAAATCTTGTATCGGGCTTGTCTGAGCCGTATTTTTCCATAGCTTCTTTCCAGGTGAGACGTTTGAACGGAGTTTGGATTTCAACCCCTGCAGCTTTGAAGGCATCTTTCAATAAACCCTCTGTCATTTTCAGGATATCTTCCTGCTCAACAAAGCTCATCTCAATATCAACCTGTGTAAATTCAGGCTGTCTGTCTGCTCTTAAGTCTTCATCTCTAAAGCATTTTGCGATTTGATAGTATTTTTCAATTCCGCCTACCATTAATAATTGTTTAAAAATTTGCGGAGATTGGGGAAGTGCAAAGAATTTTCCGTCAAAAACGCGGCTCGGTACAAGATAATCTCTTGCACCTTCGGGTGTTGTTTTAATTAAAACGGGTGTTTCCACTTCCATAAAATCTAAACCGTTTAAATAATTTCTGATAGAAGTTACGATTTTATGTCTTAATTTAAGGTTGTTTAGCATTTTTTCGTTTCTTAAATCAAGATATCTGTATTTTAATCTTATATCCTCGGAAACACTGTCATCTTCCAATACAAAAGGCAGTGTTTTTGCGGCTGATAAAATAGTTATTTCATCGGGATAAATTTCTATTGTTCCTGTTTGCAGGCGTTCGTTTATTGTGTCATCAGGTCTTTTTGAAACTTTTCCTTTAACCTGAACAACAAATTCACTTCTTAATTTGCCGAATGTCTCATAAACATTGGGATTAATTTTAGGGTCTGCAACAACTTGAAAAAGTCCGCTTCTGTCTCTTATTTCAACGAAAATAATTCCGCCTAAATCGCGCACTGTTGAAACCCAGCCTGCAAGTGTACATTCTTTTCCGATAAATTCTTCCGTAATTTCGGTACAATTTTGTTTTTTATAGGTTAATTCCATGGTTATCCTCTTAAAAATTTGTCTTGTTAGCTTGATTATAAAATAAACATACCAAATTGAACAAATTTTGTAAAAAAATTGAAAAAAATGCATGCAATTTTAATATTTGATATAAAATTTTGTACGTTATGATTGGAATTTATAGTTAGAGAAATGAAAGGAAAAAACCATGGATGAAAAAACAATAGGAATCTTCGGTACAATTGCAGTTATTTTACTTGGCGTTATAGGTTCACTTCTTGCTTGGTGTCTTGGCGGCAAAGATTTACAGGGTAATAAAAGAGAAGTAATAAGACAGATGCTTAACTTTGAAATTACTTTAATTATCGTGAGCTTCCTTGCAATTATTCCGCTGGTTGGTCTTCTTGTAGGTTTAGCAGTTCTTATTGCAAATATTACTTTTGCAATTAAATCTTTTAAGGCATTCAATAATGATGCTGAATTCAAAGCCCCCGCTTATGAATTTGTAAAATAATTAAATAATATTTTAATGCACGGGCATAATCTTTTTGTGCCTGTGCATTTTTGTCTTTAAGTTTTCCTTGTTTTCTTTTAGCTTCGTAGTAGAATGTTTTATATTGATATATTATTTTTTGCCGGGTCGGAATTAAAAACCTTACCGGCCGAATAGAAATTAAGGAGAAAAAGATGGCACTTAAAAACTTTTTATTTACGTCTGAATCTGTAACCGAAGGGCACCCCGATAAGGTTTGTGACCAGATTTCGGATGCTATTCTTGATGAATTTTTAAGCAAAGACCCTAATTCAAGAGTTGCTGCGGAAACAACCGTAACAACTGGTATGGCACTTGTTTGCGGTGAAATTTCATCAAGCTGTTATGTTGATATCCCGTCCGTTGTAAGAAATACAATTAAATCAATCGGATATAAAGGCGAAGAAGGCGGCGGCTTTGATTATAAAACATGCGCCGTGCTTACAAGCATTGATGAACAGTCAACAGATATCGCAGGCGGGGTTAATAAAGCTCTTGAAACAAGAAATGATAATTCTGATGTTTCTACAACCGAAACTGATGATATAGGCGCGGGTGACCAGGGGATTATGTTTGGCTATGCCTGCAATGAAACCCCTGAATTAATGCCGCTTCCGATTTCGCTTGCTCACAGATTGTCATTCAGGCTTGCTGAAATCAGAAAACAGCATATTGTAAATTATTTAAGACCTGACGGTAAATCTCAGGTAACCGTTGAATATAAAGAAGGAAAACCATATAGAATTGATACAATTGTTTTATCAACCCAGCATGACCCTGAAATTAACGGTATTTCCGATAATAAAAAAGTTCAGGAGATCATAAGAGAAGATTTAATTAAACATGTTATTGATTATGTTTTCCAAAACGAAGCAATTAAGCCTGATTCAACCACAAAATATCTTATTAATCCGTCAGGAAGATTTGTTATCGGCGGTCCGCAGGGTGACGCAGGCTTAACGGGAAGAAAAATTATTGTTGATACGTATGGCGGATATGCCCGTCATGGCGGCGGCGCGTTTTCAGGAAAAGACCCCACCAAGGTAGATAGAAGCGCTGCATATGCCGCAAGATGGGTTGCAAAAAATATTGTAGCCGCAGGCTTGGCTGAAAAATGCGAAATTGAGCTTGCATATGCAATCGGTGTAAGCCGTCCCGTTTCCGTTTTAGTGGATACTTTCGGCACAGGCAAAGTTTCCGATGAAGTGCTTTCCGAAATGGTTCAAAGAAACTTTGATTTAAGACCGAATGCAATTATAAAGCAGTTTGATTTAAGAAATCTTCCCGCTAAAAACGGCGGTAAATTTTATTCAAGACTTGCTGCATACGGACATATCGGCCGTACGGATTTTCCTGTTCCCTGGGAAGAAACACAAATGGCAAAGAAACTTGAATCCGAAGCCTTTGCGCTTAAAGCATAAAAGCGGAAACATTGCTGTATGGCAAACGAATTTTCAAAAATTTCAGATATTTTAGATACGTCTGTCCAAGCCTCCAACAGGTTTGGGCAGGCTTTTGAAAAAAGCAAAACATGCAGCATGTTTTTCTCTTTCTGGAAAGATGTTGTGGGGAAAAAATTTGAAAAATTATCTATTCCTTATGAATTGAAAGGCTCGATTTTATTTGTATCTGCGGCAAGTCCTGCTGTTATTCAGGAATTAAATTTCTTTAAAAAAGAAATAATAGAAAAATATACTCCCTATGCTGACGGACTTGAATTAAAATTAACGGATATAAGGTTTGATTATAAAAACTGGGGTTCAATTAAGGCGCAGTTATTAAATGATGCAAAATCGGATAAAACTTTTGATACTGATACTCCCGATTATTACACCCAAAAAGATTACGAAAAGATTGGTTTGGATAACAGTGAAAAGGCTGACTTTGATAAGTTAAAAAATACACTTGAAAATGTTAAATCTCTGCCCCCTCAACTTAAAGAAAAAATGTTTAATAATGCTTTAAATCAATATAAAGCAAAGAAACTCAGACAAAAACCATAATTGTTATATTTTAGTAACATTTATGGAAAAATTTTAAAAAATTTATTAAAATAGTCTTAAATATTGTTAATAATTATGCGGAGAAAATAAATTGGCCGGCGATAAAAAAGTAGTTTCTTTCGGAAAAAAACAAAAACAGGAAAAAAAAGAACAGAGTAATATTGAATATTGCAGTTTTTGCAAACGTCCGAATACCGAAGTACCTAAAATGGTAAAAGGGCCTGATGTTAATATATGCTCCGAATGTGTTTTAATTGCCGTTCAATATTTGATTTTGCAGGATGGCGCCATGTCGGCTGAGGCTCAAAGGGTTCTTAATCTTCTTTGGGATATTAAAGATAAATAGCTATGGAAGATTCTAAAATCCGCCAGCGTGCACATATTTTGCATGAAATATCAAAACTCAGACAGCTTTCAAATGTTTCTGATTCTGATGTTGAAGCTGCAATTGCGGAATTATCAAAAATTGAAGACAGATTTTTTCTTTGCACGGTTATTTTAAAAGAAATAAACGGCTCGATTGTTTATTTTGATGGCGTTCTTGCTTTGCTTGCCATTAATCTTGCGCGTGATGTACTTGAAAAATGCGTGTTTACTTTTCTTGAAAAGCCATCCGTGTCTGATGAAAAGAAACTTTTTTTAATAAATATCCTGAATCAGGCAGGCATTCCCGTTGATTTGAACATGATTCATTCATATATTAAAAACCCTGATGCCGCCATAGACAGTGAAACCGAAAAATTTTTAAAGCTTGCGGAAGTTAATCCTGAAGCGCAAATTGATTTTCTTGATTTTTATTTCGGAATAAATGAGGATGACAGGGCAATTTTGCTTGATACAATCATAAATGATTACACATCCGATCATCTTGCAAATATTTTAATCCCGCTTATCTATTCCGTGAATGATTCAAATATTCTTAAAATCTGTATTGAAGGGCTTTTAAAATCAAAATCTTATTTGAGCTTTGCTCCTCTTGATTGGCTTATACAATCATCATCCGACCCTTTGATAGTTTCTTTTTCAAAAAAGATTAAAAACGAATTAAAAATAGCGGGTTTAAGAAAAAATATAACAACGCTTGAATATTATAAAGAGCTTTTTAAAACCTCGCGTCCTCTTGATTTTTTTGTTTCATCGATTGACGGTGAATCAAATTTTTCGCTGATTTTTTCAAGAGCATATGATAATGGTGCAATTTCAACATTTTTTGCCGTATTTAATCTTGAAACAGGGCCTGTATCCTGTTTTGGACTTTCGAATATCACAAAGGCCGAATATGAAAACATAATATTGAGATTTTTTAAGGATTCTGAAAAAATTCCGTTAGATATGCACTTTGCAAAAACTATGATTGATGAATTTATTGATTTTGCACTGCGGAATAAAACTTACATTCCATACGAACTCCTCTGCTGGCGCCAATTGACATATGATATTGAGTCTCTGGATATTCCCGTTGAAGAATTTATTAAAAATAATCTTACCCCGTTTAATTTATCTGCCGCAAATTTAAAGTATGCAACAGGTTCAGAGTATACATCGAAGTGGTTTTTTAAATATTCTTCAAAATACCCGGAGCTCACCTCTTTAATTGACGGTATTTGCGAACTGAATGAGGAAAACTTTGAAGATTTTGACAAGATAACATCGGATTTTATTTCAAATTATAAAAATACATCTCTTTATAAAATTTTGAAAAAAAGATTTTTATATCAAAGCTTTTTCTTTAAATCTCTCGGGTTTAAAAATTTAACCTCGCTTTTTTCTTCAATATACCTTGAAGATGAGCTTTTAAAGGGATTTTTTGAATTTTCAATTCAAAGAAGCATATATGAATTCTTCCTTGAATTACAGCAATTAAAAGAAAGTAAAGATAAAAGAAATATCTTTTTTGAAAGAAAAAAGGTTAAACATTTTGATTTTAATTCAAAAAAAATGTTAGAATTGATTGAGAAAAAATGGACAAATTAAATAGAATTATGGCGCTTGATATCGGAGATAAAAGAATAGGGGTAGCCTTTTCGGACCCCTTTGGTATCTTTGTATCAAAAACGGAACTTATCTTGAGAGATAACGATAAAAAAGCGCTTGAATCTATTGAAGAATACTGTAGAACCTACAATGTGCGGAAAATTCTTGTTGGAGTTCCGTATAACATGGATGGTTCATTCGGTTTTCAGGCACAGAAAAATGTAGATTTTATTTCACCTTTAAAGGAAAAATATGAGATAATATATTGGGATGAAAGACTTACATCCTTTCAGGCAGAAGAGATGTTAAAAAAAGAAAAAGTAAAATTTACAAAAAATAAGGGGCTTGTCGATATGAGAAGCGCCGCTATAATTTTAGAAGATTACTTAGGAGATTAATATGAGCAGATTTGACGATATGGAAAACAGGGAATTACAGGTAATTAAAACCGTTGGTGAAGACGGCGAAGAAGTGAGCTTAAAACTTCTTGATATTGTAACCGTAAACGATTTTGATTATGCACTTTTGCTTCCTGTTGACGAAGAATTAGATGAAGAAGAATGCGAAGTTATCCTGATGAGATTAAAGCAGGATGCGGCAGAATATGTCTTTGAAACTATTGAAGATGATGAAGAATTCAACCTTGTATCTCAAGCCATTCTTGAAGAAGAAGGCTATGAAGATATTGAAGAAGAGTAAGCAAGTTCTTCTTTTTTATCATCTTTGGGGCTAAGTGTACGCTTTTTGCGGTATAACATATCGCAGAAAGCTTCCAGTCTTGTAACAAAACCTGCTTCGCCGGTGTGCTCATCTATTGTTAAGTTAAGTAAAGGTTTGTTGAAATTCTTTGCTTTTCTTTTAATATCTTCAATCATTAATGAATCAGGCCCGCAGCCAAAAGCGGTAATAGTTATAAGCCCGTCTATAGAATCTTTTTTTAAATAATGTCCTGCGGCTCCTGTCATCTCGAGCTGATTTGCCCAGTACATTTCAGTTTCAAGAGTATTGATGCCGTCTTTTAATTCTTCATCGGTTAATTGAAGCGCACTGAATACATTTACGCCAAGGTCTTTTAACTTTTTAAATACATCCATGCACACTCTTTTATCGTAGATGTTATATCCATGCGCTACAAGCGCCACATTAATACCTTTATCTTTATTATCATTTGAATTTATAACAACTTTGCCGTCTTTTGCATTTTTCAATGCTTCATCAAAAGTTAAATTGTGCTGCATCATTACTCTGAAATTGTTATGAAGCACAAAACCCGCTTTTAAGGCGGTTCTTATTTCTTCTTCATCGTTTATGCCGAAAGGTTTAACAGCCTGTTTTAAAAATTCAAATAATCCGAGGTTTTTTTCCGATTTATCAAGAGTGGCTTCAATTAAATTATATTCTCCTTTGACAACGTTTCTTATTAAATCGGGAAGTCCTCTTATTTTGGAACAGTTGTATATTTTAGGCGCCACCGATTGAATGGACGGTACAAAAATATTTTTTACTCCTTTTTCAAGCAGATTTAAAACATGCCCTACATAAACCTTGATAGGCAGGCATGTTTCGGTTACAACAAGACCCGCGCCTTCCACCAGTGTTTTTTTGGTTGTGGGATTTGATAATATAATTTCAAAACCGAGCTTTGTAAAAAATCCGTATAAAAAGGGAAAATAATTATAATAAGTTAATGCTCTGGGCATTCCCAGTACTTTTTCTTTTATGACCATAGCTTATCCTTTATCCTTTAAAGATACCTAAATAATACTTTAAACAACAAAAATTTGCACATAAATTGCACATAGTGCTTATAAAATTTTTACTTAAAAAACCTTAATAAATTTTTCTTAATTTATGCAATATTTTCAAATTCAGGGTTTTATTATTAATAAGTAAAGTTTTCTTATGAGTAATTATATTAATAATCAGCCGTATATTTTACCCCAGGGGGCTCAGGGAGCTTATGGCACCCCCGTATCATACATGCCTGCAAATACGGGTTATCCTGTAAGTAATCCTTATGTTCAGCCTGCAGGTTATTATTATGCACAGACTCCTCAGAATAATTCAACTAACCCTGCTTTGGGGCTTTATAATAACGTTGTTAATCCCAACCTGCCTGTTTCTTATACACCGCTTGGTGTTCAAAAAACTCCGTACGGTGATGATATTCACCTTTATATGCTTCAAAACGGGCAAAAGGTTGCCATTATGCCAAAAAAAGGTTCTACAATTGTTAAAACCTTTGTAAATTCAGGCTCAATGAATGAAACTGACCCCATAAGAGGTATAAGTCACTTTATTGAACACAACCTTTTTAACGGCAGTGAAAATCTTGCGCCTGGGCAGTTTTTCAAAGAAGTGGCAAAAATGGGTTCATCTACAAATGCTTCAACGGATTATGCACAGACGGATTATTATATTGAATCAGCCTTAATGTCTGATGAAGATTTGCAAAAAACAATTGAAATGCACGCTGATATGATAGCGCGCCCGCTTTTCCCCGCGGATATGATAGAAAAAGAAAAAGGTCCCGTTACATCTGAAATAAGCATGGTGAATGACAGTATGATAACGGTTGCCGCAAATGATGTTATAAGAAATCTTTTTCAGATTAAATCAAATTCAAGCAACCTTGTAGCAGGTTCAATTTCTACGGTAAATTCTCTTGATAAACAAAAAGTAACCGATTATTACCAAAGACACTACACTCCTGACAACCTTACAACGGTTGTTGTGGGTGATGTTGACCCTGTAAAGACAATGGATTTAATTTCTAAAAACTTTACGCAAAAAGCTGTGCCTAATTCTTCACAGCTTAGAACAACGGAAACATTGACACCTATAAATTCTTCCGTTCGTGCGGATTATAAATCCCCGACGGATAATTTTACATCGGTGCTTGCAGCTTTTGCGGGGCCTGTGGCAGGTGATTTTAAATCAAATATTGCAACATCTGCTCTCGGTTGTCTTTTAACGGGAAGTGTTAATTCAAGGCTTACAACAGCATTAGAGCCTCTTAATGCGTATGCTGATTATCAAATGCAAAAAGTAGGCTTAAAACCTGAAGACCCTCAGGCATTTTTATTTCAGATAATTGCCCCGCCAAGAAAAGAGCAGGAGGCACTTGACGCTTTTTATTCAACAATTGAAGACTTGAGCGTGAATCCGCCTACGGAGCGAGAAATGCAGGTTGTTAAAAATAATCTGTTAAAATCTGCCGCAATTTTATTTCAAAACTCATCCTCAATTTGCGATACTATTGGTACAAGCTTGATAGACGGAGATTTTAATTCAATTTCCGATTATAAAAATGCTATTAACGCACTGACTCCTTATGATATTCAAACGGCGGCAAAGAATTTTGTGGATTTAAACAGAGTTTCGATTGCCGTAGTACATCCTATGGATGTTTCGCAAAAAGATATTATGGCAAATTATCAAAGAAGCAAATATTCTCTTCAAGCTTATAATGAAAGAAATGCAGTGCGGAATAATCCCGCAAAAACCTACAATGCCATAAATAAAACCCCGAATTCAAATAATATTGCAGCTTCCCAAATATCTTTCGGTTCAAAACAAATAACAACAACAGATGTCAAAGAGGCGATTTTGCCCGATAATACACATGTGGTTTTAAATGATTATCCGACAGAACCCTGTTATTTACAATGGGTTTTGACATCTAAAACATCAGTACCGAAAAATCCTGCAACTTCTTATGTTTTAACGGAACTTTTAAATAACGGTACAAAGACAAAAAGCAGAGATGATTTTATAGCTGATGCCGAATTGAACGGTATATCTTTTGCCGCAGATGCTAACGGTTTTCAAATTACATTAAGCGCCGATTGTCTTGAAGACGGTGTGCCGAATGCTATAAATACAATGAAAGATGCACTTTTTAATCCGCGTTTTACCGAAGAAGATTTTCAAAAAGTGAAGAATGATTTAATTGCGCTTATCTCTTCTTTAAATAAAGATACATCAGACAGCATACTCGGTGAATTATTCGGTGACTATTTTGCAAAACCTGAAATAATTCTTGCAGGTCTTCAAACATTAACTTTAAATGATGTAATTGAACATTATAACAGCATGATGCAAAATTCAACTTCCGCTTTTGTTGCAAGTGCTCCTTTTAAAAATAATGAACTGCTTGAAAAACAGGTATTTTCTTCCGTTAATACAAACGGTATGAAATTCCAAAAATTAATTCCTGCTTATGTACCTATTTATAATCGTTTTCAGGCAAATACAACTTCAAAAGTGCTGGTAGATACCGAAGAAAGAAATCAGGCACAGATTGATAAAACTTATTCTTTTAAAATGAGCGGTAACATTCAGGATGAAGTAAAATTTGAGCTTTTAAATACAATTCTTGGCGGCTCGCCTTCTTCAAGGCTTTTTCAGGATTTAAGGGAAAAGCAGAAACTTGCCTACCGTGTTTCAAGTTCTGTTCAGTCTTTTGAAGATACAGGCGTTTTAACGCTTTCAATCCTGTCTACAACTGATGATAAAAAGCAAAATGATGTAAAATATGATAATCTTCAAAAATCTCTGGATGGTTTTGAAGCCCACGCGCAAAAACTCATGAATGAACCTGTGACGGAAGAAGAGCTTGAAAGCGCCAAAATGCTTTTAAAACAAAAATACGCAAGGCAAACCGAACTTCCTTATTCAAAAACGGCACTTCTTGCAATGAATATTAATCAGCCTTACGGAATTAAAAGAATGGATGAATACGTAAAGGCCATCGACAGAATGACTGCTGCCGATATTCAGGCAGCGGCGCGCCATGTATTCTCAAATAAACCTGTTTATGCAATTCTTGCAAGTGAAGACACCGTTAACAACCAGATGTCTTATCTTTCAACACTCGGACAGGTATCATATTCAGGACAGCAAAAAGCAGCCTGAATACCTTATTGAACCGATTGCGAGTTTGTCTCGCCGCTTGTGCTGTTATCCATCTGGAATTTTAATGATTTAATTGACTTGGGACTGGTTATAAGTCCGTTTATTATAACCTGAAAGTTCTTTGTATTTTCGCTTTCATTTGTTGAAAGGGCGGGAATATTTGATATATCTGCCGCAGGAATGTTTCCAAACAGCGGATTGATTTTTTCCTGCACCATGGATGTTACAATCTGCCCTGCGGTTTTGGGCTGTGCGGATTCTGTGCCGTCAGTTGTATTTTCATCCGACACCCCTGTTTTTGCATTTTTAATTCCGCCTAAAATTGCAAGACCTGCCTGAACTGCTTTATTTTCACCATATTTTTCGGTCAGCGTGTCTACGGCTTTATTAATTGTCTTTTCTGCGGCTGCTGTGGCTTTTTCTACAGTGCTTTGAAGTTTATTTGTACCTAAATTGCCAAGCGCGCTTGCAACTTTTGAAGAAACTTTGCCCGTTATTTTTAAATTTGCATAGTTGTTTAAAAGATTATAGGTGCCGTTTGCGGTAAGGCTCATATTCGGCCCCTGCGATTTAAAACTTGAAACGCTTGCTACACCGCTATTAAAATTCAAAAGCCCGTCAATGTTTTTAAATTCCTGTGTATTAAATGAGTTTACTTTTGCGGTTACGGTATTTAAAATTGAGCTGAATGTGCTTAGATTTAAAACATTTGCAGCGTTTATAAATCTGCCAAAGCTTATGCTTTCGCCGTATTCGCCGTCACGCACTTCGAATTTAACGGTTCCGTTTAATGTTCTTATCTGTTCTTCAAGGGTTGCACCAGATAGAGTTAATTTTGCATTTCCCTGTAATGTACCGCTTTTAACTAAGTCTACCCCCGTAAATTGTTTTGCGGCTTCCTTTAGAGAAATATTTTCCGCACCCATATCCACGGCTATTTTTCCGTTCATAACGTTGTAGGATATATTTCCGTTTGCGGTTCCTTGTGCAAAAACAGCATTTAAATTATTTAAATAATAAACATTATCCGTAAGTTTATGGTCATAATTGATATTTTCAATAATCAAACCGCCTGATTTCAGCTTTGCAATCTTTGCCCCGCCGTTTTTTATAATAACCCCTAAATCCGCAGGAGCAGAATTGTTGGAGGTATTGTTTGAAGACGGTGCAGGTGCGGGCATAGATTTCATAACCTTATCCGCAAGTGCAATCAAGGCATCAGTATCTATATAACCTGAATTATAGTTTAAGCTGTTTATAACAACTCCTTTTAGGAAATTTGTTGAAATATCCGCATCTCCTGAGAAATCGGAATTTGCAACAATGATATTATTTGCTTTTGCCGTAATTATATTTTTATTAAAATTCAAAGCTAACGCTTCAAGTGTCAGCCCTAAATCGGGATATTTTAAGGTATCAATATTTGCATATCCTGTAATATCGGGTGAAAAAGCTTTTCCCTGAAGGGTTATATCCCCGATGGCATTTAAGCTTGTATCAAGCAATGGCGGGATAATAATATTTATTTTATTTGGAATATTAATATTTAAATTTGAAAGTACAGGCTCGGGTGCGTAAATATTTTTTATCTGGCCTTTTACCGTTATAAGTTTTCCCTGCGGTGATTTTGCATTTATTTCAATTAAATCTAAAATATCGTTTTTCAGTGCCATATCAAGGTTTATGATATTTTCTTGACCTGTTGCGGCGGGTATATTTATTATACTTATGTAATTTGAAGCATTCGTTTTTAGATTACCCGTTATTTTTATGTTTTCAATTCCGCCTGATATCAGGGCTTCATAAGGCATTAACCCTTTATGTGTAATACCTGTGCGCATTTCTTTCGGGATAAAAGCATAAATTGTATTTGGGTGAACATTTCCGTTAATTTTTATATTTAACTCGGGAGATTTCATATAGTTATTTATGCCGCCCGATACATTAACCGATGTTCCTTCAAGAAGTGCCGAAGCAGGCTCAATTGCAATATTTGTCATATCTGCGGTAATTTTTACATTCGGCGCACTGAAATTAATTTTGGGTTCATCCATTGAAGCTTTTATATTTGAAATCGTTATGGAAGCGTCTATATCATCTTTGTTTTTCGGCCTTGCAACAATATTGATATCATCAATGCTGATTGGCATTTTGGCACTTTTTACAAGCATTTTAAAATTGTTCAAATTAATATCGGCTTTTGGTTTAATATTTTTAAAATCCCCGATAACATTCAACGCTATGGTTAAAGCACCGTCTTTAAAATCAAAATCCGCTATGTCTTTTTTATTTACAAGTTTAAATTCGCTTGCTAAATTAACCAAATCCTTTATTTTTAAGGGGTCGGATTTTACGGTTAAATTAATATCGGCGTTTTGTGCAATTTCGCCTTTAACATCAAATTTTGCACCGTTTACAAATGCGCTTGTATCCTTGATAGATAAAGTATTATCGGAAAAATCAAGAAATGCTTTCATTTGACTTACGATAAAACCTGCTTTTGGATACGCGATATTACCGTCTGTAAGTCTGAATTCGCCGTTTGATTCTATTGTTTTAAAATCGGTTTTTAGATTAAAATCACCCTTAATGTAGCCTGATGCTGTCATATTTTTCATATCATTTTCAATGCAGCAAATGTTTAAAACGGCGCCAATCAGGTCTTTTAAGCTCTTTAATGTAATTTTTTCCGTATTTAAATTTAAATCAAGCTTAGATTTTTTTCCTGTTGTAACACTGCTTTTTGTTTGTAAAAACTCTTTATCGGAAACGTATGCTTTTGAATCTAAATTTATCACTCTGTCTTTAAAATTTAAATTTACATAGCTTTCAGGAAGCTGAATATTACTTAATTTCAGGCTGAATTTTTCAATGTTGATATCTCCGTTTGCCTTGAAATCTTCAATGTTTTTAATATTTAAATGCGCAAAAATATTTGTTCTTAAATTAAAATCTTCGAGAGTTTTAAACGGGTTAAAATTAAGTTCAAATTCAGGCATTTCGGCGGCATTATCCTGCTTTGGAGAGGATGTTTCCGCAATTTTCGGCAGTTTTGTCTTAATATCTATGTCAAAATCAGCAAAATGAACATCCGTATCTTCAATTCCCGTAAAACCTTCCGTTTTAACTCTTAAAAGGCCTTGAAGAGATTTCATTGTTAATATTGAATTATTTAATTGTGTAAGATAAGTTTTGTTGACATTTTCATCTTTTAAATGCAGTGCAATTTTACCTGCTTTAATGTTGATATTTTTTATTTCAACAGGAAAATTGAAATCCGCTTCCTCCTTTTTTATAGCGGCTTCATCATCAGGGGTTGTATTTTTAATAATATTATCAACATATTCCATTACCGTATATTTTTTATTTTTGTTGAAAACCAGATATGCATCAAGTTCATCTGCCTTGATGTTATCCAAATTTATATGCCCTATTAAAATTGAGGGCAGATTGATTTCAATTTCAGGTTTTTTTAAAGAAGCTAAAGGAGTATTGTCTTTGTAATTTAAATTTACGCCGTCCGCTTTAACTTTTACCCCGAGTTTCAGTGTTGTCGATATTTTGGGCTTTTCCACGGAAAGTTTAAAGCCGCTGAGTTTTTCAACCTCGCTGCTTATCACGGGCATAAATTTATTAAGGTCTATAAAATGCGGTATAATTAAAAATGCAAGGTACAATGCCGCAATAACAGAACCTGTAATTATCCCTGCTTTTTTAAATGTTTTTAATTTTTCAGGGTCTATATTGTTTAGAAAATTTTTAAAATCTATATTCACTTTTTGTTTCTCTCTTCCAAATAGTTTTAAATCGTATTTTTAAATTTCTGTTATGGATATACTGTTTATTCCTGTATTCCTTGCCGTATCCATAAGTTTTACAACCGCACCATGATCGCTGTTGCCGTCGGCTTGAATCATAAGTCCCGCATTAAATGTTTTAGACTGCTCTTTTAATACTTTTGCAAGCATTTTTTCAGGCACCTCATCTTCACCTACAATATACCTGTTATCATCCGTTACGGTTACCGTTAAAACCTTGTTTTCATCCGGCATATCATCCGTTTTTTCAACATATTCGGGGATTGAAAGATTTAATCCCTGCTGGTCAAGCATAGGCGCAATTACCATCATAATAATCAACAATACAAGGAAAATATCCGTTAAAGGTGTAATATTTATTTCATTAAAGGTTTGTCTTTTCATTATTGTATTATCCTTGATTTTCTAAATCTTCCGTATTGTCTTGTCTGAGTTTTTCCTGTTCTTTTTTAGATAAAGGCTCGCCTGCAACAACCAGTTTTTCAAATCCTGCTGCCTGCGCTGCTCTCATTATTTTCATAATTTCGGAGCTTTTTGCCTGAGTATCTGCTTTTACAACAACTTCTTTTTTATCATCAGCTGCTGCATTATCTGCAATATAAACAAGCTTTTCGGTTAAAACATCTTCATCATCAACCCTTTCACCGTTCAGGAAAAATTCCCCTTCTTTTGTTAAAGAAACCGTTGCATTTTTTTCTTCAACCGCAACTCCTGAATTAACTTCGGGCATTTTGATATTGTTATCCATTGATTGAAAACTGGGCGCAATTACCATCATAATAATCAACAATACAAGGAAAATATCCGTTAAAGGCGTAATATTTATTTCATTAAAGGTTGAACGTTTTTCGTCTTCCCCTCTGCCTGTGGTTCTGATTGCCATTTTGTATCCCTTTTAAATTTTAGAGTGATAATGACCCTGCATCTGACATTTTTACTTCTTCATCAGAATCAATAAAACTTAAAAATACAAGCTTGATTAATTTGAAATCTGATTCAAAGCGTGTAACAACACTTTGGAAGTAGTTATATAAAACAACTGCAATAATAGCAACGCCAAGACCGAATGCTGTAGCTATAAGGGCGGATGCAATACCTGTTGCAACGGCTGCGGATTGGTTTCCTTGAACGGCTAAATCCTGGAAAGTATAAAGAATTCTTACAACCGTGCCGAATAACCCTAAGAAAGGAGCAACGCCGCCGATTGTACCTAAAATATTTAACCCCTTTTCAAGTTTTCTTGTAGCCAGTGAGCTTGAAATGTCATATGCTCTTGAAAAGCCTGATCTTTGTTCGGTATATATCCTTAAGCCTTCATCCACCATTTCGGAAATTATTCCGCCAAGCTGTACGGAAATTCTTTGTGCTGCACCTATATTGTTTTTTGCAAGCGCTTTTTGAAGACTTTGAATGAATTCGCCTATATTTCTTTCATTTTGCTTATAATAAATAATTTTGTTAATTGCAACCGCAACCACCAGAATTGAACATAAGAATATCGGTGTTAAAACGGGCCAATCCATCTTAATTGATTCAAAAAGTAAATCCATAATTTTATCCTTTATTTTCTAATTATTATCTGTAACTTGCGCCGAGTACGTTATAATCAAACGTAAACTCGATATCTATGCTGTTTCCCTTGAATTCGGGAGGAAGCGGCTTAAACGGAGCTGTAAGTTCGATTGCAGCCTTTGCGGCATCATCATTTGAAACCGAACCTGAACTTTTTCCTATTCGAATGGATAAAAGTCTGCCGTCTCTTCCTATTCTAAATAGCACCACTACGCGCTTTGAAGCATCTCCTTTGGGCGGATTCCAATTCTGTTTGATTCTGCGCTCCAAATCCCTCATATAAGGACCCCAGTTTGGAGATTTTATGGCGTCTATACCGGGAGGGCCTGAAGGATTTCCTGGACCAGGATTTCCCATATTACCCGTACCGTATCCGCCCGTACCTTTTGCTGGGCTTGAACTTGTTCCTCTTGAGCCGGCTGAACCGGTACCGCTTCCTCTTGAAGGAGATAGTTGAGGTGAAGGCATATAATTGCCTGTGCCTTTACCGCTTGCGGCTCCGCCTGAAGAAGATGCTCCCGATGCCGTGCCGCTGCCTGCCGAAGGTCTTGGCCCGACGGGTGCGTTTGTTTTGGGAACCGCAACACTGAACGGACTTTTTGGTGCCGTTGCAAGTTTTGGCATAGAAGGTTTTGGCGGTTCTGCCGCTGGCTTATAAACCGGTTTCTGTACCGGAGCCTGTGCTTGAGCGGGTTTCGGCGGTGCAGGTTTTGGTTTTTGCACTTGAGGCGCGGGAGTCTGCCGTACAGGCTGTTGAACGGGTTTTTGAACAGGCTGCGGAGCAGGTTTAGGCTGTACTTTTTGTACAGGTTTTTGCGGAGCAGGTGCAGGCGCCGGAGCGGGAGTTGCCGCTTTTGGCGCGGGGCTTGGAGAAGGCGAAGGTTCCGATACCTTTTTGTTCGGGTCATGTTTTCCGCCTGCTCTTGAATTCCTGTCTGATCTGTATTTTGTATTTTTATCAATCGGCTCAGCTTCATTTGTTACAATAACAAATTCCAAATCCTTCTTTTTCCAATCAGGTCTGTCTGCTTTTGGGATAATAAGCCCGAGAAAAGTAAGACCTATTACGATAAGCCAGATTAAAAATACACACAGCGGGTGTAATATTAAAGATATAATTAAGGATTTTATAAATGACATTTCATCCTTTGAATCATCAAAGGTATTCGGCAGGGTTTTCAGCCCTGTTTCCGCCGATTTATCCAAATCCTCAAAATCAAATTTACTGCTTATTTGTGTCATGTTGTTCCGTTACAATTTATGTCTTTGATTATTATTTATTACACATCCTCAATAAATAAAATACCCAAGTTTACTAATCTTTTTTCTTATCCTTAATATTTGTATACATTGGGTGCGGAAACCGTGATGGGCTGTGTAAAATAAACATCAAGTATTACATTTGCAGGAATGCTCACATTTTCTCCCTTTTGTCTTGCTGCGTTTGCAACACCGATACCGGCGCCTACTGCCGTACCGTAAACAGCACCTCTGCCTACCGAACCGCCTGAAAGTGCTCCCATTGCAGTGCCCAGAGCGGCACCTGCACCTGCACCTACTACGGTATTTTTAGCGTAATCTTTTGTGCTGTCAAGTTTTGTTCCGCCTTTTAAAATACCTGAATTATCTTCTGTTTTAAAAACGGCATTTATTGCAATGTTGTATCCTTGCGGTGTTCTTAAATTATTGAAAATAACCTGAACCTGTCCGTTTCTGTTTCCAATACCTGCTTTTTTGCATTTTACAACAGTTCCTGAAAGAACACTGCCTTTTTGTGCAATAGTTTTACCGTTATATGTAATTGCATTCGGAAGAGTAACGCTCACGGGAGAGCCTACGCTCATAGTTTCGGAATTTATCGGTGCGGATAAAATTGCGGCTGCCGTAATGCCTGCGGGAACATAGACAACCTGCCCTTGTAATGTTTCCGAATTACTTGTTGTGCTTTGAGAATATGAATAATTTGCGGCAAATGCGTTTCCTGTGCTTGCAAGGGCTATAATAAGCGCTGCCATTACAAAATTATTTAAATTTATTTTCATAAAAAATGTCCTCCTCTTAATAAATTGGTGTTATTTTCCCAGTATTTGACAATTATAAGTATAATACAAATTTTGAAATTACGAATAATTGTTACAATTTATCAACCCCGAAACATCTCATCCCTTGAAATGCCTTCCTGTGTACAATCAAAATCTTCATCAAGAATAACAAAAACAGGCTCATTTGTGGGAAGTGTTATGTGAATTCCCATTTCATAATCTCCGCTCGGTACGTATTGAAGCACTCCTGCGCCTTTCCAATAAAGCCCTTTTCTGGGGTGTACTATTTTATTATATGAAGCGGGAGGGGTTAAATTTCCGCCGATTTGCCTTGAATTGTTATGTGTTACGGTTGCATTCATCCTTCTTATCGTGCCGTCAGGATATATAGCTTCTTTTATTTTTATCACCATAGCGGCATTTATACCCTTGACGGGCATTTTTAACATTTCTACATATCCTCTGAGCTTGGTATTTTTTGGCAGAATATTTACTTCATATCCCCAAAAATCGCTCGGTATAACAAAATAAACAAAATCACCTTCGTTTAATGCTGCGGTAGTAATGGTTTTAACGGGATATGCCTGTATTAAAACATCCTTTGAAATTACGGTGCTGTTCTCAAAATGTACGGCAGCAGAAGCTTTTTTTCCATATTGTAAGAATATAAAAACTGTTAAAAAAACTATAAAAATATTAATTAAAATTTTCTTTGCCATAATATATATTTTAAGCTATTTTTCATTTTTTGCAAAAAAGCGGATATCTGTTTTATAATTTTTTTATGGAAAAAGACAATAAAGAAATTATGCCGTCAAAATTAAAAACAGTGTTAAGGGTTGTAAATATTCTATTCTGTGTCCTGTTTGTTTTTTGTGTGCTTTTTTATGTACATTTAGGCAGGGTAATTTCTCCGTTTTTAAGCCCTGAAAAACTGCAGGAAAATTTAAATAAAACAACGGGGCTTGTATTAAATTTTGAAGCTCCTGAAATTACCACCACTTTTGATTTTTGTCTGAATATTAAATCTGATTTAATTGAGCTTGATACACCAGATAATAAAGAGCTTTTATCTGTCAAAGATGCAAACGTAAAGATAAAAATTCTTCCTCTTGTGTTTAAAAAAATTGAATTTAAAAAAGTGGAATCATCTGATTTTAAGCTTAATATTGAACGTTATAAAGACGGTACTTTTAATTTTGAAAAATATTTTAATAATGATTCAAAATTTCCTTTTGTATTTGCCGCAAAAAGTGCAGTAGTTCTTGTTGATAAATATATTATAAACTGTATTGATAATATTAATCTTACACAGGCGGAAGTTTCCGGTAAAGATTTGGTTTCAACGGAATTTAATCTTAACTCTTACGCCGATATTAAAACAAAAGGCTCCATAAAACTTTTCCACAGGGGGAAAACCGTAGTATCACCCTATGCTTTTGATGTAAAATTAAAATTTCCTTTAAATAAAAATCTTGATTTTAAAGATTACAAGCTTGAGCTTGCTTTAACAAATATTGATTTTTCCATGTTTCATCCTTATATTTTAGAATTTGTTTCAAAAGATATAAGAGCGCTGAAAGGCAAAGGCAGTCTGATTATTACCCCCAAGCTAACAGAGGGGAGCGCTCAAAATCCGCTTAATTTCAATCTTTCGATGGAAAATCTTTTTATACAAATCTTTAAAAATAATCATGATAATTATATTGATATTCAAGGAAAAAGTGCACTTTCTGCTGCACTTGGCTTTAAAAAAGATGTAATTTTGGTTGATGAATTTAATTTTATAAAGCCGGGTATTGATATTAAAGCACATGGAACATTGAAAAACATTTCGCATCTATCAAGTATTAATCCTGATATCACCTTTAAAATTAAAGATTCTTCCTTAAATGAGCTTTTAAAAGCGGCGCCTGATTATTTAATTAAAATGCAACAGGATTATATCCCGAATTTAAAAAAATATAATGCAAATGCCCGCGTAAATGCGGAGTTTCAAGTAAAAGACCGTTTCAGATACCCGAATATGTACGGTTTTATTCATCTTGAAGATATCTACCTTTTAGAAAGACCGAAAAATACTAAAACTTCAACCGCTGATATCAAATTTAACGGTTCCGATGTTGATATAAAAGTAGATGCAAATTGCCCCAATAATGAAAAACTTGTTGTAATAGGGCAGACAGAAATCAAAGAACTTCCTGTTGCAAAATTTAATATTCAATCTACACCCTTTGTTGATATAGAATTTGCGCATAAGCTTTTAATCCCCATTCATAAGATTTTCGGTTTTCAGCTCGGGCCATTGCCTGCTATGAAAGTTAAAGGAAACGGGCAGATATCTCTTAAAACCGAAGGCACCAGAGAAAGCGCAAAATTAAACGGCTTTTTTAGAACAAAAAACGGCACCGCATCTTTAAACGGGCTGAATACCACCCTTTATAACGGAAATTTAAATCTGATTTTTGATAATAAAAATATAATTTTTGATAATACAACGGGGACGGTTGAGGGCGCAAAAATAAGAATAGACGGTAAGTCAAACGTAGAAGGCAATCTGGACTTATATGTTAAAGTTTTTGATGTAAATTCTCTTGATGCCTTAAATGTTGTAAAAACAAGCCCTCTTGTTTTAAATCTGTTAAACGGCGGTTCATTTCTGGAAGCGTATCAAAATCCGAAAGGCAATATTGATTTTAATATGCGTTTATGGGGCAAGGCATCTAATATGGGGGATGTTGAAGATTTAAGCAGTCTTGAACCTACGGATGATATGAAAGCCAAAGGCACCATAACATTTAAAAATAACAGTATTGATATATTCCCTGAAATTAAGGCTTCAAAAGTCAACGGTACTCTTGATTTTGAAGATTTTGTCACGTTAAATCTTAATGCTGATGTTTATTCTTCACCATTTACGCTGCAAGGCACAATTACTCCCGATTTTAAGGCTTCAAAAATTCGCTCCGAACAGCCGCAGATTGTGGATTTAACATTTAAAACAAAATCCGCTAATTCTCATGATTTATACAGATTTTTCTATGATAATCAGGAGGGTTTTCAGTCCAAAAATAAAATCACCCCCGAGCTCTATGAATTCTTAAATAAAATAAACTTTAAATTTGCGGCGGGCATAAGAGCAAAAGGGAAAATTAACCCTGATGATACCATTATTGATATGAAAAAATTCACTCTTGAAGGCTGGGCTGTCGGTTTAAACAATAAGTCTTCCGATGTTTATTTTCATTCAGGCGACATAAAATTCAAAGAACAAAAAATTATTTTCAATAAATTGAAAACTTCTCTATGGAATGCGGATATCATAACAGGCGGAGATATTGATAAAATCTTTGATGATATTTTTATCCCTAATCTTAATTTTAAGCTTCTTTCTTTCCCGTTTGCTAAAATTACGGGAATAACCGATATTATAGATAATAAAAATCTTAAAAAAGTTCTCGGCGATTTTGATGAATTCAAAGGATATTTTAACGGCGAATTTTTCTATGGCAAAGCGGGCTTTAAAGGCAATGCTTATTTTAATAATATTTCAATGTTTGATAAAAAAAGAGATTTACCGGTAATTTTAAACAGCGGTGATATAAGATTTTCAGACAATGATTTAAAATTAAATGCTTTGAATATGAGCTGGGGGCATACACCTATTCTTCTTGATGCCGCACTTGATGATTATGATACTAAAGAACCGAAATTTGATGTGTTTTTATCAACAAATTTAAATGAAGAAAGTCTTGATAAGCTGCTTAACCCGATGCTCCAGTTTCCGCTAAAAACAAAAGGTGAATTTACTTTAAAAGCAAGGCTGCGCGGAATGCCCGATGATTATACCCTTTTTTCAAATGCCGTTTTAAACCCGGGGGTTGATTTATATTATATGGGCTCCGATATCGGAGATGTTGACAGCAAAAGAGAAATAATCTCAAGAATTGATTTTGATGATGATGAGATAAATATTAAAAATATTCAGTATCAAAAATATGTTCTTTCGTTAAATAAAAAAGAAACTCCCTATCAAATGCTGAAAATTTCAGGCGGGGTTAAAAGTTTAAAAGATAGTCTGTATCTTGATAATCTTAAAATTAATACCCCAAACCCTGCTCCTGCAAGGCTTTTAAATATATGTTTCAGAAAATCCATTTTAAAGCATGGCACTTTTGCTTCCGATATGACTATAAACGGCCCGATTACAGAGCCCAAGGCAAAAGGGAAGTTGAAATTTTCCAATATTGATGTACCTCTTTTTGAATCGCAAATTAAAAATATTGATTTAAATTTTGATGAAAAACTTGTGCATGCTGTTTTTGATGCCGCAGGTATGGGTTCGGATTTAAAGATTTCTACAGAAGTTGTAAATAAAACGGGATTGCCTGTCATTGTAAATAATGCTGAATTAACCTCCAAAACCCTTAATTTAAACGATTTTGTAGTAGGTTTATCAAGATTTACAAAAGCAAGCAAATCAACTGATCCTACCGCAAAACAGGACTTGATTTTATCGCCTGCGGATTTTGAAATTAAAAAAGGTAAATTTAATGCGGATGAAATTGTGTACAATAACATTAAGGCGCAAAATTTCAGCGGCAATTTTAAACACACAAATGAAGGTGTATTTGTATTCAGTGATATAGCATTTGATATTGCGGGCGGAAAAATACGAACAAACGGCAGTTATGACTTTAATACAACCGGTTTTAATATAGATTCTGAAATTGAAAATTGCGATGCCAACACTCTTGTGACGGATATTCTCGGTACAAAAAACCAGATTTTCGGTAAAACAAACGGAAAAATCAATCTTTCAGGGCGCGGCTTAAATACTTCAAACAGTATTAATGCCGTTAAGGCAAATGTTGATTTTGCAATATATGACGGTAAAATGCCGAAGCTCGGTTCTCTTGAATATCTCTTAAGGGCGGGTAACCTTGTAAAAAGCGGGATTTTAGGCTTTACGATAAATAATGTTATAGAAGTTTTAATCCCTTATAAAACCGGTGAATTTAAGAAAATTTCCGGAGATTTTATTGTTGAAGACGGCAAAATTGATAAATTAAATATTTATTCTAAAGGTGATAACTTAAGTATCTACACCACAGGAAGCTATGATATAGCAACAAATGTGGGAGATTTTGAAGTTTTAGGTAAATTATCCACAAAAATTTCAAATCTTTTGGGGCCTATCGGAAATGCCTCCGTGCATTCGCTTTTAAACCTCTTTACGGATAATAAAATCGATAAAAATGCAAAGGAAAATATAGTTCAAAATGCGGAAAAAATTCCCGATATATCAGGCTCTTCATCAGATTTCAGGCTGTTTGCCGTAAAAATTCTGGGCGATTTAAACGCGGATAGTTTTGTAAAAAGCTTCAACTGGCTTAATTAATTCTTTAGGCATCTAGCCTGTAAGATAGTTGCACTTCGTTTTATTTGCGGGTAAAATAGGTTTAAAATATGACCAAAAAGGGTAACAGGGGAGAAATTATACTTATGAAAAAACTTTTAATATTTTTTGCGGTTTTATTTGTAAGCGTTATGTCCAGCGCCTGTATTAATAATTTTGCTATTCAGGAATTAAATATAAAAGCAAAAGAGTATCTTGATAAAGGCGATTATGATGAAGCCATAAAACGTCTTGAATCAAGCGTTGACCTTGACGGTACAATATTTGAATCCAGATACAATCTGGCTGTTGCTTATGTAAATAAAGAACAATTTGAAAAAGCTGTTAACCAGCTCAAAGAGGCTATCGCATTGAATCCTGCAAACCCTGATGCTTATTACACTTTAGGGGTGGCATATGAAGGAGAAGCTTCAAATAAAGTGATAAATAAATTCCCTGAAGCCGGTATTGAAACTGAAGACGGTGCTGAAAAACCGGCGGAAACTTTTGGCACAGGCATATTTAAAAACCTTGAAGATGCGCAATTTGCGGTGCAAAAGCTTGATGAATCCATTGAAGCTTATAAAAAGTATCTTGAACTGTCAAAAATTCCTGAAGATTCAGAAAAAGTGCAGGAACATATAAACGACCTTGAACAGGATAAAAATACTTATTTAAAAGAGATTGATGCCGCCGCAAATTCTGCGCAGGGAGAATAAAGGTGATACTTAATCCCCCGTCATCCGTTGCATTCAGCGTATTTGGATACGATGTTAAATTTTACGGCATTATGCTTTTTTTGGGGATGATTTTTGGGATTTTTACCACAAGTGTCATCTCAAAAAGATATTATAAAAGCGTGGATTTGGACATACTTACTGATTTTATGCCGTTTTTAATTATTTTTTCAATCCTTGGTGCAAGAATTTATTATGTTTTATTAAGCTTTAATTATTATGTAAAGTTTCCTCAAGAAATATTTGCACTCTGGCATGGCGGAATTTCAATCCACGGCGCAATTTTGGGTGGTTTAATTGCAGGGATTATCTATTTTAAATTTATAAAAAAAATCCCGCTTTTGCCTTACGCAGACGTTGTTTCATACGGTTTAGCCATCGGGCAGGCAATAGGGCGCTGGGGTAATTTTTTTAATCAGGAAGCGTTCGGCATTCCATGTAATTTACCCTGGAAACTTTATGTGGAGTCGATTTACAGACCTGCAGAATTAATGCAATATTCTTATTTTCATCCCGCATTTTTGTATGAATCAATCTGGGATATTTTTGTATTTTTAATATTGTTTTTTGTGGTGAGAAAATGGGCTAAAAACCTTTCAGGGGTTGTATTTTTCTCATATCTTGCTTTATATTCAACGGGAAGAATTTTTATTGAAAATATCAGAACAGACAGTGTTTTAAATGTTCAAAATATCCCCATTGCGCTTATAGTAAGTGTTTTCACTATTTTGATTTCAATTTTTTCACTTATTTTTATAACGCTTCAAAATAAAAAGCCCGCAAACTGAATGTTTACAGGCTTTTTTGAATATTTAATAATGTTTCTAGTGCTCTATCATTGATTTTCCGGTCATCTCAACAGGCTGTTTAATTTCCATTAAATCAAGCACTGTAGGTGCTATATCACACAGGGCGCCGGTTTTACGTAAATTATATTTTTTATTGTCAACTATAATAAACGGCACAATATTGGTGGTGTGGGCGGTTTGAGGAGTTTTTGCAGCTTCATTGTACATCCACTCTGCATTTCCGTGGTCTGCCGTAATAATCATCTTGACTCCTTGTGAGAGAGCCTTTTTAGCGATTTTACCCACACATTCATCCACAGCTTCGCAAGCCTTAACTGCGGCATCCATAACCCCTGTATGCCCCACCATATCAGGGTTTGCAAAGTTAACCAGAATAAAACCGTAGTCTTTGTTGTCAAGTGCCTCTAAAACGTTATCGCAAACCTCATATGCACTCATTTCCGGCTTCAAATCATACGTTGCAACCTTTGGAGAGGCTACAAGCTTACGGGTTTCCAGCTTTCCGGGTTCTTCAACCCCGCCGTTAAAGAAAAATGTTATGTGTGCGTACTTTTCAGTTTCCGCGGTTCTGAATTGTTTGATATTATTATCGTCAAACACTTGTCCCAGAATGTTTTCAAGCTTTTGAGGTTTAAATGCGACAGCTAAATCAAAATTTTCATCGTATTGCGTCATACAAACATAGAAAATATTTTTTAAAACTTTCTTGCGCTCAAAACCGTCGAAATCACTGAATGTTAACGCTCTTGTTATCTCCCTTGCCCTGTCAGGCCTGTAATTGAAGAATATTACGGAATCACCGTCCGAAATTCTTTCTCCGCCGATTACCGCAGGCTCAACAAATTCGTCGCTTACATCCTTTTTATACGAGTCTTGTATAGCAGCCAAGGCGCTTTCAGCTTTATTACCTTCCCCTAAAACAAGGCAGTCATAGGCTCTTGACACTCTCTCCCACCTTGTATCCCTGTCCATAGCGTAGTATCGGCCTATCACACTTGCAACAGGGGGCAGGTTTCTGCTTTTTAACATATCTTCTACCTGTGCCACAAAGGTTTCAGCACTCCTTGGAGGGGTGTCGCGCCCGTCTAAGAAGGTATGCACATATACACGCTTTATTGAATTGTCTGCTGCAAGCTTAATTAGGGCCTCTAAATGCTTCATTGAGCTGTGCACGCCGCCTGATGATGTAAGCCCCATAATGTGTAAAGCCCCGCCTGTAGCCTTTATGTGCTCTATTGCACGCTTGAATTCCTCATTTTTAAAGAATTCCCCTTCATCAATAGATTTATTTATCCTTGTAAGCTCTTGATACACAACCCTTCCGGCGCCTATATTCAAATGACCTACTTCGGAATTTCCCATCTGACCCTCCGGCAGTCCTACATTCAGCCCGTCAGCATGGATTGTTGTATTTGACATGTTTTGTAAAAAACTATCGTAATTCGGTGTGTGTGCGGTTTTTACGGCGTTATATTTTTCTTCTTTTGAAACGCCCCAGCCATCCAAAATGCACAATAGAACTCTATTTTGACTCATTTTATCCTTCCTTAAAATATTGTTGTCTTTTTATAGCCAATATACCACAAAAATGCTAGAATATTACTATGCAAAATCATGTACTAAACAGTAATCTGAATACGCAAAAATCAAATTTTCCTTCAAGCTTGATTATAAAAGACGCACTGGGGGTTACTAGCCCTTATGCGGCAGAATCCGATATTGCGATTTCCGAGAAACAAATTTCAATTTTGGAAGATGCAATTCGCCGCTATGAAAGGCTTGAAGACGTAAGAAAATTTACAACTCTTGCGCTTGATGAAATTGAAACCGTTACGGAAGAGGAAATTAAAAGAGCATTAGAGCTTGAAAATGCCGTATCTATTGATAATGAGCAGGCTGTATTGAATTTAATACAAAATGAAGGGTTTTTAAAAGACCTTGAAAGTGCCGATTTTTCAGAAATTCTATCGTCGGCATCAAGCGTTCTGGATACAGCCGAAAGCATTGATGCAGAAGCAATTAATCCTTATGATGAGGATATTTTTGACCCTTCCGATTTTGATATTACCGATGATTTGGAAGATTATCAGGCTTAATAAATGTTTACAAAAATTCTTCCTGAAAAATTCTGTGGAAAACTTAAAAAGTTTGTTTATCTTTATATTTTAAAAAGAAAGTATTACAGGGTTGGAAGCTGCGCCAAATGCGGCAGGTGCTGTAAAAACATTTACGTAAAGCACGGTAAAAATTTTATCTCTGACCCTGATTTGTTTAACAGATTAAAACCCTTGCACCCCTTTTATTTTGACCTTGAAATTATCGGAAAAGATGAAGTAGGGCTGCTTTTTGCCTGTAAAAATCTTGATGAAACAACAAAAACCTGCAAAATCCACAATAAACGCGCAAAAATCTGCCGTGATTATCCTATGGAAGAAATTTTAAAAATGGGCGGAACTCTTGCAGAGGGCTGCGGATATAAATTCGTGCCGATTGAAAAATTTTCTGAAATCTTAAATAAGATGAGCCGCTAAATTAAGCGCCTGTTTTGTTTTTGTCACATTATGCACACGCAGAATATCAATTTTTTTAAGCGCAAAATAAAAACTCAATTGTGCTGTTAAATCATCTAAAAGCTCATTGCATGGGGATTTTGCCTCATCTTTCAAGGCACCCGCGGCGGCACTTTTTACAAATCTTTTTCTCGATAACCCTGCAAGTATAGGAAAACCAAGGCTTTTAAACTCTTCTATCTTTTTTACAATTTCAAAATTCTGTTCATTATTTTTTGCAAAGCCAAACCCGGGGTCAATAATTATTTTATCGTGCTGAATCCCGCAATCTAGTGCGTTTTGCGCCCTTGTCTGCAGTTCAAAATAAACTCCATCTGTTACATCTTCGTAATTACAAAGCGTGTCCATGTTGTCGGGCGTACCTCTTGAGTGCATTATTACTATATTTGCACCGTTTTCTTTTGCTGCGGCAATCATATTCTTATCATATGTTAATCCTGAAACATCATTTATGATATCAGCTCCCAGTTCTGTCATAACCCTTGCGGTGTCTGAATTTCTGGTGTCGATACTTATTTTTATGTTTTTGCAGCCGGAATTTTGTTTTAATTCTTTTATAACAGGTGTAAGCCTTTCTGTTTCAATATCAAAAGGCACAGCTTCCGCCCCGGGGCGCGTGCTTTCAGCCCCTATATCAATTATATCGGCACCGTCTTCAATCATTTTATAGGCGTGCTCAATAGCGTTTTTGGTGTACAGAAATTTTCCGCCGTCTGAAAAAGAGTCTTCCGTTATATTTAAAATTCCCATAATTTTTGGACAAAAAACCGCACCTTTTGCTGAATATCTATCTGCTTCAAAGATTTCAAGCTGTTTTGAAATTTCATCCGCAATTTTTGGCATAGAAAACTGCTGTCTTTTTAATTTTTCGCAAAGGGTTTCAAGCTGTGCTTTTGTGCCCGATAAAATAAGGTTTGAACATTTGATGCTGTGGTCTAAAACCCCTCTGTGCACTGCAGCATCGCAGTTTGATGATAATGCGGTCTGCTTAATGATAGTTGCTGCTTCGGGTTTAAGGTTATAAATTTTAATATTTAAAAATTCGTGTTTATCTGCTCCAAAATCAAGATATGACGGGCTAAAACCGATTTTTTCAATCTCATTTTTTATATTATCCGTAAAAATTCTTCTTACTTTAAATTGCATTTTCCTATTTTACAAATATAATAGAAATAATTCAATAATTATAATTATTTAGGAGATATAAAAATGGAACAAACAATTGTAAAAATCAACGCAGATGTGCGCGAAGCCGATAAAAATCCCCGCCAGCTAAGAGCTGCAGGTCTTCTTCCTGCAACCGTTTACGGCAAAGGTATGGAATCAAAAAGCATTCAAATGAATGCACATGAATTTAATATGGCTTATAAAAACGCTCCTGAAGCAGTTTATGAAATTACCGTAGGTAAAGAAAAATTCACTACAAATGTTCAGGAAGCTCAAATTCAATATTCAAATAATGCAATTTTAAACGTTGAATTTAAAACCGTTTAAATAAAAACGCTTAAATATATCGGGGTAAAAACAGCTTTTGTTGTGAGTTTACCCCGATATTTTATTCTTCATTGTTATCGTCAATGGCGGATGAATAAAATTCCGCATATTCATTCAGCGAATTTACAAAATGGTCATACCGCTCCATTCTCAGTTTCAGCCACCCGAGCATTGTATTTGCACCCATAATTTTTACAACTCTTGTCTGTGCAAAACATTTTCTTGCGGCATTGTATTTTTCCTCAAAAAATGTCTGACATTTGCAGTTTAATTCGTCTGCCAAATCGTAAAGTGTTTGAAGCCAGGCGCTTTGCACGCTGGATTCATCAATTCTGAATTCTAAAATTGTGTTTTCTGCCATAATTTATGCCTCTTGTTTTGTAAATTGCAAAATTAACGGGTGAAAAATTAACAGGGATGGGCTTTTTGGCTTTAAAATCCGATATTGTTAAGTTTTTTGTACTTGCTTCATACGACAGTTATAGTATGCTATTGGTATGACTTAATTATATCAGAGTTTTAAGCTTTTTAAAGGGATAGCGATGAGGTTTTGTAAAGTTTTGTTAAACGGTGAGGTTCTTTTTGCAAAAGCAAGAATAATGAATTCGTTTTTTGAGCGTTTATCAGGACTTATGTTTAAAAAGGATATTCCCTGTGATGCCCTTGTATTCAAAGATTGCGGCTCTATTCATTCTTTCTTTTGTTTTGTCATCTTTAATGCTTTATTTATCGGCAGGGATGGAAAAATCTTGAATCATTTTACAAATATTAAACAAAATAAGATTTTACCGCCGGTTTTTAAAACAAAATATTTGATTGAATATTTAAATAAGCCCCTAAAATTCTCTGATAATGATATTATAGAAGTGGTCGAAATTTAGACGGCAGAGTATATTTAAAAACGGAGTACTGTTAATTTGCCGAAAGAAAATGTTTCAAAATTTGTGCTTGAACAGGTAAAGTTAATGCCTAAACTGCCGGGGTGTTATCAATATTATGATGCTAAAGGTGAAGTAATATATGTAGGCAAGGCAAAAAACCTTTTTAACCGTGTAAAAAGCTATTTCACATCAAATGATTCAATTAAGGTTAACGTTATGGTGCCAAAAATTGCCAAAATTGAATGCATTGTTGTGGATAGTGAGGTTGAGGCTCTAATTTTAGAAGCGGAACTCATTAAAAAATACAAGCCCCGCTATAATATTTTATTAAAGGACGATAAAAAATTTCCCTATTTTCTTGTAACTGATGAAGAATATCCGAGAATTACCGTTGTAAGAAAAGCAAATAAAAATCCGCAGAAAGGTAAATATTTTGGTCCTTATACGGATTCAAGAGCAATGTGGGCAACCCTTGAATTAATCGGAAAAATTTTTCCCCTAAAAAAATGCAAAACCCCGAAATTTACCTCCCGCCCCTGTCTTTATTATGATATCGGGCAATGTACGGCACCGTGTCAAAAAATGATATCAAGCGAAGAATATAAAAAAATATTAAAAGAAGCGGAAATGTTTTTATCGGGCAGACAAAACGAGCTTTTGACCGCGCTTGAAAACGAGATGAAAAAATATTCCAAAAATCTTGAATTTGAAAAGGCGGCACGCTATAGAAATTCTTATCTTGATGTTAAAAAGACGATGGAAAAACAAAAAATTGTTTCCGAAAATACAAAGGTTAATCAGGATTTTATAGGAATTGTACATGAACATAATCTGTATTCCGTGAGTATTCTTGAAATCAGGGAAGGACGCCTTATAAATAAGAAGGATTTTGATTTTTCGCAGTATGCATCCGCTCCTAAAGAAGATATTCTTGAGGAAGATAATAAGCCTATCGGTCAGAATGATTTTTCCGAGGTTTCAAAAGCTGTTATGAGGGAATATTATTCAATTTTAAATGATAATGATATCCCGAAAAGTATAATTTTAAATGCACTCCCTGATGATAAAAATATTTATGAAGCCTGGCTTTCAAACCGTTCGGGCAAAAAGGTAATGCTTCAATTGCCAAAAAACAAAAAAGAGGAAGAAATCCTCGCGCTTGCACAGAAAAATGCCGAATTTAATATTGAACAGTTAAAATTAAAAGAATTTGCCGCACTTCAAAATGATTATAATGAGGTAGGGGCTTACATTCAAGAAAAACTCGGTCTTAAAAATTTTCCGCATACTATTGAATGCTACGATATTTCACATATTCAGGGTACGAATACCGTTGCAAGCCGTGTATTTTTTGAAAACGGTATGCCGAAAAAATCTCAATACCGCCGCTATAAGCTCCGCACGATTAAAAAGGGTGAAGTAGATGATTTTAAGAGTATGAGAGAAGTTTTATCCCGCAGATTTAAAAGGATTGTAAGCGGAGACGATACGGCGCCTGATTTAATTATAATTGACGGCGGCAAGGGGCAGCTATCGAGTGTCTATGAAATTATGAAAGAATTTAATTTAAATATTGACCTTGTTTCCCTTGCAAAAAGAGAAGAAGAGGTATTCAAGCCTAATATCTCGGAACCTGTAATTTTTCCGATAAAATCACCCGCACTTCATCTTTTTCAGCGTGTAAGGGATGAAGCTCACCGCTTTGCTGTTACCTATCATAAAAAACTCAGAAGCAAAAATATGCTGAAATAGGTTATTTGAGTTGATTTATTAAATTTTCAATCAATAAAAGCTGATTTGCATTTTTAATATTTTTAATTTTTCCTGCCAGTATTTTTTTGTACTCGGGTGTTATATTTTCATCGTATACAAAAAATTCATATGGCTGTACTTCAAGAATTTCGGGCAATTTCTGGAATACTTTAAATGACATAAAACTTTTGCCGGTTTCAATATTGCTCAAAGTGTTTGTTTCAATACCGATTTTTTCCGCAAGCTGCTCTTGTGTTAACCCTTTTTGTTTTCTAAAATATTTTATTTTGTTGCCGAGCGGTTTTCGTAAGTCCATATCTTAATAATAAACGTTACTCCGAAATTAATAACCATTTATTTTGTGATAAAAATATTTGAATTATCATAATATAAATGGTATTATTAATGTAATTAGTAAATCGGGTAAAAAATATTATGATGTTTAAAATTGATGATTTAATATATTTTGTTTTTGCAATGGTCATTATTGCGGTTGTTTTGTATATTGGTTTTGCGTTTGGAAGAATTTCGGATAATGTATGCAAAAAGGAAAATTCCAATATTTTTAAAAAAACTTTTCAAAATAAATATGAAGAAAAATGATATCCTATGGTCAAAAAATTATATTACGGGTTTTATTTAAAATACCAAGGAAGGTATAACATATGGTTTCATTCGGTGCAAGATGCCATGGTTTTTCAACCATTCAAAAGAACAATCTTTACACAGAGGCAAAAGATGAATTTGAGCCTGTATGTCTTATTGAGCTTGACCCTGCTTGTGCTGAAGACATGACAGCCATTAATGATGTAAATTATATTTGGCATGCAAAGGAAGGCTACCCGGCTTGTATTTTTAATTGTATGAAATATGCTTTAATGCAAAAGCAGGCGGGTGAAGATTCAAATTTAAAATTTTATGCTATGACAACCCAGAATAAGGACTTTGAAAATCCCAGAGGCGAGGATATATTGGCGCTGGTGCAGGTATATACGGAAGACAGCGGTGATAAAAAAGTAGAATACATGCAGGTTAATCCTAAAAATAGTTATGAATCAAAAAGTAAATCCAAGTACAAACACACAGGCAGCACCATGATGAATTTTTTAAAGGAATTTTTTTCAAGCAGAAAAATAGTATTGTTCCCCTGTGATACAAAAGCTGCCAAGTTTTATGAAGCTAATGGTTTCAGGGTATCCGATAAGCAAAGCGGAGAAATGACTTTTATTGCTTAATTATTGGAATTGATTTTTCTGCTGCTATGTATTTAGATTAACTTTTGTTAAAATTTCAGTATTTAGAGGGTAAATTTCTGCTTTTAATTTTTTTCATAAGTGTTATAATAGTAGTAATAAAATCATGTAGTAGAAAATCATATTTAAAAAAGGATTTCAGCAAATGAATTTAAAACACGGATCTCTTGAAAGTGTAATCTTAAACTCTTTATGGGAACTTGAAAAATGCGGTATATATAAAAATTCCGTTAAAGATGTTTTTGAATATATTAATAATTCAAGTTCGGCAAAAAGAGCCTACACTACTATTAAAACAGTTATGGACAGGCTTTATGAAAAAGAAGTTCTTTTAAGGATTAAACAGGGTAAAAAATTCTACTACAGAACCGCATACTCAAGCAACGATATAATCACCACCTCGTTGCAAAAAATTGCTACACAATATTGCGGCGGCGATATTTCAAAACTGGCATCCATTGCAAGTTCTATTGCAAATTCCCAGTCTTCAATTAAGGTTTAAAATTGAATTTTAAAAACGATATTATCGCAGATATTGTTAAAAGATTAAACAGGCTTTTATATATAAAGCCTGAAATCGGGGCACGGAAAGTTTCTTTGGAAGATAAAATCAGCCTTCGAAAAAAAGTTTCAAACACTTTATTTTCTGTATTGTCAGGAGAAACCAGCGTTCTATCGGCGCTTTCCAATTTTCCGAAAAACACGGATGATAAAAGCGTTAATGTTTGTTTTCATATTTTAATGCATCTTGAAGCTGATGAAGATATAAGAAAAAGCGATAACGATTACAGAGAAGAACAGGATGATTTTATTTTAAATATCGCCCAAATTCTGCAGGAAGGCGGAGATATTCCCATCAACATTATAAAAGAGTATAATGATTTTTATAAAGAAACCTTGATTTATCCTGAAATTAATAAAGAAACAATAATTTCAAGGCTGAAAAAATTTATAAATATTTAAAAATTATGCAAAAACAAATAAAATTTAAAGCACAGGCAATTGTTGAAGGCTCCATAGCCTTTCTTCTCGTATTTTTGATTTTTATGTTTATAGCGGAATTTGCTCTTTATTTTCAAAATATACATTCAAATCAAACCCTATCCGATGATATAAATGCAAATATTTCATCATTCAATGAAGCGTCTTCAGGTGAAGAAAACTTTTGTGCAGTCCCTGATAATGACACTCTTGAAATAATTGAAAACAGGGCAAAAAAATATCTCGATAATAATATTGAACTGGCCACTTATATAAAAAACAATGATATTTTAATTTTAAAGTCCAAAAAAAATAATTTAACAATAAATATTCTTTGCTCAAGTGATGAAGGATATATAGTAAGAAGTGAATATCTTTTTAAAGGATTTTTCCTGTTTCGTTTCGGAAAGCTGATTTCAAGCATATCAAGCGTTCAAACCCCGAAATTTTAATTATGTTAAGAAATTGTATTAAATTGTCATATGTTTTTAATATCTGATATTCTTTTATTGTTGAAATTTTAAAAAAGGAACATAAAAATTGCAAAGTGTCGATATAATTATCCCTGTTTATAATGAAGAAAAAACTATTGAAAATATTTTAGATATTATTGAAAATACCGATTTTTGCAATTTGGAAAAAAATCTCATAATCGTTGATGATTATTCCACTGATGCCACCAGAGAAATACTAAAAAGGTATGAAGATAAGTATGCCGTTATTTACAAAGAGAAAAACGGCGGAAAAGGTTCTGCCGTAAATGTCGGGTTTGAAAATGCAAAAAGCGACATCGTTATTATTCAGGATGCCGATTTAGAGTATAATCCGTCCGATTATGCTTCGCTGTTGAAGTTAATAATAGAAGGCGAAGCTGATGTTGTATACGGTTCAAGATTTTTAGGCACTCCTTTTAAAGATTTTATGTTCTTAAGCTATGTTGCAAATAAATTTCTGACTCTTTTAACAAATATTCTCTACGGTACGAAATTAACCGATATGGAAACCTGTTATAAGGCAATGAAAAGAGAATATGTTAAGGGAATGAATATAAAATCCAACAAGTTTGATCTTGAGCCTGAAATTACGGCAAAACTTGTTAAAAAAGGTGCAAAAATTAAAGAAGTGCCCATTAAATATAATGCAAGAAGCTATGAAGAAGGCAAGAAAATTACTTATAAAGACGGTCTTATGGCAATCCGTGCCTTGTTCTATTTTAGATTTTTTAATTAACTTTACATTTTGTGCAAAGCAAAAATTTTTTGTTGTATTATTTTTGTTATGAAAAATTCCCCTGATAAAAATAATATTGAGTCTGATTTTAAGCATTATACGGTTATGTTGAATGAAGCTGTAGGCGCTCTTGTCCCCGAGGGTAAAACTTCCGATAAAATTTTTGTGGATGCAACACTCGGCGGCGGCGGTCATAGTGCGCTTATAGCTTCGCGCCTTGCAAACGGCGGCCGGTTAATTTCTTTTGATGTGGATGATGATGCAATAAACGCTGCAAAAAAGAAACTTGAACTGTATAAAAATGTGACAATTATAAAAGACTCTTATGCAAATATTAAAGAAAATCTCGAAAAACTCGGGATTGAAAAAATTACGGGCGGAATAATATTTGACCTTGGTGCATCGTATCATCAGCTCACAAAGACTGAGCGCGGATTCAGCTTTATGAGTGATGCGCCTTTAGATATGCGCTTTAATATGGAGCAGGAATTTAGAGCATGGGATATTGTTAATAAATACACTTTAGAAAATCTTGTAAAAATATTTTCAGAATATGGCGAAGAGCGCTTCTCTAAGAGGATTGCAAAGGCTATAATCGAAAACAGACCCCTTAATACAACTTTACAATTAAGTGAATTAATTGTAAAATCCACACCTAAAATAAAATCCAAAATTCATCCTGCCACAAGGGTTTTCCAGGCTTTAAGGATAGAAGTTAACAAAGAGTTGTTAAATTTTGAAAATACATTGAACGAAGTGGTTACTTTATTAGATTCAGGTGCTATAATTAGTGTTATAAGTTTTCATTCTCTTGAAGACAGACTGGCTAAAAATGCGTTTAGAAAGTTTTCATCAGAATGCAGATGTGATAGAGCAAAGCCCGTATGTGACTGTGGCGGCAAGCTTATCGATATCATCACAAAAAAGCCGATTTTAGCAAGTGATGACGAAGTGAAAATAAATCCTCCGTCCAGAAGTGCAAAATTAAGGATAGCAAAGAGGGTTTAGTTTATGGGCAGACAAGGAGAGAAGATTTTGAGTTTGTTGACATTCAAAAACAGCAATATTCAAGATACTATGCAGGAAACTTCACCGAGAAATCAAAGAAGCTCCTACAGGGCATCCGGCATGAATGCAAGCTCAATACCCGGCAAATCTCCAATTTCAAATCCTGTGTCTAACCGGATTGCAGGTGATAAGATTTCCCGTAATAAAAAGCAGGATAACCGGAATGCGCAGCAAAATCAAATTATAAGCGGTTATTTTATTAAGGAAAAATCTTACAAAGAAATGGTCATAGCAAGAATTAACAATTTTTTATGCGGAGTTTTAACACTTCTTGTGCTGGTTTGTCTGGTCAGCTATTATTATGTTATTAATGGCGAAATTCAATTAAACCAAATAAGAAAAGAAACCCTTGCAATTAATTATGAAAATGAAGATATGCAGCATAAGCTTGACATTCTTCAGTCATTTTCAAATGTTGATAAACAGGTTACAAGAACAAAAATTCTTCAAACCGCAAAACAGGTTATGGAATTATCTGCTGCAAATCTTCCCAACGTTAAATATGAAAATAAAAATACATCCCCTGCACCCGGCTGGTCTATGGGCTATTAATCTTTAATTCGGGGGTTTTGAGGTTTTGGATAAAGACAAATACAGAGATTTTGATAAGAGAATCGGCTGTCTGCAATTTTGCTTTATTGCCTTTGTGGTGCTTTTTTTAATATATCTTTTTTTATTACAGATTTTTGATATAAGGCACTACAGAGAAAAAGCCAAAACCCAAAGGGCTTCAAAAATCTTTGTATTGAGGGGTGAAATTCTTGACAGAAACGGCTTTAAACTTGCCGTTGATGAAACTTCTTTTGATGTCTATGCGCACAAAAGATACTACGATTATACGCCGCAGGAGCTTGCAGATAAACTGCACCCCTATATCGGCGGAGATAAAACTGCGCTTGTTCAAAAATTATCATCAAATGAAGGGGTTGCGCTTCTTAAAAAATCCATTCCGAGAAAAACGGCTGAAGCAATAAGAGCATTGAGGCTTAGAGAAATTTCGCTTGAAGTTAAAAATAAACGTGCATACCCTCAAGGGAGTCTGGCTTCTCATGTTCTGGGGTATTATAATTCAGATGCTGATGTCGCTGCAGGTATTGAATACATTGCAAAAGGGTATCTTGAATACATTGATAAAAATATAACCCATGAAAAAACTCCCAACGGCGATTTAATTTACAATCTTTCAACAAATCCTGAAGATGTTACCGCCCCGATTAAAGGAAAAACACTGACTCTTACAATTGATTCTGCGGTTCAGCATATTTGCGAAAAATATCTTTATAAATCTATGCAAAATACACATGCTATAAGGGGTGCTGTTATTGTTATGGATCCAAATAACGGAGAAATACTTGCCCTTGCGGCATATCCTTATTATGATCCGAATAATTACAATAAGTATTCTCTTCTTGAAATGAAAAACTGGGCGCTTACGGATGTTTATCCCCCGGGTTCCACATTCAAAATAATCACTGTAGCTTCAGCCTTCATTAACGGAAAAATTAATAAAAATACACAAATTCTTGATACGGGTAAAATTAAAATCGGCTGGTGGGAAATTCAAAACCACGACTATGTGGACGGTAAAGCTCCGGGGCTTATTGATTTAGTATATCTTTTTCAACATTCAAGTAACGTTGCCAGTGTAAAAGTGGCCCAAAAAATGGATGATCAGGAATTTTATGATACCCTCGAGATGTTTAATTTTGGTCAAAAAACAGGAGTTGATTTACCTGCAGAATCTGCCGGTATTCTTCCTAAACCAAAGAATTGGGATGCCGCAACACATGGCTCTATGGGGTACGGATACGGAACATCCGTTACGGCAATTCAGATGGCGGCGGCAGTTTCAGCTATCGCAAACGGCGGCGAGTGGATAACCCCGCATGTTATAAAATATGATAAAAAAGAGGCGGAAGAAAAAATTATACGACGCCGAATAATGACCCCCGAGATGTCTAAAGATTTGACGGATATCCTTGTTGAATCAATAGACAGAAGTAAATCAATTGCAAGAATGAAAGATTTCAGGCTTGCCGCAAAAACGGGAACATCAAGGCGCCCTAAGGATAACGGTGTAGGGTATACAAATAAAATGTATACTTCGATGGTGGGGTATCTGCCTGCATCAGACCCCAAAATTTTAATTTATATTGTAATTGACAGCGCTCAGGGTGATGTTTGGGGTTCTACGGTTGCTGCTCCTATTTTTAAAGACATTTCAACCGAACTTGCAAAAATTATGAATTTAACGCCGGATAGAAAAGTTCCGCTCGATATAAAATAAATCATCCGCCGATATTAAGAATTATCAAAAATTTAACAAAATACCCGTTTTGGGTTTAGAATATTATTGAAAAAATATTTATTTTAAGAGGGAAAACTGATGGAACTCGGTAAAATCATTAAAGCAATTAACTGTGATGAAGTTTTAAATTATAAAGATGTTGATATAAAAGGTATTTCGTATAATTCAAAAACAATAAACAGTCATGAAATCTTTGTCTGCCTGAAAGGAGAGCATGTTGACGGTCATGAATTTGCTCAAATGGCTTTTGAAAAAGGTGCGGTTGCTCTTATGGTGGAAAAGCCTTTGAATATTGAAATCCCTCAGCTTGTTGTAAAATCCTGCCAGGAAAAAATTGCGGATTTAGCCTGCTGTTTTTATCATAATCCTTCGTATGAATTAAATTTAATAGGTATAACGGGTACTAACGGGAAAACAACCGTAACTCATCTTATTCAAAAAATTATTGAAGAAGACCAGAAAAAATGTGCCCTCATTGGAACTTTAGGGTATAAATTATCATCATCCGACGATTATCTTGAAGCAAAGCATACTACCCCGCAGGCGCCTGAATTACAAAAAACCCTGTCTAAAATTTTAAAGAAAGATATTTTAAATGTTGTAACGGAAGTATCTTCACATGCGCTTGAGCAGTCAAGAGTGAGGGGCTGTAAATTCTCGGGTGCCGTTTTAACAAACTTAACTCAGGACCATCTTGATTTTCATATTACTATGGAAAATTACTTTAAAGCAAAAGCAAAACTGTTTTCGGGGCTTCAAAAGGGCTCATATGCCATAATTAACAACGATGATAAATGGGCAGACAGATTTCTTGCGGAAGTTCCTGAAGGCGTAAATATTTTAACCTACGGTGTTAAAAAAGAGTCAAAGCTCAAAGCCGTAAATATTGAATTTACTTCCCGCGGGGTTAATTTCCTCTGTGTTTGCGGAGATGAAAAAGAAGAAATTAAACTTCATTTAAACGGTATGTTCAGTGTTTATAACGCACTTGCCGCAATAGGCGTCGGACTTTCTATGGGCATAAGCATGAAAACCTGTAAGCAGGCTCTTGAATGCACCCGTTCCGTTGCAGGACGTTTTGAAATTGTAAATTCCGATCCTATGGTAATTGTGGATTATGCTCACACTCCGGATGGCCTTGAAAATATTTTGCGTGCCGCACGTGAATTAACCCCTAAAAACGGTAATTTAATCTGTCTTTTTGGCTGCGGCGGGGATAGAGACGCTACAAAACGTCCTAAAATGGGAAAAATTGCTCAGGATTTATCCGATAAAATTGTAATAACATCCGATAATCCCCGTTCTGAAGACCCCCAGCAGATTATAACCGATATTTTGTCCGGTTTAAAATTAATAAATTCAAAAACTGTTTTTGTGGAACCTGACCGTCATCTTGCAATTGAGCTTTTATCCAAAATTTCAAACAGCAATGATGTTGTTATTGTTGCGGGGAAAGGTCATGAGGACTACCAAATTTTAGCGGACAGAACAATACATTTTGATGACAGAGAAGAAGTTCAAAAAGTATTTTCACCCTTAAATGCTTCAAAATAGAAATTCTTCTTTAAATCTTGCATTTTATATTTACATTAATTAAATTAGTGTAAATTAATCTATGCTTGTATTAAAATAGTATTTACAGAAAGCATGCAGGATTTTATGACAAAATTTCAGGAAAAATTAATTATACAGGGCGGAAATCCGCTTAGCGGCGAGGTTGCCGTCGGCGGTGCAAAAAATGCCGTTTTGAAACTTATGGCAGCAGCTCTTCTTTGTGAAGATATTTCCGTTATAAGAAATGTACCCGAACTTTCCGATGTTGAAATTATGCTCGATGTTTTAAAAGAACTCGGTGCAAAAGTTACCTATAATAAAGATGAAAAGTTTTTAACAATTGATGCGACTCATCTTACAAGCGTTTGTGCTTCAGAAGCTTTTGTGTCAAAAATGCGTGCATCTTTCGTTGTTTTAGGCCCTCTTGTAGGCAGGATGAAAGAAGCCTATGTTGCACTCCCGGGCGGCTGTCAAATTGGTGAAAGACGTGTTAATTTTCACATAAAAGGTTTGCAAACCCTTGGCTGTGAATGCAAACTTGATAACGGATATGTTCATGCAAAGGCGTCAAGACTTATCGGGGATGATATCTGCTTTGATATACCGTCTGTCGGTGCTACTGAAAATATTATGATGGCATCGGTTCTTGCAGAAGGTACAACAAGAATTCAAAACGCAGCACAGGAACCCGAAATTGTTGATTTAGCAAACTTTTTAATTGCAATGGGTGCTGATATTGATGGTGCAGGCACAAGTGAAATCACTGTAAGGGGTGTAAAACAAAGTGACCTGCATGGGGTAGAATATACAACAATTCCCGATAGAATCGAAGCGGGAACTTTTATGTCCGCAATTATTGCTTCACGCGGCAAGGGTATAATAAGAAATGTTTACCCGAATCACCTTACTATTTTTACGGGCAAGCTTTTGGAAATGGGTGCTAAAATAAGGCTTGTTGAACCTTATGCAATGGAAGTTTCCGCCGACAGAAGAATGGAAGCCATGAATTTTATAACGCAGCCCTATCCCGGTTTTCCTACGGATTTACAGGCTCTTGCAATGACACTTTTATCCACCGCAAACGGTGTATCTGTTGTAACCGAGAGTTTGTACGAAAATAGGTTTATGCATATATCAGAGCTCTGGAGAATGGGCGCAAATATTCGTCAATCCAAAAACCACGCAATAATTAAAGGGGTTGAAACCCTTGTGGGTACATCCGTTCAATCGACAGACCTTAGAGCGGGTGCCGCTCTTGTTGTTGCGGCTATCATGGCAAAAGGTGAAAGCGAAGTTAAAAAACTTCATCATATTGATAGAGGTTATGAAAAATTTACGGAAAAATTACAGGGACTTGGGGTGAACGTTCAAAGAGTTCCGTATGATGCGAAAGATTATGAAACCCTTGACAACAACGAGGTATCTGCTTCAAAATAGTAATATAGATTTGAAAGGAAATTATGGCGCACACATATAAAAGATGGTATGACCATGACCCTCTGTTGATGCAGGTAATAGATTTATTAAAAGCATATCCTAATGAATTGAAATCTCAGGCTGAAATTTTTCTGAAAAAAGTTGAAGAAGAGGTTTCAAAAGAGGCTGTGGATAGATTTTATGAGATGGTAAAGCCTATGATTTTAGGAAACAGATGGTATGATTCCGATCCCATTCTTTCTAAAACGGTTGAACTGCTGCGTGTTGTGCCTCAGGAAATTCAAAAACTTGCTGCCGATAATTTCATAAACACATTGAAAGAAAGCGGCGTCACTATTGAAGAAAACAGTTAAAAAATCTTTTTATGGCATTTTTTATGCCGCCCGTTTTCAATTTTTCCATCACTTTGTGTGATAAATTTATATCAATGTTATATTTTGTTTTATAAAAAGAATTATTTAATGTTCTTTTTAATTTGCTGATGTTTAAAAGCGCTTCTTCGTAGTCTTTTCTTTTAGATAAGATTGATTCAAAAACGTTTATTTTCTCTTTATCCATCTCGCCGTCAATGTAGAGTGAAATTTCTTCATACATTGTTTCTTTTTCTCTGATAAGCCTGCGCTTTTTTTCCGCCTCATTAAAAAGTTTCTTTACAACGGAATATTTTTCCATGCACATCGGGCAGTTTCTAAGGTGGATACTCACCATTTCTCTGCATTTTTTATCAAGATTATCTTCTACGTAATGGGTCAAAATTTTCCCGACTATCGTACAGGTTAAATTTCCTTTTAACATTTTTATATTCCTTGCTTAAATTAACTTTTTAGCACATATAAGGTTTAATATATTCCTGCAGTTTGCATCTTGCCCGTGCTATACGTGATTTTACCGTTCCTATGCTTGAATTTGTGGCCTGTGCAATTTCATCATAGCTTAATCCCTGCAGCTCGCGCATAACAATTGTCATTTTGAACGGCTCTTTTAATTTATCTATTGATTTTTTAATAACAAGGTCAAGCTCGTCATTTAATATGCATTCATGCGGAGTGACGGAGCTGTCGGGTATTTCAAGCTCTTTGTTTTTATCTTCATAATCATTTTCAAGAGTAATTTTTATGGGCATTCTTTGTTTTTTTCTTAAAGAATCATAAAATTGCCTTATTGTTATTTGATTAAGCCAGGCTCTGAAAGTTTTCGGGTTTTTTAATTTTTTTATATTTTTTGCAACCTTAAATAAAATTTCCTGCACAAGGTCTGAAATTTCGTCACACTTTGCATTCATATAATAAAGCGTTGCGTAAATATTTTTTTCTTCACGCCTTATTAATTCTTCAAGTGCTTCAAAATCATCATTTTGAGCTTTATGAATTAAAGTTTCGGTATTATCATTTTTGAATTTTAATTTCATAAGGTTATAAATAAACAATTTTTGCTTAATTAACCACATTCTTTGTTATATAATCACATTGGCGATTATTAAGGGGTTTTTAATTTGAAGAGAATCATTGATGTTAATATAAACAGAACAACAGAAGCACTTCGAGCGCTTGAAGAAATTGCAAGATTTTATCTTGATGATAAAAAAATGTGCGAAAAATTAAAAAATATGCGTCATTTTGTATGTAAATTTTTTGATGAAAATTATTCTGACCTTTTAAAATCAAGAGATACGGAAAATGATGTCGGTACAGATATAGAAAACCCGACAAAAAAATACCGCACATTAAATATTGAAAATGTTTTTAAATCAAATATAAAAAGATTACAGCAATCTTTAAGAATGCTGGCTGAATACGGGAACTTACCCGATACTTTGCGTTATGAAAGCTATACTATTGAAAAAGAAATCTTTGAAAGGTTAAAAATGAATATTAAAAAATATCTGCTTGATAAAAGAAAACTCTATCTTGTAACAAATTCCGATTCTTTTAAAAGCGATGATGAATTTTTAGACAGAGTGGCGCTTGCCTTAAAAAGCGGTGTTGATATCATTCAACTTAGAGAAAAGAACCGTCCTGCAAAAGAAATTGTAGAATTAGGATATAAAATTCGCGAGCTTGCAAGTAATTTTAATGCCCTTTTTATCGTAAACGACAGAATTGATATAGCAAAAATTGTTAAAGCAGACGGCGTACACCTCGGGCAGGATGATATAAGTTTAAAAACCGCGCGCGAAATTTTGGGAGATGAGTTTATTATAGGGATTTCAACCCACTGTCCAGATGATGCTATAAAGGCGCAGGAAGGCGGGGCGGATTATATAGGAGTAGGCCCTGTTTTTAAAACCCCTACAAAACCGGGAAGGATTCCTGTAGGTTTAGAATATGTAAAATGGGCATCGGAAAACATCAATATTCCGTTTTTTGCAATAGGTTCAATTGAGCCTGATAATATTGATGATGTTATAAAAGCGGGTGCTTCAAGAGTTGCTGTGGTTCGCGCCATAATGAACAGTGAAAATCCCATAGCAAACATTGAAAAATTCTTATCAAAATTAAATTAATTATATTTTAATTATATTCTTTTGAAAGTTTTTTAATTTTCCTAAAGAGTATTGTGTTTGAAATTATGCAGGCAAATATTATACCTAAAGCTAATCCTGCCCAGAAGCCGTTTAATACTATATTGTATTTGTAAGCTAAGAAGCATCCTGTAGGAATACTTATAATTAAATATGCAAATGCCATTGTCCACATAATGGGTTTTGTTTCCTTAAGCCCCTTGAGTGAACCCACGCAGGCGCACTGCAGACCGTCAAACAGCAGGAAGCATAAAACAATACCGAATACAGGCAGGCATGTTTGAACAACTACAGGGTCCTTTGTAAAAATTCTTAAAAGCTGCTTCGGGAAAACGCCGTACATTACCATATTGGTGAGCATATAGCCGATAATTATAATATATCCTGTTAATGTATATTTTTTAATATCCTTCATATTTCTTTCGCCGTTTGCAAAACCTACCTTTATAGCAGCGGCGTTTGAAATTGATAAAGGTATCATATAGGTTGTTCCCGTCATTGTTACTATAATATTGTGGCAGGCAGCGTATACGGCAGAAAATTTTCCTACAAGAACCGCTGTTATATTAAATCCTAAAAATTCAAAAAACATTGCAAGTGAAATCGGCCAGCCTGTTTTTATTAAATCTTTAATATAGCTTTTATATTTGCTTGTTTTTCCTTTTAAAAAGGGTATGCAGTATATAAATAATAAAACTGCCATAAGCCATCTTACGATAAGACTTGCTATTGCCAGACCCTTTACGCCAAGCTCCGGAAACCCTAAGTATCCGAATACAAATACAATATTTAAAAACACGTTTAAAAATATTGCACCCACAACAATTAAATTCGGGAAAACAACAATTTCATAAGCCTGTAAAAATTCCTTAAACGCGACAAATAAAAGTCCTGCAAATGTTCCCCAGCTTGAAATTTCAAGATATTCAACCACGTAAAAACTAAGGTCGTCCGCCAAATTCATATATGGTACAAGCGGAATAATTAATCTTACAAGAATAAAGAAAATCAGCCCTATTAATAGAGAATATACTGTGGTAACGCGGAATAAATTTTTAGAAGGTATTCTCATTCCGCGAAGATTTGATACAACGGGTGAAATACTTGCCATAAAGCCTATTCCCGCTATCAAAAAAGTCATAAAAATAGCAGTTGCAATGCTTATGGCAGCAAGAGTTACCGTACTGTGTCTTCCTGCAACTATTACATCCCCGACACCTATCAGCATATTTCCGACATTTCCGAGAATTATCGGTATGGAAAGCTCAACAAGCTGTTTTGCATATTCTTTATATTCTTTTAATTTGTTAATTATTGTATTCATTTTGAAATATCTCTTAAAACATTTTATTTGGGTTCATAATATTATTCGGGTCAAAAAGTTTTTTAATTTTTTCCATATATTTTATGGCGCAGGGTTCAAGCGCCGTTTCAAGATAAGGTTTTTTCTCGGACCCAATCCCATGCTCGCCAGATAAACTGCCGCCCAAATCTATTGCAAGCTGAAACAGTTCTTTTTTAACAAGTTCAAAATTCTTTTTTTCTTCTTCATTACTTAAATCAAGTGCAAAATTCGGGTGTATGTTGCCGTCTCCGGCATGACCCATAATGCATACCATCATATTGTATTTTTTACAGATTTTTTGTATTCCTTCAACAAGCGGCACAATTTTGCTTCTGTTTACAACAACATCTTCCGTTGCGGCATTCGGTTTTAATTTTGTAACGCAGGCATAAGCGCTTCTTCTTGCTTTCCAGATGTTTTCGTTTTCTTCTTCGGTTTTACTCTGGATGATTTTTACACTGCCTGAATTTTGAAGTACATTATAAAGTTTTTCATTATCTTCTTTAATTTTTGAATCCGAACCGTCTATCTCAATCAAAAGTGCTGCTTCTTTTTCTTCTATCAGCCCTGTGGGATTGAATTTTTCAATGGTGGATAATGTATTTCTATCCAATAAATCAAGAGTGGAAGGCACAATGAGCGCATTTATAACATTATTTACCGCTTTTGCCGCATCTAAAATACTGTCAAAATAACAAAGTGTTACAAGTCTTTTTTCGGGTTTTGGAATAAGTTTAAAAGTTATTTTTGTTATTATTCCAAGCGTTCCTTCAGAGCCTGTAAAAAGCTGGGTTAAATTATACCCTGTAACATTTTTTGCAACATTTGAACCTGTATGCAAAATTTCACCGGTAGGCAGCACCACTTCAAGATTTATGACATAATCTTTAGTTGTACCATATTTAAAGGCTCTGGGACCTCCTGATGACAGTGCAACAGCCCCGCCTGTGGTAGAAACCGCTAAATTTGAAGGGTCCGGCGGAAAAAACAACCCGATTTTTTCTGTTTCCTGCTGCAATTCTTTAACGGTGACATATGGCTCAACGGTTGCCGTTAAATCTTCTTTATTTATTTCAATTATTTTATTCATTAAAGAAAGATGAACCACTACGGAATTTTTATTCGGCTTGCAGCCTGATGTATGGCATGTTGCAGCCCCTCTCGGTACAATATTTAATCCGTATTCATAAGCAAGCTGAACAATTTTTTGCACATCTTCCGTTTCGGAAGGAAAAACAACACAAAAGGGCAGTTCTATCTCTTTTTTTAAAGGTGCTGTATCAAAAGCATAAGGATAGATATCCTCTTTTTTGTCCAGAACTTTTATATTTAATTTTTTGATTTTCTCTATAAACTTTTGCATAAGCATTATTATACTTTAAACAAAAAATTCTTTTAAAATGAAACTTTTTGCTTATTTTATCGTCTGATTGGATAATGCCGTATTTGCTACTGATTTGTAATTGCTATTAGCCCGGAGAAGAATAAAAAAGTCATCTTTCCTTTCCGGGTTTTATTTTGTTTTAAATTTTTTAAAATATGAAAAGCCTGATTATTCTGATACTTTTGCATCTTAATAATCAGGCGTAACTATAAACCTATTTTCCCTATCCGTATTTCGTTTGTTTAATTTATATACTTATTTTATGAAGTCAGTTTGATTGCTCCGTTTTTAATATCACTGGTTATTGCTGAATCAAGACTTTCTAATTCTGCCTGTGCTGCAGCGAGTTGTGTTTGTATTTGCTCTTGTTCCAGTTCAAGTCTCTGCTGCTGTGCGTTAATTTCTTGCAGCATAGAGTCTTCCTGTGCTTGGAATACTGATTCCATATTCATTTGCTCAAACTGATAGTTCAAGTTAATTTCATTTAAAGTAGTCTGGAGATTCAATTGAGATTGGTAATCAGAGCCATTTTCAGAGAAACTTTCTCTTGCTTGTTTTAAATAATTCAGGCGGTCAACATTTAGCTGCATCATGCTTTGATTTTGCATCATACCTGCATATCTTTGTGCGTATGATGATTGGTTATCAAGTGTTTGCTGTTGTTGGCTTATCTGAACCAGCCGGTATTCAAGGTTTGATACCCTTTGTTTCAGGGCCATTTTCCTGAGTGATAATGTTACCCAGCCCATAGTCGTACTCTCCTAAATTTGTTTTTTAAATCTCTCGTGTGGTTTTTGAATCTCTACACTTTAATAAAGAAATTTTGTTTTTAAAAATTGCTTTTTTCTTTCTCTTTTGTTAAGTTTTGTAACAGTATATACTTTCTATGCAATTTGTATATACAAAATGTTTTTATAAAAGTGTAATAAGTGAATGAACAAGTTAGTGTTGTTAAACAAAGGTATTTGGCTTAACGGCTACGGACTTTATGGAGAAAATTTATCATCCGCAAAGGTATATTTTTGCGGATTTTTACTTTGTGTACTATAATTACGGTATGAAAAAATTAATCGTATTATCGGGAAAACAATATTCAGGCAAAGATACTGTAGCAAAACTTTTACTTGAAGAATTTAAAAGTTTTAAAAGAATCGGTATAGGTGATGCCATAAAAATTATGTACGGTAAGAAAAATAATCTTACTTATGAAGAAATTGAAGCCGATAAATCAAAATACAGAACAGGTTTAATTGAGCTTGGCGACTGGGGAAGAAAGCAAGACCCGGATTTTTGGCTGAATGAAATTATAAATATGAAAGAAGATACAATTGTTCCTGATTTGCGCCTTGAACATGAACTTGATATTTTTAAAGCCAATAATGCTTATATGATAAGGGTTGAAGCCGCGCTTGAGGCTAGACGCACCCGTGGAATTATAACAAACGAAAACGATTTAACGGAAATCGCTCTTGATAATTATACGGGCTGGAACTATAAAATAGATAACAGCTCTGACCTCCCCGCCCTCCGTACAAACCTCAAACCGCTGGTTGAAGATATTAAAGAATACTTTGCATCTTTTAATTAAAGATTAATTTTTTAGCCTTCTTCTAAAAAACTATTCGTTGCAAGGTTCATATATTCAAGGAGCTTTGCAAAATATTCCAAATCGCACTCACCGCTTGCAATAATATCGCATTCGTCTTTAGCGGGCTGGACATATTTTTGTCCTGCTCTTAAAACATATTCCCAGTGTTTCTGTGCATTGTCTTTATCCTGGTTTCTATCCTTTGCACGGCCTATAAAACGTTTTTTTCTTATCTTATCGTCAATTTCAACATATATTTTAACGTCAAATAAGCTTTTTACAGGCTCAAGCATTGTTGCCATGCCTTCAATTACAATAATTTTATTGCTCTTGACGGGTAATCCTTCGGGAACACTTATCCCTGTGCCGTTTACAAGATATTTTGGTGCAAGAACATCATGCCCGTTTTTTAAATCCTGTAAATTTTCTGCCATTAAATCAAGCTGGAAATTTTCAGGTGCATCGACGTCATAACCTGCATCTCTTAATTTATCGAAGTCGCCGTATTTTTTAATTAAATGGGAAATATCATTAAAATAATTATCAGCGCTTAAAATTGTAACGGGGAGATTTAATCTGCGGGTATTTTCCAAAATTTCTTTACAGATTGTAGATTTGCCGGAAGCGGATTCTCCCGTTATTCCTATTAAAATTCTTTCTTTAGGATGGCTTATGAGCCTTTCTAAAAATCTTTCAATAAAATCGTCTTTTATTGAAACAAAAAGGTTTTGACCCGTTTTTTTATCCCAGTTGATTATTTGTTTAAATCTTGTTTTTAAATAAAACGCAAGAAACTCTCTGCCCATGCGGGTATCGAAATTAGGTTTTTGAATTTTGTCGTCTTTATGCGCTGCAAAATCTTCAAGTAAACTATTCATGATGAATTTATAATACTCCTAAATAAATTTTCTTGCTAATTTATTTATAAGTTTTGTAACACTTAATTGTGCTTTATCAAAATCAAGCTCCAAAGCACCCTCTTTTGCCATATAAATAAGACTCTGGAATTTCTCAAAATCGGCTTCACTATTCTTAATACTAAGCCTTACAGCTTCTCTTGCAAGTCTTTTTATTCTGTTTCTTTTAACGGCGCGTTTATGAATTTTTTTACTTACAACAAAGCCTATTTTTGTGGGATATTCGGCATTTTCTTTATTTTTTCCGCCGTATAATATAAAAAACTCATCGGAAGCAATTCTTCTTTGTGAATAAGTTGCCTTAAATGATGAGCTTTTTTTTAATCGAAAATCTTTATTAAGCACGTTTTTTTGCTGTGATTGCAATAGTGTGACGACCTTTTGCACGTCTTCTGTTAAGGGTTTTTTGTCCTTGAGGTGTTGCCATTCTTGCTCTAAAACCGCTTACTCTTTGTC
>CAJULX010000007.1 GCA_910587245.1 Candidatus Gastranaerophilales bacterium
CACCGGGGTATGGAGGTAAAGGTGCTAACGGATATATCTATGTTGAATGGGGAGGTTCAAACGGCGGGGGAGGAACTATGGGTGAAATAACTCAAACCGTTGTATCCAATCTTGATCCTGATCCAAAAAACAGAACAATGAAAATAAGAATAGGAAGAGGAGGAGGAATAACATCATCTTCATTGGATAACGATAATAATAACAATGATGATGATAACGATAACACATCTTCTTCATTATTTGATTCTTCAACCATAGGTTCTAACGGTAACGGAGGAATAACATCAATAAGCATAATATCAGGAAATAAAACGGTGGTTCATAAAGCAAAAGGAGGATTAAAAGGAAGCATGGGAACAATGGAAACCAATATCCATGGTGATGAAACAAAAATACCTTCTAATTTCTCCGAAACATATAAAGAATATGTTCAAAGTAATTTAACAACCGCAGCATCATCCATAACATCAGGACAAAAAGGAGAAGATAACTATGGAGGTATGGGAGGATATTTATCTTGTCTTTATCAAACAAAAGATGAAGAAGGTAATAAAGTATGTTCTTCCTCTGTAAAATCAAATGACGGAACAAGTATTACACTTGGACCAATAAGACCCGGATGCGGAGGAACAAGTATTCTCTCTCCTCTCTATGATTCCATATGCAACATTACAAATCAAACACCATCCCCCAATGGCAATAACGGACTCTATGGTGCAGGAGGTGGTGGCGGAGCCGTACTTAACCAAACAGGAGGTAAAGGAGGATATGGCGGCAACGGCTTTGTTATCCTTGAATACAAGAGTACGACGTTGGATTAAAGAATAAGAACCTGGAACAAAATTTTAGATGAACAACTTTTCAATGGCGCATTATGTAACCTGATGCGCCTTTTTTTATTCATAAAACTTTACATGGTATATAATATTTCAAAAATATTTTAAAACCTTAAAACTCAACAGAATTAGTATTAAAACCCTGTTTTGAAGTTATAAAAATATTCTATTGTACTAATTCTTATGGCTTATATTTTAATTGGTTTTGTGATATAAATTGTATATGAATTATTATGGAGGCAATTTAACATGGGCAAGACAGTAGGACAATTCGTGTTTATGCTGCATTCGCACCTTCCTTATTACAGAATGGCAGGTATGTGGCCTTTCGGGGAAGAAAACCTGTATGAATGTATGGCAGAAACCTATGTTCCCTTATTGAATATGATATCAGAGCTTTATGATGAAGGTATCAAAGCTAAGCTTACAATAGGTATTACGCCTATTCTAGCTGAACAATTGAATGATGAACATTTAAAACAGGGTTTTATTGATTACCTTGATTCAAGGATTAAAGCTGTTTCAGGAGATTTGGAAAGATACCCCGACCCTGAAGTTGCCCATTCACAGCATTTAAAATATCTTGCAAAATACTATTTTGATTGGTTTAACCATATTAAAGATTTATTTATTAATAAATTTAATAAAGATTTGCTTGCAGGGTTTAAAAAATATCAAGACCTTGAATGTATTGAAATAACTACATCGGGTGCAACACACGGTTTTTCACCGCTTCTTGCGACTGATACAAACCTTAATGCTCAGTTTAAAGTTGGCTCTGATACTACAAAAAGATTTTTCGGCAAAAAAGCAAAAGGCTGCTGGCTTCCTGAATGTGCTTACAGACAAGGTTATGAATTTACCGGAAAAGACGGTAAGAAAAAATGGCGCCCTGCTGTTGAAGTTACCCTTCAAAATAATGATATTGAATACTTCTTCACGGAATCTCACGTAATCGAAGGAGGAAATTCCATCGGAAACAGAAGAAGAATCGGTGTTTACGGAAATATTGAATACATACCGCTCCCGAAACGCGAAGCAACAGGATATGACACATACAGTGCATATTGGCTTCCAGATGCACAGGTTGCCGTTATGGGCAGAAATGACAGAGCAGGTTTTCAGGTATGGTCTGCTGCAGACGGATACCCGGGCGACGGCGTATACCGCGAATTCCACAGAAAAGACCCGAATTCAGGTATGCACTACTGGAGAATAACCTCATCCACCACGGATTTAGGCGATAAAATGCTTTATGACCCCGTACTTGCAATGAGTCAGGTAAATTCAAATTCTGACCACTATACAACCTTGATTTACCATCTTTTGAATGACTACAGAATCACTCATTATGATAAAGAAGGTCTTTGTATGGTGTCATTTGATACTGAATTATACGGCCACTGGTGGTTTGAGGGTGTTGAATTTATTAAACAGGTGATAAAAAAACTGGCACAGCACCTTCCTGAAGTTGAAAGAATGACCGCAGGCGAGTATTTGAAAGCTCATCCTCCCGTTGATGCTATTCAGATTCCCGAATCAAGCTGGGGACAGGGCGGACACTTCTGGGTATGGCAAAACCATTTAACGGAATGGATGTGGCCTATTATCCACTCTTGCGAAAAGAGAATTATTGATATTGTATCAAAATTTGAAAAACAGCCCGATGATAAACTTATGCTGAGGGCTTTAAACCAGATGGCAAGAGAAAATCTTCTGCTTCAAAGTTCCGATTGGCCGTTCTTGATTACGACATGGCAGGCTAAAGATTATGCAACAGACAGATTTAGAGAGCATGTTGACCGTTTTGAAAAAATTGCCGACATGATTGAAAGCGGAAATATTGATGAAGCGGCACTTAAAGAAATTGAATCAATTGACAATTGCTTCTCTGAAATTGATTATCGCGTTTATCTTCCTATTGAAGAAGGCGTAATTCCTCAGCAGGAAGCAAAATTAGCTCCTTTGTATGTTGATTAATTAAATCGCAGCTTATAAAAATTTAAAAGAACAGTCTGTATTTTAGACTGTTCTTTTGTTTTGCAATTTTTAAATATGCCTCTTTAGGCATAAATCAATAGATTCAGTATATTGCAGGTTTTAATATACCGTGTTAAAAATTCTGTCTCCTGCATCGCCAAGCCCCGGAACGATGTACCCTTTTTCGTTTAATTTTTCATCAATTTTTGATGTAATGATTTTAAGATCAGGGTAAGCTTTTGTCAGCCTTTCAATACCTTCGGGTGCTGATATCAGGCTTATAAACACCATATTTTCCTGCGGTATTTTTTGTTTAATAAAGTTGTGAACGGCATCATATCCCGAATTTCCCGTTGCAAGCATAGGATCAAGTATGAATACAAAAGTTTTTAAAGGGTCTTTTAATTTGCCCTTCATTTTATTGTAATACCAGATGGGTTCAAGCGTTTCTTCGTTTCTATACATCCCGAGATGGTGTATATGGCAAAACGGAAGCATTTCCTGTGCAATATCCGAAAACACAAGTCCTGCCCTTAATATAGGGGAAACAATAATTTCAATATCAGGATTAATCACAGGGCTTGAAGTATCGCAAATTGGTGTTGATATTTGTTTTTCAACTGCAGGAAGAAATTTTGTACCTTCAAAAAAGAGCGCATAAGAAATCCTTTTAAGAGCGTGATTAAATTTTTCCGTATCAGTGTTTTTATCCCTTAAAACAGTTAAATTATGGGCTACAAGCGGATGATTTACAACAAATACATTTTTATTCATAACATTACCAGCCTTTTTTAAATTCATTATAGTTTAAACACAGTAATAAGTTAATAATAATTTTCCTGTATTAAAATTTTGTAGTATAATTATTGTAAAAAATATGAGGTATTAATGGTGTTTGACTTTAACTCTGATTTAGCGCAGGAATATGGAATTTACAAAAATGAAGCTGCATATGAAATTGCAAATTATATGAGCTCCGTAAATATTTCGGCAGGTTTTCATGCGGGCGATCCTTTATCAATAAAGCAGGCTCTTGAATTTGCAAAAAATCGAAATCTTGCCGTGGGTGCGCATATCGGTTACCCTGATATTTCGGGTTTTGGATATAGAAATATGGACTTAAAGGAAGATGAAATTGAAGCTATGGTAATTTACCAGCTTGGTGCAATTTCAGCCTATGCAAATACCTTGAGTATGGAAATAGAACACGTAAGATGCCACGGTGCAATGTATGAAAAGCTGAATAATGACCCCGAGTTTGCAAAAAATGTGGCGAGAGCTGTAAAAAAGTTTAATCCGTGGTTAAATTTAATTGTCGGAAACCCTGAGATTAAAACAGCAGTTGAAAAAGAAGTGCAAATTAATTGTTCTTACGAAGTTTTATTTAATGAAACAATGTCTGTAAGACAGTTAAGAGAGATGTCTGTTGTGCCTGATACAATTCATTTTGCAACGCTCGAAAATGCAAAAAGAGCATATGATGTTATCAAGCCGACCCCGATAAATTACAACAGGGTTAAAGAACAGATATAAAACTTAATTTTGGAGGATTTTAAGCTAAAGTATGAAATTTTTAAATTCAAAAGTTAAAATGCCGAAAGATGCTATCTGGCTTGTTCCGGGATTAAGAATAAAAAGATGGTTTGCACTGATAGTTTTAGGTTCCGTGCTTGCGGCTATCGGAATAACTTTATTATTTAAATTAGAACCCATATATTTTATTGTTTCAACTGCAAGAAAAATTTTTCATATAGTACCTGCCGAGCTTGCGGGACTCGTATTTATCGGACTTGGCGCTTTTATTTTTATTCAGGCGTGGAAAAAAACCAATTTTTCTATGCTGGATGTAAGTGGCACAAGAAAACAGAGCTCAATGGGCGAAAATTTATACAGAAAAATGAAATTGAACCATGGTCCCAAAATTGTTGCAATTGGCGGCGGAACAGGGCTTTCTACCATGCTTCGCGGTATTAAAAAAATTACAAATAATATAACGGCAATTGTAACCGTCGGGGATGACGGCGGTTCATCAGGCCGTTTAAGAGAAGAAATGGGCATTTTGCCCCCGGGTGATATCAGAAACTGTATTGCGGCACTTGCGGATGATGATGATATCGTAACTCAATTATTTCAATACAGATTTAAAACAGGTGAAGGGCTTGGCGGACATAGCTTTGGTAACCTTTTTATTACGGCGATGACTGCTATTTGCGGCGATATGATAACTGCCATTAAGGAATCTTCAAAAGTTTTACTTATAAGAGGAAAAGTTATCCCTGCAACAACTGATGATATGCGCCTTATTGCAAGGATGGAGGATGGCTCCTATGTAAAAGGCGAAAGCCAGATACCTGAATCAGGAAAGAAAATTATTGAATTAAGCTGCGAGCCGAAAGTCTGCACGCCGTCAAACGATGTTATAGATGCAATTAATAGTGCGGATTTGATTATTTTAGGCCCCGGAAGTTTATATACATCAATAATTCCAAATCTCCTTGTAGATGGTATTTCGGAAGCCATACAAAATGCAAAAGCTAAGAAAATATATGTTTGCAATATTATGACACAGCCCGGCGAAACCGATAACTACAGCGCTTCAGATCATATCAAAGCAATTTTTGATCATATGATAAAATCAGGTGCTAAGGCTGATAAACCTTTGATTGATGCCATTTTAATCAACAATCAGCTGCCGAACAATCTGGCTAAAAAATATGAAGAAAAAGATTCGCTGCCTGTTGAGATTGATTCGGGTGAAATAAGAAAAATGGGACTTGAGCTTGTATCATCAAAACTTATTCAAGATAATAAAGAAGGGCTTGTCCGTCATTCTCCCGGTCGCCTTGCAAAAAGCATTTATTACTGGTATAAAAAATCCGGCAAAAAGGCTTCTTATAGTGCAAAAACTGACTCATTAACCGAAACAGAGCTTCAAAGAGTGTCAGAAAATGAAGAAAACCGTAAAGAAAATACAAAAATATAAGTCAGAAAATAAAAAAATTGCAGCATTAACCGCGTATGATTTTTATACTGCAAAATATCTTGATACGGCAGGGATTGATGTCATTCTTGTAGGTGATTCCGCAGCAAATGTTGTTTTGGGGTATGATTCCACAACGCGCATAACGATTGATGAAATGCTTGTTTTTACTTCAGCTGTGGCACGCGGTGCAAAAGAAGCCCTGATTGTTGCCGATATGCCGTTTTTGTCATATAATGTATCGATTGAACAGGCAATCAGTAATGCGGGTAAATTCATTGTAAACGGTGCAGATGCCGTAAAAATTGAAGGTGCAAACGATTATATTATAAACCTCACCAAGCGTTTAACGGAATCAGGTATTCCTGTTTTGGCTCATCTTGGTTTTACCCCGCAATACATAAATACAATCGGCGGCAATTTTATTCAGGGTAAAGATTTTGACACTACTTTAAAAATTCTTGAATCTGCAAAGAAACTTCAAGGAGCGGGAGCTTTTGCCATTGTGCTTGAGCTTATGCCAAAAGAGGCATCTAAATTTATAAGTGAAAATCTCGCCATACCGACAATCGGCATCGGTGCAGGTTCGGATTGTGACGGGCAGATTCTTGTTGTTAACGATTTAATAGGAAAATTTGATGAATTTTCTCCAAGGTTTGCAAGAAAATATTTTGATTCAAAGGCAATGATAACGGATTGTGCGGCAAAATATATAAATGACGTTCAAACGGGCAGTTTCCCTTCTGAAGATGAAAGTTTCAAATTGAGTGATGAGGAGTTGAAAAAACTTGAAAATTATAAACAAAGTTGAAGAATTAAGACTTGAGATTAAAAAATTAAAAACTGAAAAACGGGGGTGTGTCGGTCTTGTGCCTACAATGGGTGCACTTCATAACGGGCATTTAAGCTTGATTGAAAAAGCAAGAAAAGAAAATGAAATTGTTATTGTGAGTGTTTTTGTAAACCCTACGCAATTTGGCCCGAATGAAGATTATGATAAATACCCCAGAACCCTTGAAGCGGATTCTAAACTATGCGAAAAAGCCGGTGTAGATTTTCTTTTTGCCCCGTCACCAAGTGATATATATGATGAATATTATTTTAAAAATAAAGAAACAACCTTAATCTGTCCGCCTTATGATGTTGTGAATAAACTTTGCGGTAAAAGCCGTCCCGGGCATTTTGACGGCGTATGTACGATTGTTGCAAAGTTATTTAATATCACAAAATGCGATAGAGCCTATTTTGGACAAAAAGACGCCCAGCAGCTTTTTATTATTCAAAAAATGGTTAAAGATTTGAATTTTGATATTGAAATTATCGGCTGCCCCATCGTGCGTGAAGACGATAATCTTGCCCTTTCGAGCAGAAATACTTATCTTGATGGTAATGCAAGAAAAGCTGCTCTTGATATTTCAAAAGCTTTATTTAAAGCAAAAGAATTGTACGATAACGGGATAAAAGATTCTGCCGTTCTGATTGATACCGCACTTGCCATTATGCAAAATCTTGAGGTTGAATACACTGAAATTGTATCATCGGATACTTTTGAAAAAATTGATACAATAGATAAAAAGGCTTTAATGCTTATTGCGGCGCGGGTTAATTCGGGTAATTCAAAAGTGCGTCTTATAGATAATATTGAATTATAGAAAAATATGGATAAATACGAAAAATTATACGATTTTGTAAATATTATAAAAGTATTATGTACGCTTATAGCGGCAGCATATGTTTTATACTGGCTTTTATGCTTTACTAATATGCCATTTTTGAAATATATTCAGTTGATTTTTTCACCTCCCATAAATCTTTTAAAGATGTTTTTAACAATCGAAATTCCGTATAAAGACGTTGTTATAGATATGATTCCGCTCATTACATCTTTGTTGTTTTCAGGGTTGTATTTTGTTTTTCAATGTCTTTCAAATTTTATTGAAGAAAAAGAAAGGCAGCATAAATTACATGTTGTTGCTGAAAAAAAACTTGAAGAAAAGCTCGTAAATGAAAATTTAAAAAAAATATTTGAAAATAAAACAATGGAATATACAAAATTTGCAATTCTTGTAATGCTTGAGCTTGAGTCTGCAATTGATCCTAATATTGCCGGTGTTAAAGGCGACATAAAAGAACTTACCATAAAAAATTATGTAGAAATTGTTAATGCAATGCGGAAAAAATATATTAATTGTAAAGCGATTACGCCTGATAAATTGTTTATTGTATATAATAATTTTGCTCTTTTTGATGATTTCTTTACTGATTTGCTCAAGGAAGTAAAAACGGTAAGTGAGGCTAATCTTGAACATAATTTAAAAACCAATTTTGTAATCGCAATTGATGCGCTTAAAGAATCCGATAAAATGGCAAATGTGCTTGATATGCTTGAAAAAGTCTCCACCTTTAATTATGCGAATAAAGCCATTGCAACCCCTGCTTTTAATATAAGATATAGAATAAATTCAAACGGCGGAAAGTATGTTCTTGCATCAATGGGTATATCAAGATTTTTCGAAAATAACTCTGACGGTACACAATCAAGTGTTGATTTTGAACTTTTTAACCTAAAGACAAAGAAAAAATAGCCTAATATGCAGGTGTAATATCGTTGAATATAATTCTTTTATCATAAAGGGAATTATCAGCTTTTATGGTTTTGTAAAGGTCTTTTATAAGAATTTTTGATTTTTTTGAAGGTTTAAAATCGTAGCTTTCCATAACATCTAAAAGTATTTTATAATTCATAAAATAGCTTTTAATTTTTATATGCAAAGCCCAGCTTGAATTTCTTTTTGAAATTTCATATTTTGCAAATTTTAAAATATCGGCAAAGTAAATTTCATAAGACGGCGCAAGAACGGCTTCCAGTATAAAATCTTTATTGTTTTTTGTTGAAATTACAAAATATCCGAAAATTTTCTTTGATTTTTCACATTCGAGCACATATTTGAAAGAAACATTGTTTTTTATGCCGACAAAAATATTATCTTTAAAATATTTTTCATTTCCTTCAAAAGAGGGCAGCTGATGAGAATTTATAAGACCGTTATAAAGCTCTGCAATTTTTTTGTTTTCTATATTTTTTGAGAATCTTATAAATTCAAAAGACCTGTCTTTTCCATATGAAAAATCCGATTTTTTCAGTGTAAATAAATACTCATTGGCCATAATTCTAAATTTGCAGATATCATCAAAAAGCTTTAATATTTTGGTATCCGTTTCATCTACAACTACATAAAAAGATTCCGCACCTTTTGCCAAAAATTTATTTACAACATAATTTATAAGCAGTTCGCCGTATTCAACGGAATTTTCTTCAAGAAAAAGCTGAGAAATTTTTAATTTTTTTCTGTTGAAATCATCAACTTCAAGTGTGACAATTCCGAATATTTTTTCATTATCGATAACAGCATAAGATTCCTTTAAAAATTTTAATTTCAAAGGTAAAAAATAATGAAAAATATCAACCCAAAAAGGTGCAAAGCTTGAAGTATTGTATTCAAAACCGCAGTTTGCAGTTAACCTTTTTAAACTTTCAGCTGGTACAAAAGCCAGATTTTTAATAATAGCCATAAGATAATAATAACATATTAAACGGGCATTTTAAATATTGAATTGCTAAATTATTCTTTGGTTTCTTCTTTTTCTTTTTTAGTACTGCTTTTTTTATAGCCTTCTTTTGGCGGCGGAGCATCTTCTCTGCCTTCATTCCAGCGTTCCAGACCAAGCTGTTTTCGAACAAGGCCGATTCCCACATGCACACGCCATTCATCCATTTTCAACTGCATTGCAAGGATTTTATGGCATCCTATAGGAGGAAGCGGCAATAACGGTTCATAAAGGTTTTTAATGGCCATCAGCTGATCCGGAGTAAGCGCCAGCTTTCTTTTCGGGAAGCTTACTTTCGGAAGCATCATTTTTTGTCTTATTAAATTTATTCCGAAAAATACTTTCTTTGCTTCTAATCCGATAGCTTCGCCGATTATTTCATGTGCATCGGGGTTTGGAAGAGGAAGCATTTTTTTGTATAATTCTTCAATTTGAGCCAGCTGTTCTTTATTAACAAGAAGCGGCTTAGATTTTTGCATGGGTCGCTTTGGACCGCCCGGTCGTGAATTTCCGCCCGGGCGCTGTCCGAATTTTTGAGGACCTCTTTTTTGGAAACCGCCCGGTTTTCTGTTATTATCGCGGTTATACGGTTTTTTATAATAGTTATTATTATCGGAACCTGCGGAATAACTTCTGTATTGCTGCGGCTGCTCTTCCTGGCGGGGAGCATTCGGGTCTGTTAAAATAGGTGTTTTATCAGGATATAAACATGCAGGGCAGATAACCCTTTTTGGATTTTTGGTTTCAAATTCATTGCCACATTTGGTGCATTTATTGGTGTACATAAAAAATTATCCTTCTTGGCTTTAGCTTCATTCCATCAAATTAAAATCAGCAAAAATGCAAATTTCTCCCTAAAGATTTATAAAACAAAATTGAGGGTTGTTACCTTTCCTATTCTATATCTAAAATTCAATAAATACAAGCTTTTTTTAGTAATTAATACTAAAGGATTAGGGTTTTTATGCACAATATTAAAAAAGCCCGTTTTTTCGGGCTTTTTTCTAAAATTTAATTATGCTATAAAATTGTTTCCGTATTTGAGGGAGCCTACAAAATAGCATTCTTTCAACATTTTGTTTAAACTCCTGTAAATTTTCTTTTTAGGGGGTTCGGATGCTGCCTTAATTGCATTTGTTGTGTTTTTGTACTCTTTTGCAATGGTTTCCGTGATAAAAAAGTTGTTCATTTTGTTAACGATTAAATCTGAATTTGATGCTATCATTGTTTTTTGTTAGTCCTTTTTTACTGCTCTTTCAATATCTCTTATGTATATATAAACAATTTCTCTTATGAAATATTGACAAATTATATGGAAAATATATATTTTTTGTTACATTTATTTACAAATTTTATATGCAATATTTTTTATTCAATTTCATAGTCTGCTAAATTTAAATTTTGAACAGTATTTTGCAAATTTTCGCTGCTTTCTTTGTATATTTTTATATAATTTCTTGTAATTCCAAGGTATTTGCCGTTTTTAGCAGATTTTTTCTGAAACAAAACTTCTTGTATTGTGTTTTTGTTCTTTTTCAGGAATTCACTATGCAGATTTTCCGAAAGTTTTATTAATTTTTTTGTTCTTTCTTTTTTGATATGTTCATATACCTGATTTGGCATATTGTATGCAGGAGTGCCTTTTCGCCTTGAGTAAGGAAAACTGTGGATAAAGCTTAACCCTGAATTTTTAAGTTTGTTATACGTAATTTCAAAATCTTCTTCATCTTCCCCCGGAAATCCTGTTATAATGTCACATCCAAGGAAGGGCAGATTAAAATTTTTATTCAATTCATATATAACATCTTTGGCATATTTACTGCTATAAAAGCGATTCATTGCCTTCAGCGTTTTATCGCACAAACTCTGTAAAGAAAGATGAAAATGCGGGCAGAATTTTTCCGATTTTTTTAGAAAATCAATAGTATTTTCATCAATTTCCGTTACATACAATGAACCGAGTCTGTATCTTAAAATTTTGGAATCTTCAATTTGTTTAAGCAAATCAAGAAGATTTTTGTTAAATTCTCTGCCCCATTCTCCTATATGTATACCGACAATTACAACCTCTTTATAGTTATTATCCGCAAGGTAATTTATTTGATTTAAAATGTTTTCGGCACTTTCCGAACGGGAATTCCCCCTTGCATAAGGGATTATACAGTATGAACATCTGTTCGAACATCCTTCCTGAATTTTTATACTTGGTCTTGTTGTGTTTAAAAATTCAAGTTTTTTATGATGAAATTCCTTTATGTTGAAAATATCTTCAACATACTTCTGCGACTCATTTATGCTATTTTTGGCATATTCTATATATTTTACAATCTCAAGTTTTTCATCATTTCCTAAAATTATATCAGCGTCTAAATCCTCCCTGTCACGGGCTGTTTGGGCAAAACATCCCGTCAGAATTACTTTAGCTTCAGGATTTTTAAGCCTGAATTGCTTGATTATGTAAAGCGCCTGATTATCCGCATGGGATGTGACAGAACAGGTATTCAAGATAAAAAAAGCACACTCGTTTTGGTTTTTAACGGGTTGATATCCTGCTTTTATAAGTTCCTGTTCAATAAGCTGCCCTTCAATATGATTGGTTTTACACCCCAAAGATTTTACAAAAAAGCTATTCAAAATACGCTGCACTTTCAATATGGTGTGTAAACGGGAACATATCGGCGCCCTGCAAACTTTTTAAATTAAAACCGTTTTCGCGCAAAATCTTAGCATCGCGTGCAAGAGTTGCGGGGTTACAGGATACGTATACTATTGTTTTTGCAAGCTTTGATATAATTTCAAGCGCTTCTTTATCGGAACCTTTTCTCGGCGGGTCTAAAACGGCGCAGTCAAATAATTTTTTATTTTTCGGAGCGGATTTTAGAAAATCTTTAAATATTTTCTTAGCATCTCCCAAAAATACTTCATAATTTTTACAATTATTGAGTTTGAAATTAGCTTTAGCATCATTTACTGCGCTTTCGCACTCTTCAACAAGGGTTATTTTTCTTGCTTTATCTGATAAGAATATACCTATTGTGCCTACTCCGCCGTAAGCGTCCAGAATATTTGAATTTTCAGGTATTAAAGATTTTACTTCATCAAAAATTTTGGAAGCAACTTCGGGGTTTGTCTGAAAGAAACTGTCTTTGCTGATTTTATAAGTATATTCCAATGTATCCTTGGATATTTCGTTTTCCTCTAATATGTCATTTTTAGAATATATTTTTTCATATATAAAATCATTACCCGTGATGAGCTTGGTTATATCTCCGGTTATTTTGTTTGTTTTTTTAGGATTAAAATTAACAAGAACCCCTGAGATGTCGGGAAATTTTTTCGTGATAGCGGCAGCAAAGCTCTTTACATCTTCTTCAATTTTGTTAAACCATTCAAAATCTTTATTAATCACAAGTGTTAAAATCATTTTTTTAGAAAATTTTGAATACCTTATAAGAACATGTTTTAAAAGTCCTTTGTCTTTTTTTTCGACATATCCGCCGAATTTCCAATTTTCTCTTACATAATTTATGATTTCATCAATAATTTTTGGCTGTATCGGGCAATATTTTATATTTACAACCTCGTGGGTGTTTTCCTTAAAATACCCGAGCAGAAGCCTTTTTGAAACTTTTGTTTCACTTACCGCGTTTTGCACTTTACATCTGTATTCTTTTAAATTGTCAGCCTTTATAAACGGCTTAAATTCAATATTTTCAAAGTCTCTGAAGGTTTCTTTCAGGATATTTTCTTTCTGTTTGATTAAAAAATTATATTCCACATTTTGCATATTGCAGCCGCCGCAAGCGTTATAGAGCGGGCAAAAGGGTTTCACTCTATATTGTGACGGATTAACAATTTCAACCAGTCCTGCACGGATAAAATTTTTATTTATTTTCAAAATTCTTGCGCGAACAATGTCCTCAGGCACAACATTATTAATAAATACAGCCTTTCCTTCATAATGCGAAAGGCAGGAGCCCGTGTTTACAATTTTTTCTATGGTCAGTTCTATAATTTCATCTTGTTTTAACATTTTAATATTTCTTAATATTTAAAATACCTGTCGAAATCTACATCATCAAAAGAACATAATAATTGATAGACAGGATCATTTTCATCCATTCTTTGAAAATTATACTCATCAAATTTCCAAAATTTCGGGTTTATGCCGATTGCGCGGACAATTTGATGGTCGTATAAAATTTTCAATTTTTTCTTAACGGTGTTTAACTCTATTTTTAATTGTTTTGATAATTCTACAGCAGAAATCCCGTCGTCATTGGAGCATTTTTCAGGTGTTAAAAACATAAGCTCCAAACCGACTTTTTTTAAATCTTTGTCTTCATTTTCAATGTCGTAGAATTCTTCTTGCATATCTTTAATTATAATACCCTAAAAACCATATTTTAATCATATATTCCTATGAATTCACCGTTTTTCCTTTGCAAAATTTGTGGTAGAATCTTATTATGAAAAGATTTACGGTATATTTTTTATTAATTTTCTTTATGTTTGCTGCGGCTGGTGCTTCGTATGCGGCTACATTCGGCACATACCGTCAGGAATATGAATACGGCCTTTTTGACGGATTAAAAATCAATGTTTTTAATAAAAAGAAAGATGAAAAAATGATTGAATTTAAAGAAGACGTTGATAAAAAAATTGATAAAACTAAAAAATCTAAAGAAGAGCAGGATAAAAAAGATGATGACGAGTATCAAATGTATAAATTTATGCTTGATAACACAATTGCTATTTAGCTTGTAATTTCTGCTTTATGCCAAATGAGGCATAAAATTTTAAATATTTAAAAAGCCCCTTATAAAGGGGCTTTAAAGTTATTTTTAACAATTTATTACAGAATGTTTGATGATAATATGAAGTGAACCCTGCATCCTGAAGCATTTTCAGGCTTGTCTCCAATAGGAACACCTATATAAACGTTTCCGGATAAGTATTTTGTTAATTTTAAAATTACACCGCCGCCAACGCTCATTACCATATCAGAACCGTCGCCGGATTTAACGTTTCCGTACCAGCCAAGGTCATAGAAACCTGCTAAACGGATACTGTCGTCAACGAAGTGTAATTTTTCAGGTAACATCATACGCAAGAACGGAACAGGGAATCTTACTTCGGCAGATGCTGTCATACCGTAGTCTGAAATAAATGCGCTTTCTTCATACCCTCTAACACTTGTCATACCGCCGATTGACATCTTTTCTGAAGGTAACAACGCTCTGTTTGCCCATTGACCGCCAACTTGTAAAATACCTGTTGATCTTAAAGGCAATGCTTGCAATCTTGCGGCGTTTGCAAAAACTTTTACCGCATTGTTGTTCGGAACGGATTTATCGTGTTTGCTTGCGCCGTAGAAATCATCCGTACCGCCCATTCCGGGGATACCAACGCCTGTACCCAGGCTTACAAATGTTTTACCGTAAAAGTCATCCTTAATGCTTGTTAAGTTAACCTTTGCGGTTCTTGATCTGTATTTATAATCAAGTAAATCTCTGAATTCATGGGGCAAAGCCGTAAATTCGGTTTTTGTGTTTCTGATATCTAAACCGATATCGCCGTATAATTTGTAGTTATCCGTTTTAACCAATCTTCTTGAAACTGATCCGAAGAAGTTATGAGATTTTGATTCAATTCCCATCCAGTCTAATTGACCGTCAACCGAAGCGCCTGAATAAGAATATCCCAGATTTAATTTAGCCTCTTTTGTTTTTGCGATAGGAACACTGTAGAAAACACCCTGACCGATAGAATGTCTTGCAAGGGTTGTTGTTGAATATAATTGATCGCCGTGACCTGTCAGGTTATACATACCTGCAAAGAAAATTGCCCTGTTTAAACCTGTGGTTGTTGTACCCATATCGTCCCATCTGAAATCGAAGTCAATCGGGAATCTGTCTGCGATGTTTAATTCTAAATCGGTAAATTCGGCGCTTTCTTCGTTATCCGTTAATGCAACCTGACCTTTCATATATCCTGTTGCGTTAATTTCTCTTAAGGATTCCTGAATGTCGCGGACATTTAAAAGTTTGCCTTCTTCAATATATTTATCGGTTAAATAAGCATTTTTTAAATATTTATCTTTTTCCCACTTATTTCCTGAAACTTTTATGTTGCCGTATTTACCTTCCATAATCATAATGTGAACGTTACCGTCCTGCACTTTTTGAGGCGGAAGATAAGCTATTGTTGAAATATAGCCTCTTTGCTGATAAAAATCGGTAACCATGTTTGCCATACCGATAACATCGGCTACTGTTACCTGTTCCCCGATTTTTTCACAGATAAGGTTCATTAATTCTTCTTCCGTAAAAGCGGTATATCCTTCAAATTTAATTGAATTTAATTTGAAAGTTACTTCTTTATTGGGCAGCTTGTCTACTTCCTGCTGCATATCCTTTTTCATTTCGATTTGCTCGTTGCCTCTGTGTTCGTCATTTCTTTCTTCACGAGCTTTCATTTCATATTCTTTAAACTGGCGAATGTTTGATTGGTCAATAATACCTGAATCGAAGTTTCCCATAGGAGACATAAGATTCGTTGAGGCATCTGCAAAACAAGCATTTGTTGCCACAAACATACATAGCGCCATTAAGGGAATGTACGTTTTTAAAAACTTATTTCTCACTTTTTACTTGTCCTTTTCATGAATTACACTATCGGAGTACTACTTCTTATAATAAAGTAATACTTAAAAGACGGCAATAAACTATATTAATGATTTTTTTATCTTTTTTTAACAAATTTTATTTGTGTTAATAGAATATTGAAAACATTTTTAAAAATCAACATGCTAAAAAATGAAAAATTGTTAATTTATGTAAATTTTTTTCTCGCAATTAATGCTTTAATTTCATTTATGTTTCTATTATTATCAAAATGTTAAGTATTGCAAAGATTAATCAGTTGTTAGCAATTTTCCATATTGAGAGGTTTTTATTATAATATATAAAGGCAAAACTATAACCTGTTTAATGAGCAAATTAACAACTTTATCTTGAAAGAAAATATTAAGAGTTAAGTATATATCTATTATAAGGAAAGGCAAAATATGAGATCTTTAAACAAAAAAGTTAAAGCATTATTTCTTTTAATAAGCTTTGCTGCTTATATGCCGATTTCAATTGCTCCGTCATTAGCCATACCTGCTGATAACCAAACTCCGGTTATCGACAGCGCAATTAACGGCGGTAACATTGGTATTAACGGTACGGTTAATGTAGGCGGTAAAGACTATAATAACTTCCAGGTTGAAATGGCACCCGGTACGGGAACATATGGAGTTGGCTTATTCAACTGGGGTTCTTTTGACGTTGGTAAAAACGTTGCAGTTAACTGGGTTTCAAATGCCTGGGGTCAAAAATTCATAAACAGAGTAATGAATACAGGTAAAGCATCTGAAATTTACGGCGCTCTTACAAGCAGCAGCACATGCGCTGCAGGCGGTACAAGCTGCGGTTACAACAACGGTGCAAGCGTTATTTTAATCAACCCGAACGGTATTACATTCGGCAACGGTTCACAGGTTAACTTGAATTCTTTCACTGCTTCAACAAGAGACATTCAAGGTATCGATAAATACAGCAAAGATCTTATGACTGCCGGTGCAAAAGATACAAGCAAAAATTATAACAACTATATCAATGTTGACGGTTTAAAAAGTAAATACGGTGCTATGACACCTATCGTATATGATAAATCAGCTGTTGATGCAAACGGATACGGAGTTATCAGCTTAGACGGTTCAAAATTTAACGGCAACGGTACAAAAGCTATGTCAGTTGCTTTAATTGGCGATAAAATCACCGTTAACAATTCAAAAATTCAAACATACGAATCAAACGGAACATCAGGTAACGTTGCTGGTGCAAACCAAACAAGATCAAACGTAAAATTAATCACTGCCGATAAAGTAGAATTACAATACAACGAACTTGGCGGCGTTGCTGATACTGATAAATACGGCAACTCACTTGTAAAAATTAATGACAATGCAACAATCGCTGCAGGAAAAACACCTGCTGATTACGGTATTTCAATTACCGGCAACTCAAAAATCTACACAGGTGCAGCATTAATTGATAACAGATATAACGGTGCCGATGTTAAAGTTGATGATTCAACTGTTTACACAAGCAAAATGTACAACAGCACCTCAGGCGAAATTGATATTAACAGCAACGGTAACATAAGCCTTGTAAATTCACGTTTTGAAACCATGCAAGGTTATAACGGCGATACTGTTGAAGGCGCTAACATTAAGACAGGTGCCGGTAATATCACAATCACAGCTAAGAAAAATATTAATATCGACAATACAAGAATTGCCTCCGCTCCTTCTGATTACAACAACGGTTTAGCATACGGACAGGATGCAAAAGCCGGCAATATCACAATTAAATCAGCAGAAGGCGATATTACCGTTCAAAAATCAGCAGCAGCAGTTGCAGCAGGAAACCATCAGGTTTCATACAAATCAAACGGTGAAACGAAATATTTACCGATTGAAATCAACTCAAAAGGTAACTTAACAGTTGAAGCTAAAAAAGGTAACGTTATTACAAAAACTTTAGGCGATAAAACAAAACTTGTTGCAGACCACAATGTTTATATCACAGGTAAAAATGTTGATTTAAATACAGGTGTTTATGCTTCACAACAAGGCAACCTTACCATAAAAGCCGAACAAGCAGGCGGCGCAATTAAAGTTAACGATGCGGTATTATTCGCAGACAAAGGCACCGTTACACTCGGCGGTAAAGAAACAAGCCTTATCAATACTACTTTAGACTATGGTACATTAAATTTATATAATGACTACAACCAAAACAACAACGTATTAATTAAAGATGGTACAACTTTCTATGACAGAAAAGTTGCATCAGGCGAAAAAGATACATTAGTTATTGAAACAAACGGCGATTTAATCTTAGACCATACAAATCTTCAAAAAGCTGATTTCAATAACAAAAGAGATCAATGGATTGCAACTCCTTCCAACCAGACTGCTAATGTAAAATTAGCTTCTGCAAACGGACAGGTTTCAATCAGAAACAATTCAAATATCACGGTTGATAAAAATATCGAAATCAACGGTAAAACAAATGCTAACGTTACAACTTCCGATGTAACATCAAATAACGGCAGCATTACAATGATAGGCGGCTCCAAAGTAACTTTAGGCACTGCTGTTGAACAAGTTGCAGGCGATAAAAACGTTATCACCAAAAAAGGTTCAACTTTAACAGCTAAAAACGGCAACATTAAATTATGGGCTAAAGGCGATACTAAAGACCCTGCCGACAGTGCAGACTTAAGAGGTGTTTCAATCCTTCACTCAAAATTAAATGCTAAAAATAACGAAGTAATTGCGGATAACGGTGATGTTTCAGTTCAATCAGGCACAATCACGGCTTCAAACAACAATACATTAACTGCTTCAAACGGCAGAGTAGGCATCCAAAAACACGATTGCCCGCCTAATAACTGCCCTGATGCAATAAGACCCGAAACATCAGTTGTAACTGCAGGTAATGAATCAAATATCACGGCAAGCAGCGATGTAATCATCACAAATTCAACCGTTAAAGCAGCAAACGCTAACAAAATCACTTCTAAAAACGGTAAAACAACAGCTAAAGGCGCAGGCGTTCTTGTTCAATCCACAAATGGCAATGTAACAATTACTCAGGCAAAAACAGCAAACCTTGACGCTGATTATAACCAGGCACATAGCGTTAAAGCAGCCGGCAATATTTACTTCAACGTAAACGGCAACGGTGAAAATATCAACAGCGACGGTACGGTAGGTGCTTTCTCAGCTGATAACAGATTAGTTCTTAACGCAAACAACAATATCAACCTTGCAAAAACAGGCAGCTGGTCAATCGCAAGAACCGATATGATTGCAGGAAACAATATCAATGTTGAAGCAACAAACGGAATCTTATTAAATGATACGTCATTCAACTCAAACAACAATACAGTTGCTGCAAAAGGTGATGTAACAATTAATAAAGATATGACAATCAACAAAGGCAAAACAACAATTAATGCTGATGGCAATGTAAAAACAAACGCAGACAGCCAAATCAATGCAAACAGCAACAAATTAATCGTAAATGCTAAGAAAAATATCGACATTGCATTCACAGGCGTAAACAACAAAACAGCCGGTCTTGAAATTAACTCAAATGTTAACACTTCAAACAATCAGGTAGCAGCAAGTGCAGGAAACGCAGCACTTGATGGCAGAAACGTTAAATTAAACGCAAAAGATAAAACATTAGCAATCGCTAAAGTTAAAGCCGACTCATTAGAAATCGTTGACGGTAACAATGTTAAGTTACTTGCAGCAACAGACAATGCTCCTAATGCAGCTACGGATAACATCGGTCCTAATGCAAACACAGCAGGTGTAGGTACAGCATACATCGAAGTTAAGAAATTAGCCGGATGGAATATGGATACAGATGTTGAAAATATCGACAGCATCCCCGGTTTCTATCAAGACCACTACGACCTTGCTGATGACGGCAGAACTCAAAGACACTTCTTACAATTCGAAGGTGACAACAACTTCCTTCTTGTATACCAAAGAGCAACCGAAGAATGCGACGTACCTCCTGAAATTACCGACGGTCCTTCAATCGCAGGTACTGACCTCAGAGAATCTTCACTCGTTAGATTACCGAGACACGAAGAAGGCGTAAGCGCAGTAGCTCCCGTATTAAACGAAATCACAGATCCTACAGCAAACGTAATTATGGCAGCTGCAAGAATCACCTTAGATGAAGAAAACGAAACAGATGAAGACGGAGACGCTATCCAATAATCCGAATTCAAAAGGTTAAATAAATAAAACACCCGCCCTTTAAATAATAAACAAGGCGGGTGTTTTTTATATAGGAAGGTTAACTTTAAGGCTGTATTGTATTAATTTAACATTTTGTATAATATTAAATTATTAAAATATGAGGAAAATCAATGAAACACAAAATATTGCCGGCACTATGCCTTTTGTTTTTAATAATTTATCAAACGACATGTCCTGTTTATGCTAAATGTGAAGATTCTAAAAAAGTAATATCAATAACAAAAAAGGTTATCAAAAATCCTGCTGCGCAAAATATAGATGCTTATATTGCAATAATGAAAAAACGTGTATTATATCATGGAATAAAACAGGATTATGAAGCACAGGCAGATGATATAAGAAGCATTCTGTATTTTTTGAGGAAAAATAAAAAATCCGAAGATTATATTAAATATTATCAAAAACTAAATGCCACATATAATAAGCTCGGGTTTAAAAATAATCAAAATAACCGCCTTGAAATAGCAAAGAATCTTTATCTTGAAGATAAATTCTTTGCAAGCGCTTATGAATTTCTGGAACTTGCAAATGAAGATTATTGTAAAGAAATCTGCTATGAATATCTCGGTGATATCTCTCAGGAATTTAACAATCCCGAGGCAGCTTTAATATTTTACAAAAAATCGCTTGAGGTTGAGCCTGCAAATTATTGTGTTACCTGTAAAACGGGTACAATATATAAAGAACTCGGCAAAGATGAAGAAGCAAAAGAATATTTTGAAACAACAATAAATTTAACCGAAGACCCTGAAATTTTGAATTTCATAGTAAATATTTATGAAAAAGAAATTAAGCAAAAAAAAGGTGATGAAACTTCTTATGAAATTTTGGGGCTTGCTTATCAAAAATTGAAAGAATACAACAAAACCTATGAAATATTCAAAAAAGCAATGCAATTAAAACCCGACGATATTTTTCTTAAGTATTATCTTGGTAATCTGCTCTTTGATATGGGTGAATACACGGAAGCCATCAAGGTTTATAACTCAATAATTCTTAATAATCCGTATGAAACACAGATAAGAATCGCCCGCGCGAAAAGTTTAAAAGCGCTGAACAGGGCAGGTGATGCAATGAAAGATTATCAGGTTGTGCTTGCACTTTATCCTGATTCAAAACAGGCGCAGCTCGGGCTTTTTAAGCTTTTTACGGGCAAAAAACGTTCTGAGGATATTGTTAAATTATTCTATCCTTTAAATAAAAATTTCTCTCCAAATGCAAATTTTTATAATAATCTTGCAAAAACCCTTTATTCAAACGGTTTAGTAGCTGATGCGATAAATTTATATAAAGCCTCAATTAAGCTTGAACCTAAAAAAGTTTCAAGCTATACAAGCCTTTATAAAATCTATGAACTTGAAGGCAAAACGGCTGATGCATATGAGCTTTCGCTCTCAGCGTACAAAAACTTCCCGAATAACCCTGAAATCAAAAATATGTATAATTACAGCAATAAAAATGTAGCTTCGCAAAAAAACCTGCTGGCTCTGTCTTATATGTCAAATAAGGAATATGACAAAGCAATTAAGATTTATAATCAAATTCAGCCGAAAAATGCTTCCGTATATGAATCCATATCAAATTGTTATAAGGCGCAGAAGAACTATAAAGCGGCAATTGTAGCTCTTCAGAGTGCTGTTAAGCTGGATTCCGTTAATTCGGATTTATACTACGGGATAGCTCTTTTGTATCTTGATTTAAATTCTAAAAAAACGGCAGAAAGTTACCTTAAAAAAGCAATAGGGCTTGATAGGAAAAATTTAAAAGCAAGAAAGCTTTTAAGCTATTTAACCCAGCAGGAAATAGATAACAAGCTTGATTCTGCGTATGCAATGTATCAAAAACGTGATTATAAAAATACGCTGGTTGAACTTGACAAGGCTGAAAAATTATACCCGAATAACCCCGAAGTTTATTATTATAAAGCACTCACTTATAATGCTTTAAACGATTCAACAAATGCATACAAATTTTTTACAAAAACGCTGGAGATGGATAGAAGCTACTATGTTTCGCATTTTTATATGGCAGAAATTCTTGAAAAACAGGGTAAAGAAAAAAAGGCGCTTGAAGAATACGAAAGATTTTTAGGGGCTGACGTTAAAGATGAAAAGATGATGAAAAAGGCCCAGGATAAGGTTATTAAACTAGGTCAAAAATATTATTAAAGAAAAAGGTTTTGTTATTATGGAAAATTTGGAAAAGATTAAAAAAACTGCGATTATAATTCCTGCAAGATTAAATTCTTCCAGGTTAAAAAATAAGCTCCTTCTGTGCGCTAAAGGCAAGCCCGTTATTCAATGGGTATATGAAGCCGCACTAAAAGCAAAACTCGCTTCAAACGTTATTGTAGCCTGTGACAGTGAAGAAATTTTTAATGTTGTAAAAGAATTCGGCGGAAATGTTGAAATGACATCAACCGAGCATAAATCCGGCTCCGACAGAATAGCGGAAGTTGTAAAGAGACATCCTGAAATTGAATATATTTTAAATTTGCAAGGGGATGAGCCCCAGATGGATAGCGATGTAATTGATTCTTTAATTAATGCTCTTCATAATTCAACGGCGGATATTTCTACACTTGTTAGAAAAATCACGGATAAAGAACAGATTGAAAGCCCGAATTGTGTAAAATGCGTATTCAATAATGAAAATTATGCCCTTTATTTTTCAAGATACCCGATTCCCTATAAAAGGAATGAAGAGGCTGCTGAATATTTTGCACATATCGGCATGTACGCTTACAGAAGAGACAGCCTTTTAAAAATGACATCGCTTCCTATGGCAATGATAGAGAAAACGGAATCTCTTGAGCAGTTAAGAGCTCTGTATAACGGCATGACAATAAAAATTATACTTACAAATTTAAATCCTGTAGGTATTGATACCATACAGGATTTTGAAAAGTTTAAAAGTATTGCGGAGGCTGATTAATTCGTTGTATCTGAATTTGTATCATTGAGTTCGCATGTGCCGGCTTCTTCCGTGCTTCCGGGTGTCCATGTGCCGCCGAATGATTCGCATGCCTTTCTTTGAACATCATCTGCACCGGTGTTAATGGTTTCTGCAGATTGTTTCAAAGTGTTTGACATATTCTGTCCCAATAATTGAAGGGCAACAACCGCAATAACCGTAACCATTGCAAGTATCAAAGCATATTCAATCAAACTTTGTGCTTTAGATTTTTTATTATCGAGTTTTATATTTAACTTCATAAAATGCAACCTCTTACCTTCGATAATCAAATATTACTATACTTCTCAACATAAGTAAATATTTTACGATTTTTTTACATTATAATAACTATATATTCCACAAAATCTGTTATTTTTCACCTTGTTTATAAAAATTTTAACTTTCTTAAATTTTGATAATATTTTAAATAAAAAAATGAGCCTCAAATTTGAGGCTCATAAAGTGTTCTTTTTAAAACTATTCAGCTGCTGCTTCCGCCGGAGCCTCTTCGCTTGCAGGAGCTTCTGCTGCGGCAGCTTCCTCTTGTTTTTGAGCTTCTAATTTAGCTTGAGCCTTTTTAGAGAGCTTTTGTGTTTCTTTTTTATTGTAAATAAGAGCGCCGTTTTCATCACAGTTTTTAATTAAATATGCAACTGTTTCTGTAGTCTGAGCACCTTTTTTAACCCAGTTTTCAGCACTTTCTTTATTTAATTTCATTTCTTTTGTTTTCGGATTGTAGAAACCTAATTCCTCAATAGGTGCACCTTCTCTTTTAGAACGTGAATCTATTACAACTACCCTGTATGTCGGGTTTTTCTTATATCCTAATCTTTTAAGTCTAATCTTAACCACTTTTGTTCGTCTTTCTTTTGTTTGCTTACACTATTTACCTAATCAACATAAAAACACAAAGATATTTTAAAATCAAGCGTTTTATGCCTTTTTTAAAAATTTTTTTTGAAATTTTAACTTAATCTTGTTTACCTCTTACAAAACAGAAATATTCGTTAAAATAGCAGTGCTTTCTTATTTTTATTGTTCTCATGCCTGATTCTAAATATTTTCCGAATTGTATCATAACATTATTTGCATTAATCGGGTTGGTAAAACCGTAATTGATAAATGCCTGGCCGTTATCAGTCCCGTAATTTAATAAAATGTCGTAAATTACTTTGCCGTTTTCAAGTTTTCTTTTATCAACCGCTATATCGTAAATTTTTACCGTGTCAAAACGGCTTATATCTATATATGTATTATCATTCGGGCTTTTTTTGCTTATTGTGCAGGTGTGCGTATCTTTATCGCAATTCATATCCATATCAAATTCCGAAACATGAATTACCGCATATATACACACTGCAACAAGTATAAATGCCAAAATCTTAATTCTTTCAATAGGAAGGATTCTTCTTATTATATTTCTTATTTTTTTATAACGATCCTTTTTATTTCTGTTCATGCTCAAAAGGGAAAACCTCCTCTACTCTTCATTTTAGCCATTAAATTTGCTTTTTGTTTTGCCTTGGAACCCTTTAAACCGCTTTTTAAATCTCCAAAGCCTTTCATCATCTTTCTCATTGTTTCAAATTGTGTCATAAACGCGTTTAATTCGTTTATGTCAACACCTGCGCCTTTTGCAATTCTTCTTTTTCTGCTTGCATTTAATAAATCAGGGTTTGCACGCTCTTTAAGCGTCATGGAACTTATTATAACTTCAATTTTTTTAAATTGCTTTTCCCCTTCAAAAGAAATTTTCTGCTTTACATCTTTATTCAGCCCGGGGATAGGCAAAAGCCCTAATATTCCTTCAATTGACCCTAAAGCCTTCATCTGCTTTTGAAATTTTAAAAAGTCATCAAAAGAAAATTTGTTTTTTAAAATATTAAGTTCAAGCTCTTTTGTCTGTTTTTCATCAAATGCGCTCTGTGCTTTTTCTACAAGGCTTACAATATCCCCCATTCCAAGAATTCTGCCCGCCATTCTGTCAGGGTAAAAATCTTCAAGAGGAACAATTTTTTCTCCGGTACCTGTTAATTTAATCGGTTTTCCCGTTGAATAAACGATACTTAAAGCACATCCGCCTCTTGTATCACCGTCAAGCTTTGTTAAAATCACCCCTGTAATCTTTAATTGCTCATCAAAGTTTTTGGCTATATCAATCGCTTCCTGTCCTGTCATTGAATCTACAACAAGAAGTTTTTCATTTAAGGGGTAAAGTTTATCTATGATAAGCAGTTCTGCCATCATATCGGTGTCAATCTGTAATCTGCCCGCAGTATCAAATATTAACACTGTATTATTGTTTTCTTTGGCGTATTCAAGCGCCTTTTTGGCAATTTCGGTCACATCTTTTGAATTTTCAAGGCTGAAAAAGTCAGTTTCAATTGATTTTGCAAGAGTCTTTAATTGCTCGATTGCGGCGGGTCTGTACACATCCATTGCAACAAGAAGCGGCTTTTTGCCCTCTTTTTTTAACCTTAAAGCAAGTTTTGCACTTGCCGTGGTTTTCCCGCTTCCCTGAAGCCCGAGCATCATTATAATACTTGGGTTTGTATCAAGCTTCAAAGGTGAATTTTCCTTACCCAAAAGCTCCGTTAATTCATCGGAAACTATTTTTATAAGCATTTCGGATGGTTTAACACTTCTTAATACATCAGCCCCTTCCGCTTTTTCTTTAATATTTGAAATAAAAGACTTAACAACATTTAAAGAAACATCCGATGCAATCAAAGCACGGCGGATTTCCCTTAAAGCATCAGCCATATTCTCTTCGGTTAAAGTGCTGTTCGAAGAGGTTTTATGTATAATTTCCTGTAATCTTTCCGATAAATTATCAAACATAAAGCCATTATACACAATAATTTCATAAAATTAAATCAGCAGAATAAAAAATTTATTTTTGTGTTTTTTCGCCGTTTTTACCGTCTTTTTTGCCGCCCGTTATCATATTAAACAAAAGAAGTATAAATGCTGCCCCGATACCTACGGATATGGAATTTTTCATAATGTATGCAGTTCTGTCTTTTTTAGCTTCTTTTTTGGCAAAATTTAAAAGCCCGTCTTCTTTTGCGGCTTTATTGATATAATCCAAGGCGCTTTGTTTCAGTGCCCATGCGGCATCTGAAAATTTCTGTCCCAGTGTTTTTATTTCTTCATCGTTTAAGTTTTCATTTTCAAGCAGACGGCCCGTTTTCACATATTCTGCCGCCTTTTCAAGCTGTTCTTTTGCGTTTTCAAAACTTACATCAGGCAATGTTTCTTCCGCAATTCCCATTGTATTCATGCTGCTTCTTATAAAAGTATCGCAAAGCGTATCACTCACTCCTTCAATATTTTTGGACGGTAATAAAGCTGTAATTCCGCCTGCAAGAAGCCCTCCGGTTAAGCCCATTCCTGCTGTGATGCCAACTTCTTTTGCAGCATTTAAAAATCCGCCGCTTTTTTTGCCTGCAGTTGTATCTGTTTTAGGCTGCTGTACGGCATTTTGCCCTACTTTTGCGTTTGCATTTATGGTTGAATGTATGAAATTTGTCATTTCTGCCTGCTGCATTTTAAAACACCTTATTTTGATACAAATATAACAGGTATGAAGCAAAATAATTGTTATTCATGGTTAATAATTGTTAAGATTTCGTCAAAATTGTAACAATCTTCATTAACGTGAATAACTGCATCGGGGTTTATTTTTTTAACTTCTGCTTCAATATCCGAAATTTTAACCTCGTCTAAAAATTCATCCGTTCCTTCTTTTAACATAACGGACGGAATTACGATATGCTGAAAATCCTTATCTTTTACGGTTTTTAAGATATCACTTCCCGTTATAAGCCCTGCGACGCTTATTTTATCCCCAAAAAATTCATTTTTAATATTTATAACTTCAAAATCAAGGTTTTCAACTTCAATTTCTTCTTTAAATCCTTCAAAGAGTTCTGCCGCAATGCTTCCCGTTAAAATTGAAACTTTCTTTTTATTTTTTAATTTTTTCTTCAACTTCTTTTTGCATTTAATAAAACTATCGGACATAAGCCTTATAGCGCCGACACCGTCTTCAATCTGTACAAAATCGCCGTAATATTTTTTATCGGGAATTTCTCTTTTTGCCGTAAGGAAAATTTCATCAGATGCCATTGCTATATGCCTTTTCTGGCATGTATTAAATTCATCCAGTAAATCTATGATATTATTTGCATTTTCATATGTTAAGGGTTTTAAAATATCACCCTCTCTGTATTTGCTTACCCCGACAGGCACCACGGCAAGTGATTTTAATATTTTTTTATATTTTTTAAGGTCATTCAGTGTACGGCTCAATTCCTCTCCGTCATTGATTTTGGGGCATAAAACAATCTGCCCGTGAATTTCAATTCCGATTTTTTTAAACCTGTCTAAAATATTTAAAATTTCGCCCGCCCTTTTATTTCTAAGCATTTTAATCCTTAAATCAGGATTGGTGGTGTGTATTGAAACGTATAAAGGCGAAAGCCTCAAAGCTTCCATCCTCTGCCAGTCTTCTTCTTTAAGATTTGTGCCTGTAATGTAAGTCCCCTGCAGGTAAGAAGTCCGCCAGTCGTCATCTTTGACGTATAAACTTTCTCTTAAGCCCTTTGGCTGCTGGTCTACAAAGCAGAATATACATTTATTCAGGCATGGTTTAATACCGTCAAAAACCGCGCATTCAAAATCAATGCCGAGGTCTTCGTCCTCATCTTTTTCTATTTCAAAAAGTTCAAGCTCTCCCGGTAAAAAACTGCCGTCTTCCTGTATTTGGGGTGCTTTTCTAACTGCAAGACTGATATTTTCATCCTGAATAATAAAACTTAACTCAATAATATCTTTTGGCTGAATACCGTTTACCGTAAGGATTTCATCCCCCTTTTGAAGCCCGAGTTCTTCCGCTATTGAACCTTCCTTTGTGCCGAAAATTACCATTCCTTTTTTCATTGAATTTCTCCGATTAAGCTTTCAATGGCAGGAAGGTTTGATTTTATAACGTTTTTTTGTGTTTCGGTATAAAGATTATAAGGGTTCTCAAGTGCCGAGATTATCTCTGCTTTCAGTATTTTCAGGCTGTTCAGGCAGTTTTGGAAAAGTTCTTTTTTTTCTTCCTCTTCAAGAATATCGGAAATGCAGATTAAAATTGAAGCGCTGTTTAAAATGTGCGCTTTATTTTTAAATGTAAAGGCGGAAATTTGGCTTTTTAAATATTTTTGCCCGAAAGGTGTGATTTTATAGGTTTTTGTGAGCATTCCGCCGTCTGACATTTTTGATTCAAATTCAACACAAGAAAGGCTTTCAAGCTTTTTTAAAGCCGGATTTATTGTGCCGAGGCTTGGAGAAGCGTACATGAAAAATTTTTCTTCAATTAATTTTTTAATTTTGTAAATTGTGGCATCATATTTAATTAATATATATAAAATAAGGATTTCCGTCATTTTTAATACTCCAAAACCTAATCCATTCTAGCATAAAGGTTTAAATATTGTGAAATTCTTTATTTAATTTATAATTTATTTTGGGTAAAAAATAAGGAAAAAATTTTGCTGACTGTCGAAAATAATCTTGAAGCTGTAAAAAATCTGGTAAAAGAGACGAAATTGCAGCATATTGCAATAATAATGGACGGAAACAGGCGCTGGGCAAAGGAACACTGCCTGCCTTCCGCTATGGGCCATAAAAAAGGCGTGGATTCGCTTAAAAATATTGTAAAAGCTTCGCACAAATTCGGGGTGAAATACCTTACTCTGTATGCTTTTTCAACCGAAAACTGGAACCGCAAACAGGAAGAAGTTGATTTTCTGATGGGGCTTTTAGCAAGCACGATAAAAAATGAATTAAAGGAACTTCACGAAAACGACGTCAAGTTAAGGTTTATAGGAGATATTAAAGGGCTTAACGCTGAATTGCAGAACATTTTAGCTGATGCTGAAAATACGACAAAAAATAATAATGGTGTAAACCTCCAGATAGCAATTAATTACGGGGCAAGAAACGAGCTAACTTACGCTGTGAAAAGGATTATAGAGAACGGTATTCCTGCAAATGAAGTAACAGAGGAACTTATACAGGATTATCTTTATACAAAAAACATCCCTGACCCTGATTTATTAATAAGAACGGGCGGTGAGATGCGCATAAGCAATTATCTTTTATGGCAGATTGCCTACTCTGAACTGTATATCACGCCGAAATACTGGCCGGAATTCAATGAAGAAGCGCTTGTTGACTCTATTGAAGAATTTGCAAAAAGACAAAGAAGGTACGGAAGTTAAAAATCTGCCGTAATTTCTTGTTATTACTGAAATACAAGGGAATAATATGCTCAAAATCGTCTTAGGGACAGGAAATGAACATAAAATTTATGAGATGAACCTGATATCAAAGCCTTTCGGGGTGGAATTTTATACGGCGTTTGAAAAATCGGATTTCAATCCTGATGAAACAGGGGAAACTTTTGAAGAAAATGCCTATATTAAAGCTTATGCGGCTTATAAATTAAGCAGGGACTGTAGTTTGGAGAAATCTAAACTAAATGCCGATAATGGCATAAAAATACAAAAAACTGAAGAAAATTTTGAAACGAAAATTTCTTCCGAAAATCCGCCAAAACTTTATCTGGCGGATGATTCAGGCTTATGTGTGGATTTTCTCGACGGTGCCCCGGGTATAAAATCCGCAAGATATGCAGATACCGCAGAACGCAGAATTGAAAAGCTTCTTGAGGCAATGAAACATGCCAAAAACAGAACCGCACATTTTGAATGCCACCTTGTTTTATTAAATGAAAACGGAGAAATTTTGCACAAAACCACAGGAATCTGCAAAGGAAAAATTGCCCTTGAAAAGAAAGGTACGGGCGGATTTGGGTATGATCCCGTTTTTATTCTGGATAAAATGGGGAAAACCATGGCAGAACTTACTGAAGATGAGAAAAATCTGCATTCTCACAGGGGAAAGGCCCTTATGGATATGCTAATCTGGCTGAAGTATAGATATAAATAGCCGTTTTATGGTATACTTATTTAAAAAGGATTAAAATAAATGGAAGATAATATGAATAATGCGCCTGATAATAAGCGCTGGTACGATAAAGACCCGATTTTAAAAGAAGCACTTGAGCTTTTAAGATTATCAAGCCCTGATGAAAAAGAACATGCAAAAGATTTTATTCTTCAATTGCAGGAACAGGTTGCAGGTGAAGTTATAGAGCGTATTTACGAGATTATTACCCAGTATGAAGGCAAGGGCAATCGCTGGTATGATAATGACCCTGTTATGATTAAGGCTATTGAAATTTTAAGGCATGCTGACCCGAAAACCCAGAGACACGCGGCTTTAAAGCTTTTGCTTGCGCTTGAAGAAAAAAGTTTTGGTGATTAGTTAAAAATTGTTATATAACAAATTTGGCACATAGTGCGGAATAAAAAAATGAATGATGTTCAAAATCAATCAGATGAGAGAAATATTGATATACAAAAAGTAGGCGTAAAAGACGTTGAAATTCCGTTGATAATCCAGCGCAAGCTAAAAAACGGCGCGGTTGATACGCAGAGGGTTTATGCTAAAGCAAAAATGAGCGTTTCTTTAAACAGACAGTTCAAAGGCACTCATATGAGCCGTTTTATAGAAATTTTAAATGATTACAGGAAAAAAAATCTTGTAGGTGTCGATATTAAAAAAATGCTACTTGATATGAAAGACAGGCTTGGAGCAGAAAATGCGTATATAAAGTTTGATTTTAAATATTTTATTAAAAAAACTGCCCCAAAAAGCGAGCTTGAAGCCCTAATGTGCTACGATTGCTATTTTGAAGGCAAATTGGACGGAGACGATTATAAATTTTTCTTAGGCACAAAAGTGCCCGTAACAACGCTTTGCCCCTGTTCTAAGGAAATTTCCGAATATGGCGCCCATAATCAAAGAGCAATTGTAAAAGTTAAAATTTCATACCCCGAAAAAGAGCATATCTGGCTTGAAGATTTAATTAAATCAATTGAAGAAGCGGGCTCTTCCGAGGTGTATTCCCTTTTAAAAAGAGAGGATGAAAAGGCTGTAACAGAGCGGGCATACGAAAATCCCAAATTTGTGGAAGATGTGCTCAGAGACATTGTCTTAAAACTTGAAAATAACAAAATTATTAACTTTTTTGAAGTTGAAATTGAAGCGCAGGAAAGCATTCATAACCATAATGCCTGGGCATATCAAAAGAAAAGCAAATAATATGCTGTTTTAGGCATATTTGAAATGCTTTATAAAACATGCCGATGCGTCCAAAAAAGGTTTATGTTATTTTATATGCTTTTCTGTAATATAAAATTCCGCCTATAACGGCAATTGATATAACGGGAAGCCACGCTGCAAAAAACGGGCTTATAGCCTTTGTTTCCCCTAAATTTAAGGAAAAGGCGCGTATTACATAGTATACAAAAATAATCATTACACTGAACAAAAATCCCCTGTTGTATCTTACCCTCGGCGGCGTTATTGCAAGAGGAATCCCCACAAGCGCCAGAGCAAACGTTGTAACGGGCAGGGCAAGTTTGTCATAAAGCTGTACCTGCAGCTCAAGCCGTAATTTTTCTAAAAAGTCCGGATTTTTCTTATTTTTACGTATAAATTTCATTAATTTAAAGAAATTATACTGATTCGCCTCTTCTTTTATGAAACTTTCAATATTATCAAGCCCGAAATTTATTGTGGATTTTTCAAAAAGTGTCGTATTTAAAACTTTTTCCGTGGTAGATAAAGTATACATTACCCCGCCGTCAAATATCCAGCCTGCTTTATCGGTTTTGCCGAATTTTGCCTGAATTATCTGTACGGTTTTCGGGTTCGAAAGGTCTAAAACGGTAATATTATTAAGGGTTTTATCCTCGCATTTTTGAACATAGAAAAGTCTTTTTAATTTGCCTTCTTTATCATTTTCGTTCAATGTGAAATTCATTCTGCCGTCGGGCACATGTTTGCTTTGAAGGGAATAAACCGCTAAATGCTTTGCCTGCATGCTTGTTGCGGGCACTATAAATTCGTTTATAAGAAAACTAACTATGGTCATCACGATAGCGAAGGCAAAAATCGGCCTTGCAATTCTTGAAATACCTATGCCGCAAGCTCGAAGCACCGTTATTTCGGAATTTAAGCTTAATTTATTAACGGTCATAACCGTGGCAAAAAGCGTTGAAATTGGTATGGTCATTACAAAAACCTGCGGCAGGTTTAATACAATCATCATAATTGCTATATTAAAAGGAATCCCGAATTGCGTAATCTGTTTTATAAGCTGGGTAAAGGTTTCGGAGGCAAATATAATTGATGTAAAAATTATAACCCCGAGGATAAAAACCTCGATAAGCTGCCTTAAAATATACTTATCGAGCATACTTGCCGTTGCATATTTAAATCTTGTAAATCTTATGTATTTTTCAATTTTCTTTTTCATTGACTTAACCGCTAAAAAGCCCGCTTAAAGTGTATTTTTCCCATTATTATCATACATTGTTTTTCTTATTTTTTGAATAGATTTTAAAGTATTTATAAATTCCGTTTTTGGCATATTCTTCAATTCTTTTAAATTTTCAATAAATTTATCAATACAAATATCAAAATTATCCCCGTTTAATTCAAGCATATCAAGCGCAAGAGCCGTATCGGTCAAGCTTAATCTTGTCGTGTCCCGAAATCCGCTTGATGCTATTTTTAAAGCGGTTTCGTCCTCTTTTATAACCGTATTTAAAAGAGCTGCCGAAATAAGCATGGGAAGATGCGAAATTAAACAGGCTTGTTTATCATGAGTGTTTTCATTAAGTATGACAGGTTTTGCACCCATTTTTTTAATCAAATCTTCAAGCTGTACATTGCTTGTGTTTAAAATCCATTTTGCGCCGTAAAAAAGCTCTGCAAAAGAAGCGTCAAACCCTGAAAATTCGGTTCCTGCCATAGGGTGCGAGCCTATAAAGTTGAAGGAATATTGCTTTTTGTTTACAAATCTTTTTAATGATGAAACATCACAGACAATGCAGGAGGGGCGGACTATATTTTGAAGTTTATCAAGTATATCAAGTGTTTCGGACATTTTTGAACATACAAAAACAATATCACAGTCTTTAACATCTTCAATATTCGGGCTTGAAAATGTACAAAATTCAGCAGCTTTTTTATAACTGCTTTTTGAAATTCCCGTTAAATTAAAAGTCCCGATTTTATGAAGTGCCTTTAAAATTGAGCCGCCGATTAAACCTAAGCCGATTACTCCAATCTTTGTCTCAACTTTTAAATTCATATTTTCCATAATTTATATTATAATTGAAACAAAAGATTTATATTCAAGGAATTAATATTTTTAAAGCTAAGGAGCTATATTTTTATGGAAATTAAAAGAGGAAAAGCGTTCAAATTCGGTGACGGTATTTCGACAGACCATATTGCGCCGGGCAGACTTTTTCATTTAAGAAGTAATTTGGAAGAATTTTCAAAACATGTTCTGGAAGATGCAGACCCTGAATTTGCAAGCAAAATGCAAAAAGGCGATTTTGTTGTTGCGGGTTCAAATTTCGGGCTAGGCTCCAGCCGCGAGCATGCTCCGCAAATTATTAAAATTGCAGGGGTCGGCGCTGTTATTGCTAAAAGCTTTGCAAGAATTTTTTACAGAAATGCTATAAATATAGGGCTTTTGCTGATTGAATGCGATACGGATAAAATTGATGCCGGAGATGAGCTTGAACTGGATGTCAAAAACGGCATATTAAAAGATGTAACCAAAAATCTTGAAATTAAAATTACCCCGCTTCCCGATGTTATGATTAAGCTTCTCGGGGACGGCGGATTAATAGAACACCTTAAAAAACACGGTGATTTCAGCCTTGTGTAAAATTTTGAAAAACTTTTGCAACGGAGTTTTAAGCAACGGCAGATAAATTCCAAAAACGGCATATATAAAAAATAAACTGGAGAATAAAATGCATAATATAACTTTAATTGAAGGGGACGGTATAGGCCCTGAAATAGCGGATGCGGTTGTAAAAATAATTGATGCTGCAGGTGTTAAAATTAACTGGGATAGGCAAACTGCAGGACTGGATGTTATTGAAAAAGAGGGTGTGCCGCTGCCTGACAGGGTTATAGAGAGCATAAAGAAAAATAAAATTGCATTGAAAGCCCCTGTGACGACACCCATAGGTAAAGGCTTCCGCTCCGTTAACGTTCAATTGAGAAGAGAACTTGATTTATATGCAAATGTGCGCCCATGTAAAAATATTGAAGGTATTAAAACCCCTTTTAACAATGTTGATTTAGTTGTAATCAGGGAAAATACGGAAGATTTATACGCGGGAATTGAACGCAAGGTTGATGATGATACGGCAGAAGGCATCAAATTAATCACCCGTAAGGCAAGTGAAAGAATTGTTAAATATGCTTTTGATTATGCTGTTAAAATGGGCAGAAAAACTGTTGGGGCGGTAACAAAAGCCAATATATGCAAATTAACGGACGGTTTATTCCTTGATTGCGCGCGCGAAGTTGCAAAAAATTACCCGAAGATTGAATATAAAGAAATTCTTGTAGATGCCCTTTGTATGCAGCTTGTGCAAAATCCTTCAAAATTTGATGTGCTTGTGCTTCCAAATCTCTACGGTGATATAGTTTCGGATTTAACGGCTGGGCTAATAGGCGGTTTGGGTGTAGCTCAGGGGGCAAATATCGGGCTTGAAGCTTCGGTATTTGAGCCTGTGCACGGTTCTGCACCCGATATCAAGGGGCAAAATCTTGCAAATCCTTCGGCGCTTCTATTGTGTGCAGTTGAAATGCTAAAAAATATTAACGAATTTGGTGTAGCTGAAAAAATCGAAAAAGCGCTTTTTAAAACCATAAAAGAAGGCAGGGTTTTAACGCGGGATTTAGGCGGAAGCGCCAAAACAACCGAATTTAGAGATGAAATAATTAAAAACCTTTAAACTTCATATTTGCAGTAATTTCAGACTTGCAATGCCTGTTATGATTAACAGTATACAAATGAACTTTAACAGGCTGAATGGTTCTTTGAATAAAATAATTCCGAATACCACCGTGCCCACTGTTCCGATTCCTGTCCAGACTGCGTAAGCGGTGCCAAGAGGAATATTTTTTAATGCCAGTGCCAGAAAATAAAAACTTGCAATCATCCCTAAGATTGTTAAAAAGCTTATAACTAAATTTGTAAATCCGTTTGAAAATTTTAACCCTATGGCCCAAACTATTTCGAAAATTCCTGCAATGAATAAAAAAAACCAGCTCATTTTGTTCCCCTTAAAAATTACTTTACATACAAAACTGCATCCCTTAAATATCCCTTCAAAGGCCTAACGGAATATTTAAAAGATGCTTACCCGGCGGCAAATATTTTTTATTTATTATAATTTGAAATCACATATAATGCAATTTTTTAAACTATCCGCAGGCATCCAGATAGCGAGGTTTTGTTTTGTTATCAACATATGCTATGTAATCATCAAAGTGCTTGCTTGGAAGAATTTTATCCGCATCCCGTCTGTTTGAAGATTTATTTTCAAACAGTTTGCTGCTTTCCCAGAAATGTTCATTAACCGAAGTTAATTCTATTTTATCGGCACCTGCGTTTTTTGCTTCCTGAACTATTTTTGATACCAGCGTTTCTCCTAATCCTTTATGATGTCTTGACGGGGCTGTATACATTTCATCCGGAGAAGATTGAACATATGATATATAGGTAACTTTTGTGCCGTCATCTATGTCGTAAGAATCAAGTACCTTTGCAAGAGCCAGTGTATCACCGTACGTATTTTCCAATCCGTAAAGATGAACTCCATCCATGCTTCCTCTTGAAGTTTTGAAATTTTCCGTGATAGCTCCTATGAAAGGCGTTTTGTCCTTCCATAATTTTGCCAGAGTTTCAATCTGCATCATATCTCTTGTACTTTTTCTTTCATATTCTACAAAACAGCCGTCAGACTTTGTTCCGTTTGTATTTCTGATTTGTACATCGGTATCGATATATTTTTTACAAAAGGCAGGATTGTTTCTTTGTATTGAAACATTATTAAATGATGTTATATTCATTAGGGGGTTCCTTGTATTCTGTTAAAAGCCCCTGAATAATAAAAATTGCTTTAAAATTTTTAAGCTTTTACTCTGCCGTAGATATCTTTATATCTTATAATATCTTCTTCAACGAGCTTATCGCCCTTTTGAACTTCAATTATTTTTAATTCTTCTTTGTAAGGGTTTCCTAAAGAATGTTTTACCTTCACAGGGATATCAATGCTTGAACCGGGTTTTAAAATATAGTTTTTATTATCAAGGGTAACTCTTGCTGTACCTGATAATACAACCCAGTGTTCGCTTCTGAAATTATGTGATTGCAAGCTCAGCTGTCCGTGGCTTGAAACACATATCATTTTTGTTAAATATCCTTCACCCTGATTTAATACGGTATAATAACCCCATGGGCGGTAAACCGTTGTATGTACAAGATGGGTTTCATCTTTAATTTCTTTTAATTTATCGAAAACTTTCTTAACATCCTGCGTTTTATCTTTTTTGCAGGCTAAAATTGCATCAGATGTTTCAACAAGAATTATATCATCTAAGCCCACCCCTGCAATAAGCCTGTTTGAACTGAAAAGGAGAGAGTTCTTGCAATTTTCCGTCTGTACAGCCCCTATTTTTACATTGCCTTCTTTATCTTTTGAGTTGATATCATAAATTGCATCCCAGCTGCCAAGGTCATTCCATCCGCAATCAACGGGTACATTTATAATATTTTTAGCTTTTTCCATTACTGCGTAATCAATAGAAATTGAAGGCATTTTATCAAATTTTGTAAATTCTATCTGATTATTTTTTGTAAAGTTAAATTCCTGTGTAATTTCATAAATTTCAGGCGCAAATTCTTTTAAGGTTTCCATAAAAACTGAAGCCTTAAACATAAAAATACCTGAATTCCAGTAATATTTACCGCTTTTAACATATTTTTCGGCGGTTTTTTTATCGGGTTTTTCTTTAAATTCTTCTACTTTATATGAAAAATCGTTATTTTTCTTTGAAGATTTTATGTAGCCGTACCCTGTCTCGGCGCCTGCGGGTTTTATGCCGAATGTTACGATATACCCTTCTTCCGCCAGCGTTTTAGCATTTTCAACACTTTTTTTAAAAGCCTTTTCATCCTTAATAAGATGATCGGACGGAACTACAAGAATAACATCATCTTTACCTTTATCGAGCAAATATTTAACCGAAACGCTTATAGCCGGTGCCGTATTTTTTTGTGCAGGCTCGGAGAGCAAAAGAGGATCTTTTGATATTGATGAAAGCTGGGTTTTAACATCGCTAAAGTGTTTAGCGTTTGTAATGCTTAAAATATTTTTTTCATCCGTTAAATTTAAAAGTCTTAGATAAGTCATTTCAAGAAGACTTTTATCGGTATTAATTTTTAGAAGCTGCTTCGGGTACAATTCTCTGGATAAAGGCCATAATCTTGAACCGCTGCCGCCTGCTAGAATAATACCGTACATAAACTCTTCCTCTTAAAATTCTAAATCCCGTTAGTTAATTATACAATAAAAACCCGCCCCGCACAAATTGTTTACAAGGTTTAAAATGAATGAAGGATGTATTAAAAGATAAAAAAGTATAATATTTAATAATTGTACATTAAAATAAGAATGCGGGCAGAAGGTTTCAATTGTACATTTCAACTAACGAAAGGAGGTTAAAATGTTAGTTGAAATCAACGAAAAAGAGCTAATACTCTTAATTGTACTAGCTCTTACACTCAAATCCATATTTTAATTAGTATGGTGCAGGTGTGGGTGTTAGCGTCACCCGTGCCTGTATTCTTATTTTAACCTACTTTATATTTTTTTCAACCCTGAAATTATCTGCTAAGCAAATACTTTTCAAGCGATTCCTCCCAGTTTGGAAGAGCATTTGCGCTGTCTAAAATACTGTATTTCGGTCTTTTTGCAGGGCGCGGAAAATCGCTTTTTTCAATTGATGATACGTTTATATTTCTTTTTTTAATTTCAAAAATTTTCCTTGTAAAATCAGACCATTTTGCTTCGCCTGATGATGTCATATGATAAGTTCCAAAATCGGGCCTTTCGTTTATTATTTTTATAATTTCATCAGCTAAATCTTTGGTCCATGTGGGTGCTAAAATCTGATCATCCACAACGCTTATGGAATTTGAAAGCATCGAAAAAGTAATCATTGTATCTACGTAATTTTTTCCGCCCTTGCCGTAAAGCGTGCTTGTTCTTAAAATGTAGTGTTTTTTTAATTTTCTTATTTCTTCTTCACCCTTTAGTTTCGAAAGCCCGTAAACATTAACAGGGTTTGTTTCATCCGTTGGTTTATAGGGAGTGTTTTTGTTTCCGTCAAACACGGAATCAGAACTTATGTAAATAATCGGTACATCAAGTTTTTTTGCTATCTGTGCCATATTTTTTGTGCCCAGATGATTAACATTCAAGGCTTCTTTTTTTGAAACTTCCGCCTGATCAATGTTTGTATAAGCAGCAAGGTGAATTATTAAATCCAGGCTTACTTTATTCATAATTTCAGATGCAAGTTTTTTGTTTGTTATATCAAAAATTTTGGAGTTTGTAGCCCAGAATTGATGTCCTTCTTTTTCCAAAATAGGGCATAATTCCTGTCCTAATAAGCCCGTTGCTCCTGTTACAAGTATTCTCATAAATAAATTGCCATTCCTAAATTTTTAAAGCAAATTTAAAAAATTTTATTAAGGGGAAAAATTATCCATCTAAACTTGCCTTTTTGTTTAGTATTTTTGTAACAGAAAATTATGGTAAAATCAATACTATGAAAAAAATACTTTACATAATATTTATATTATTTTTATTTGCCCTTATGTTGAAAGGCTGTCTGAAAGAGGATAAAGGCTATGATGAGGAGCCTAAATTTTCAAATGCAAGACCGCTTGATGTTATAGAATATAATTTTCCGCCGGCTGAAACAAAAACAATTGATGGTGTTGATTATCTGGTGTCACGCGGCGAAACAGGTAAATTCGGCGGAGATTTTGTAACATCCACAATAGGTGAAGGTCCAAAAACTTTTAACCCGTTTAATACAAACGACGCTACATCTGCACAAATGGCAGGATTAATGTATGATGGGCTCCTGTCTACCGATGCTTATACGGGAGATGTCAGCCTGCGTATGGCAAAAAGGCTTGAAATGCTGCCTGATGATTTAACATATATAATTGAGCTTCGCCACGGGCTGAAATGGTCTGACGGCAGAGAAATAACCGCAGATGATGTTGTCTTCACATATAATAATATAATTTTTGCAGGTTTTGGTGATACAAGCACAAGGGATATGCTCTATGTTGAAGGAAAACTCCCCACGGTGGAAAAAATCGATAAATATACCGTAAAATTCAAAACCCCTGTGCCCTTTGCACCGTTTTTAAGGAATTTATCTCTTTCAATTGCTCCCAAACACATTTTTAAACCTGCCACAGATAAAGGTAAAGAATATTTCAGAAGTTTTTATTCTACAACGACAAAACCTTCCGAATTTGTAGTATCGGGTGCTTTTAAATTAAAAGAATACATTCCTGCGCAAAGAGTAGTATTTGAGCGCAATCCGAATTATTACGTCATTGATAAAGAAGGAAATAAACTTCCTTATCTTGACAGGTGGGTTATGCTTATTGTGGGTGATTTAAACAACGATATTATAAAATTTGAAGCGAAAGAAACTGATACCACAACTATCCCGGGGTCTATGGCCTCAAGATATCGCGAATTTGAAAAAAATTCCGATTATACCCTGTATAATTTAGGCCCTACAACTAACACCTCCTTTATTGTATTTAATATGAATACAAGAAAAAACAACAAGGGTGAATTTTATGTTGACCCGAAAAAACAGATGTGGTTCAACGATGAAAACTTTAGAAAGGCCGTAGATTGGGCAATAGATAGAGAAAGCCTTGTTTTAAACGTTTTATCGGGTGTCGGGCAGCCTTTATACACGGCAGAAAGCATCTCAAGCATTTTTATAAATGATGAAGTTGCAAAAGGACATGAGCAAAATATTGAATATGCCCGCGAATTATTAAAAAAATCGGGTTTTGAATTAAAAGACGGCGTTCTGTATGATAAATACGGAAACAAGGTTGAATTTGAACTTTCGACAAACGCCGGAAATACTCAAAGAGAAGCAACGGGTGTGAGCATAAAGGAAGATTTATCGAAACTCGGTATGAAAGTAAATTTTAAACCGATTGAATTTAATACGCTTGTAAACAGAATGACAAATACTCTCGATTATGAAGCGGCAATTATGTCATTAACGGGAAATCCGCTTGAACCGCATTCAGGCAATAATGTATGGCATTCAAACGGCACGCTTCACCTTTTTAATCAGCGTTCGGATAACGATATGAAGTCAACCGATAAACTCCTGCCTTTTGAAGCTGAATTAAACAGAATATTTGATGAAGCAAAAGTTCAAACCGATGTACAAAAAAGAAAAGCGTTGTATAATGAATATCAAAAGATAGTTGCGGAGCATAATCCCGTAATTTATCTCTACAGCCCCGTAAATATAGTTGCAATAAGGAATAAATTTAAAAATGTTTATCCGACGCAATTGGGGGGCACCGTTCATAATATTGAAGAAATTTATATAGATAAATAAAAAGGAGAGGCAATGTTTGAGAAGGTTGCAAGGATACAGATAGTTGTATTTGCGGTTATTTTAGGGTTGAGTTTAATTTGCGCGTTTGTTTTCGGCGCAAAATTAATATCAAATAATTTTTCAAAAGATGAAATAACCGTAACAGGTTCAGCAAGTGAAATTGTAACATCCGATTCAGGTGTTTGGAAATTTCAAATAAGAACCGAATCTCCTTCAAGAAGTGAAGCCTATAAAGTATTATCAAACCAGAAACCTGTTGTTGTGCAATTCTTAAAATCAAAAGGTATTAAGGATAACGAAATAGATTTTTTGGGCATAAACGATTATGCAAAATATAAAACTTCTCCAAACGGCTATTCAACACAGGAAATTTCAGCATATACATATGAACAGACCGTTAAAATTAATTCTAAAGATGTCGAATTAATTAAAAAACTTCACCTTGAAATTCCTTCTTTGATTGAAAAAGGCATTGTTATAAATTCATTTGAACCGAATTATTTATATTCAGGTCTTTCTGATAAAAAAGCCGAGCTTTTACAAAAAGCAACCGCTGATGCGAAATTCAGAGCAAAAGAAATGCTTAAAGCTACAAATAACAGAGTAGGTAAAATCCGCTCAGTTAGAATGGGTGTATTCCAAATTACCCCGCCTGATTCAAACGAAGTATCCGACTGGGGTATAAATGATACAACCTCTATTGAAAAGAAAATTACCGCAGTTTCAAATGTGGTATTCGGGATAAGATAAGTCAAAAATAAATGTTTATATTAAAAAAGGTGTTATTTAATAACACCTTTTATTTATTGAAAACACTTTTCAATGTTACACGGACATCTTCATATCTTATTTTCGGGTCAATCCCTTGACCCTTCATTAAAAATGCCTGGTTATCCGTTAACGTTTCAATTATATATTTTACAAAGGGCTCATCTTTTCCGAGTGAATTCGGTTTTTCAAAATATTTAGTTTTAATATTCGGAGCGTTTTCTTTTAAATATTCATATACTATTTTTGCTTCCGGCTCAAGACATATAACCTCTTTAACAGGCTGTTTTGCAATGAATTCGGCAAGGTCTGTATGTACTTTTTTCTCATGCTCGCCTAATGACCTGATTCCGCTTATTGCGATACGTTTATTTTCAACATCTTTATAAAGATTCATAAAAGTATTTATGCAGGAAAGCATTGTTTCATAGCTCGGGTTATTCGGACAATCTGATACAAAAGACGTTCCGTTAAAATTATCCGTAATCCAGCGGTCTCCGACACTTTTGAATTTTTTAAGCCCGCTTTTTATAACAGCATAAGGAATATTAAAGCTTTTTGCGGCTTCAATTGCCTTCATTGCATTATTTATCTGGTGCACACCTACAACGGGGACTTCGTATTCCTTTTTCTTATAGATGAATTTTGAACCGTTTGCATCGCTTTTAATAAGCTGGTAATCGCCTTCTTTTGTATACACCTTTTTGCAATTATATTTCTTGCTTGCCTTTCTTATTTCGGGGGAATCATTCAATACTGCGGTATTTTCTTCATGCAGGCATGTTAAAAGCCCGCATTTTTGTTCCGCAATACCGTCAAGGCTTTTAAATACGCCGAGGTTTTCCGTTCCCACCTTTGTTATTACGGCACAATCCGGAGTTAACAATTCTGAGAATATCTTAGGATATCCTCTGTTTGCTCCGCTGCATTCAAATAATAAGAAATCTACATCGTTATCGGCTTCAAGTATTTTATGATTGATCCTGAATCTCAGGTTTACCATAGCTTCGCCGCGATAAACCTTATATTTTTCTTTAAGAATTGCATAAATCATTTCCGTTGTTGAAGTTTTTCCGACAGAACCTGTTACGGTAATCACTTTAACATCTTTTATAAATTTATTTTTAATGGTGTATCTTGCAAGTTCGAAAATAGCCTGTAATGTATCAGGGGTCATGATTATAAAATCAATTTTATCCTTATACTGGTCAATTATTTCAAAAAGCAGATTTTGATATTTTTCTTCCCTGAACCTTATTTCATCAAAGAAAAATCCTCTTGCGCCGTTGCTTATAGCTTTTTTGATTGAATAAAAAGCATCCGCAACATTATCGTTAATCGGAATTTTAAATGGAATAAAGATAACATTACTGTTATTTTGTGCTTTTTCTGACACCTGCGGGAGAATCAACGTTGTTTCGTATTCTTTTTCAAAAATATCATCCGATTTTTTATAAAAAATATAGGAAGATGTATTTTGCAGAATTTCTTTTAAGCTGTAGCGCATTTGTTTATTTCTCCTGCATCAAATAAAGCGTTTAAATTTATATCGGAAGGCACACATACAAGCATTGCGGTGTTTTTATCAATGCGGCTTTCCAAAAATTGTTTCAAATCTAAAATAAAACTTCTGTGGTTTGTATCTTTATTTATTCTAAATCTTTTTACAAAGGTTTTTTTGTTATACACCTTGTAGTCTGCCGTAAAGTCGCTCATATTAATTAATACAACCGTATCAAATTCTTTCTTTGCCAAGTCTTTTAAAAGTTCTTTATGTATATCGTTTGAATAATTTCCGAGGTTTTCTATCTTTGATAATAAAATAATCTTTTTAAAACCGTCATATTCATAAGAAAACTGTTTTACGGCGTTTTTAATTGAATAAGATGTATGATCATGGGTGCTCATTACAAGATAATTATTAAAATTAAGCTTTGTTTCTTCATAAATTCCTGATGTATCTTTGAAGTTCACCATCATTTTTTTAATATATTTTTCATCAATGCCGAGGCTTTTCAGCGCAAAATAAGAAATTACCATACACCTTGGAATATAGTAAGAATAGTTATTTGTATTTAAAACGGTATTTTCATATTTAATCACAAGGTGTCTTTTATTAAATATTGAGGGTTTAGTGATATCGGTTTTAATATTGCTTTCTTGAATTATGTTTATTTTATTTGTCTTAATTGATGAATTTACAATATCATTTTCTTCAAAGGTAAATACATTTTTTATATAATCCGAATTATCCGCGCAGCTTGCGATTTCATCAATAAATTTGTCTTTATCGCTGTTATATCTGCCCAAAAAGTTCAAATGGGTTTTTGTAAAAATCAGTGTATTATTTCTGAGTGCATTTTTTGCATACTGATAAATATTGGTTTTGCTCGGGATAAGCTCTACTACGCAATATTTTGTTTTTTCATCAACATTAAGCATCGGCTCTATTAATTTTTGCCATGGGGCTGCATTTTTTGAAAAGCATGCAGTTTTTGCTTTTGAAGATAAAACGTAAGAAACAAAGTTTGCAACAACATTTTTTTCTTCGGTTCCTGCTATTGAAACAATTTCAGGATTGAAGTTTTTAATATTTGCTTCCCCTATTTCGTATCCTGAATTAAATGTATTTCTTGCAAGAACCACAGCTTCAATTTTTGAAGAATACGTTTTCATAATGTTGTGGTAATGTATTTGATTTTCAGGCTTTTGCAATATTGCTTTATTTAAATAAAATCCTTTGCAGGCTTTATTTTTAAGATGTTTTTCAATTTCTTCAAATACGTTTTCATTATTTTCTATTAAAGGGATATAAATATAATCAGATGAAATAAGGCTGCCGCATTCAATTGAGCTTGCAAATTTATAATCTTTTTCTTCATCTGTGCAAATTAAACCCAAACCTTTGGTTATTTTAATGGCATCTTTTAGCTTCATATATTTTTCACTTCTTTTTAATGATTTAAGGTTAAGCATATTCCAAGCGGATTATTTTCATCCGTTGAAACAGATTTTTTAATGGTGTCGTCTTCATCTTCTTCGCAAAGACGCCTTATTACTTCATTAATTTCCTGCTTTTCAACAGGTCTTGTCTGAGGCGTTTTTGAATCCGTATTCATATGCACGGGATATAATTCAAAAACAGGCTTTGCATTTCCGTCTTTGAAAACAAGAGAACAAACCAAATTTAAAGGAGTCATTCTTCCTCTGAAATCTGCAGCAAATATAAAGTTTCCAAGGCTGTAAATTATGGGTTTGCCTTTGTAATATTCCATCTGGTTCATCATATGCGGACCATGACCTATTACGGTATCAGCTCCGGCATCTATGAATGCTCTTGCCATTTCCTTTTGCATGAGCACGGTTTTTTGTAAATCAAAGCCGAAATGCGGGAACATAACAATATAAGCATTTTCATCGTTATCTTTTATTTGTTTAATTGAATCGGATACTAAATCCGGCATAAGAAGGTTAACCCCTCCTTTGTCTTTTTTTGCATAAAAATGAAATTCGGTTTCGTAGTCTTCTCTGTATTTATATCCGCCGAAAACATAAAGGTTTAACGGTTTTCCGTTAACGGTAAAGTTTTTTACAAGCGGTTTTTTTGCTTCTTCAATATTCATTCCTGCGCCAAAAGGTTCTATATTGGCGCCTTTTAAAGCTTCAAGACTTTGCTTTAAACCTTCTTCTCCATAATCATACCCATGGTTATTGCCCAGAGAAGCAGCGTGTATATTGTATCTTTTCATTATTTTTGGTGAAATTTCTCTGTCGCACCAGTGTACGCATGCTTTTTTATTTTCAAGAAATGATTTTTGAACATCCGTTATCGGCGATTCAAGATTTACAATGTTAAAATCCGAATTGCTGAAAAAATGTCTCACCTTATCAAAAAGGTAATCGTATCCTTTTTGTCTTAAAACATTAATTTTTTCAAAATAATCATATCTGGCTTGATAATTTTCGCCAAATGTAAAATCCCCGTAAAATGTTACTCTTAATTCTTCATTCATAGCTTTTATTTTAATCATTTTACAAGTTTGGGGCAATACTTTAAATAAGGGAAGTTATATAATTTTACAATTGTAGTATAGTATCGGGTTTAAACAATTTCAGGGATGGAATTTAAAAGAAGCTTTGTATATTTATGTTTCGGGTTATTAAAAATTTCTTCCGTAGTGCCCGTTTCTACAATTTCTCCTCTGTACATTATTGCAATTTTTGAACACAAATATTTTACAACGTTTAAATCGTGCGATATAAAAAGGTATGTTAAATTAAATCTTTCCTTCAGTTCAATTAAAAGATTTATTATCTGCGCCTGGATGCTTACATCCAGTGCTGAAATAGGTTCATCCGCCACAACAAATTCGGGTTTTAATATTAAAGCTCTTGCAATTGCAATTCTCTGCCTTTGCCCGCCCGAAAATTCATGCGGATATCTTTCAAGATCATCCGCGTTCAATCCCGTTAATTCTATAATATTATTCAGCATAACAATTATTCTTTTTTGATTTTGAATGTTGTGAACAATTAAAGGCTCCATTAAGATTTCTTTAATTTTCATTTTAGGGTTTAAGCTTGAATACGGGTTTTGAAAAATAAGCCCTGTTTTTTTTCTAAAATCCTTAATTTCTTGTTTTTTAAAGCTTTTAATATCTTTTCCGCCGTATAAAATTTCTCCGCCGTTTGTATCCAGAAGCTTTAAAATGCAATTGCCGAGAGTTGATTTCCCGCTCCCTGATTCCCCGACAAGACCTGTAATTTCACCCCTTTTAATATCTAAACTTACATCTTTGAGGGCATGTACGGGTTCTGTTTTTTGTCCTAAAAGCGGATTTTTTGTTTCAAATGTTTTATATACATTTTTTATTTCAATTAAATTTTCCATTATATCAAGCTTTATAACATATAATCCATATTTTTGCCATATACGGGTGTATTAAATAAAAATTAACTCCTGAATCTTTTTGTGGTATAATCTTGGGCGGAAAAAAGTTTACCTCAATAAAACAAAAGAGGAAAAGAGGAAATTATGAGCATATTCGAAGCAATTATGATGCTGTGCTTTGGTGCCAGCTGGCCTTTTCAGGTTGCAAAAACATACAGAACCAAAAATGTTGAAGGAAAAAGCATTTTATTTTTGTGGCTTGTGATGATAGGGTATGTTTCGGGTATGATTCATAAAATTTTGAATAATTTTGACTGGGTAATATATCTTTATGCTTTAAATTTATTTTTAGTTGCAATTGATACATTTTTCTATTACAGATACAAAAAACCCTCTATGCCGAAAACATTGACATTTAAAAATATTGAATAAATTCATAGCTTCGGCAGAAAAATTTTGCACGGGCAGCATTAATTTCAATTATCCCAAAAGCATTTCCATTAATACGTCAGGAAATTCCTGCACGAGGATTTCCGCAAAAATTTCAGGGTCAATCTGCGTTGCTACAACCTGAATTAATTCAGGCGGCAATTCTTCAATCATCGGCGCTAAAAATTCAGGTTCCAAAACAGGCATTGTTTTTAGGATTTTATCTTTATCCATCAACATAAACGGCTTTGATAAATCTTTATTATCAAATTCAAGAATATATTCAGGGTTGATTTCAACAATCCCTGCGATTAATTCCATTTTGTCTTTTCTTTCAAAATTCATCATAAATTTAAGGAATTTATCAGGGTTCATCTCATCAATCATATTGATGTAATCGCCTTTGCCCTTATCCTGCATTGAAATACCGAACTGCTTCATCATAATTGCTCTGAATTTATCATCATCCAGCTGTTCAAAATATTTCATTACATCTTTTTTCTCAAGCTTATCGCTCTTTAAAAATTCATTCATCTTGTCATCTTCCATCAAATTTAAGATGTCCATCATCCCAAAATGCTGGAAGACAAGAGTTGCCACCTGTTCTGTAGGCAGCTTGTTTATTAATTCTTCTAATTTTTCGCTTGTAAAATATTGAAGCCCCCAGGCAAGCTGTTCAGAGCTCAAATATGGCAAAATCTTTATTAAATCCTGCTCATTCAGGTTTCTTAAAATTAAATATCTGTTTTTCGGGCGTTCCAACTGAAGAATTTTTGCAACCTTTGCAGGATGGGTCATAAGTTTCATAAACTCTTCTTTATCAAGAGTGACCGCACCTGTCATGGTTTCAAGAGTTATTATATTTTCAGGATCTTTTTCAGCATACTGATTTATCCTTTTTGTGGATAATGCGTAATAATATGAAAGATATGCTAAATCCAGATTTAACTCTATCACTTGATTTATACCTTCATGTTTTTATAAGGCATGACTTATGCCTTTATAATATAATAAAAACTTTTAACAAGAGTAAATTTTAAACTCCCGCACATTTGTTACAAATGTTAATCTCTAATGTTGTTAAAAGGCCTCTGATTTTTCAGAGACCTTTTAATTAAAATAGGTAATCTGGCTGTATATTATTTTTTAAACCAGTCTGTAACTTTTCCAATAAATGTTGTCCAGTTTGCTTGTTCTTTTTCAAGAGCTTGCTTGCTTGTTTCCATAGCTTTTTTCAAATCAGCCAGTTTTGTAATATCATCTGCGGATTGTAAATTTATAGGAGTAGCATTAAGGGTTTTTTCTAATGCTTCGTAAGCTGATTTGCTATCATTATATTTTAATTGAGCCATATTGCATTGACCGGCCTGATGTCTATAGCTAAGCGCGCGACCTGTAGCGGATTTTTCAGCTGCTTGAGCTGCTTTAATTGATTTTTCACCGGTTTCTGCAGTGTATTCAGCCAGTTTTGATTGAATCTTTGCAAGTTCTTCTTTGCTTTTAGCAAGTGTTTCCGTCTGCTCTGAACTCAAGAGTTTTCCTTTTTGCTGTTCGGTTAATTTATTTATTGTATCAACTAAATCGGTTTCCTGTTTTTGTAATGATTTTTTAGCCTCTTGAAGATTAGTGAGTTTTTTTGCAGCTTCACTTTGTGTTTCCAGCAATTGTTCAAAGTTTTTATCGCCCTTTACTGACTGAGAATAAGAAAGTTCGCGCAGTTCATTTTTTGCCTGTTGTATTTTGCTTTGAGTTGTCTTTCCTGTAGCATCGGTGCCGGTTTTTACTAAATCGTCTAATTTTGTTCGCAATTCTTTTATTTCATCAGCCAGTTTTGTTCCTTCTTCTGTTGTTTTATCGGTTAAACTATCTAAGAAGCCTTGTTTTTCGTTTATTGTTTTTCTTAAATCTTTAGCTTGCTGTTCTAACTTTTTAACATTATCATTTGCGGCTGTCACCATATCATCCGTTATATTTGACGTTGAAGCTTTTTTAAGACCGTTTGCAACATCATCAAGCTTATCTGAATTTTTGGCAATTACATTGTATGATTCGCGGCCGGCTTTTGTAAATAACGATTTAATACCTGTTTTTAAGTTATTTACAAGTTTTGTTGTTTCGCCGTTTGCTGTATTGATTTTCTTGCCTCTTGAAGCCGCCCATATGCCTACTACTGCAGCGGCAGCAGTGGCAACAAGCCCTACTTTTGCACCTGTGCTCATTCCTTCTTTTTTCTCTTGTGTTTGATAGCTTCCTGAAAAAGAAACAGTGTCATAAGCCGGTTGAGAGAGTAAGCTTGATTGCACCTGGCTTGTATATTTCGGTGCCGTGCTTGGCAATGCATTTGCAGAATAGTTGTTTACTCCCGTTCCTAAGTTAACGTTCATCCCCATAATAAATATAACTCCTATTAAAAAAACTTATCTTACATATATAAAGTATTTTTTAATTCAGGAATTGCCATGTCATGACAGCGTTTTGCCATGTTCGTTACAAAAGTTAATAATTATTATAAAACAGCAAACAAGTCTTGATATTTGGTCAAAACTCTTAAAAACAAAATTTCATCGTTGTTGATTTTATAAATTATAGAATATCGTTTTTTGATAGTATAAACAAAAATCCCTTTATATTTAAGACCTTTTTTCTTTAAGCCCGCTTTCGGATAATTTGAAAGCATTATGAAAGTTTTCTTTATAAGCTTTATGGTATTTATTGCGGCAAATTCATTGTCTCTTGCAATATATTCAGCAATATTCTTAATATCTGATTTAGCCTCATCGGCCGTTATTATTTTAAGTTTGTTCATAATTTGCAATCAATTCATCAAAAAAGTCTAAACCTTCTGTATATCTGCCTGCTTCAATATCATCAATTCCTTCCTGAATATCCGCATTTAATGCTTCAAGCTGTTCTTTTGAAATACATCCTTTATTCAGCGCAATATTTAAAGTTGCATTAACCGCTTCGTTTAAAGAATCGTACAGACCTTCCGCAACTTTCATTCTTAACAGTCTTTCAATGTTTGGTGCTAAAATTATATCCATTTATTCTAACCTCTGAATTTTATAATTAAATTATACCATAATCCAAGGTATACAAAAACACCGGGAACTTATTCCCGGTGTTTTAAATTTTTATTATTTTATTTGGTATTAACCAACAATTTGAAGATATGTTGTAAGTGCATCTTGCGCTTTTTCAAAATTAGCTTGAAGTTTAGCTTTGTTTTTATCAGTAGCATTTGCTAATGCTTCCATAGCTTTATTAACATTGTCTTCTAAATTCTGTAAAGTCTTACCGTTTAAGCCGGATGCTGCTTTTCTAACTTCTTTTGAAGCACCCTTTTGTATTGCGCTTAAGTTGCCTTTGGCTTCTTGTACTCTGGCTTCCGCAGCTTCTAATGCTTTTTCTGCATTTTGATATTTTTCAAATTCACCAAGCTTTTTGTTATATGCAGTTAAATCAGTTTTGTATGTTGCTAAATCTGCTTGATATTTAGTCATATCTGTTTGATATTGTGCTAAATCTGTTTGATATTTATCCCAAGCAGCTTTTCTTTCGGTATAATTTTTAAATGCTCTTAATTGTTTCTTTTCAGCATCATTTAGCTGTTCAGGATTATTTTTTTCTATGTCTGAAAGTTTTGTAGTTTTGCTACCCTTTTTGTTCGTTCTTACGGGTTCAGCCACAACATTTTTAGGTTCTTTGACTTTTGTAGGTTCTACAGGTTTTATCGGAGCTGTAGGTGCATCCGGTTTAGCAACTTTTGCCGGCATATTATTTTTCAATTTTTGTGCTTGTGCTTCTGCTGCATCCACTTGTTTTTGTGCTTTTACTAAATCTTGAACGCTTACCTTTTCAGCATTAACAACAGGAGCTTCTTTTTTAGCTGCTTCAGGTTGTTTAGCGGGTTCGGCTGCACCGGTTTTATCGGCACCTTCTTTAACTGCAGCGCCTTTATCAGCAGCTTCGCCTGTTGCAGCCGCACCTTTATCTGCTGCTGCATCTGTTACTGCATCTTTTGCTTTATCGCTTGCTGCATCTGCTGCTTGTTTAGCTTTTTTGCCGAATTTTTCAGCAAATTCTGCTCTTGCGTCTTTATTTATAAGTGTATGGAAACCTTCTTTAATTTTGTCGGTTAATTTAGCATTTTCGCCGAGAGAAAGTTTGCCTCTGTGAGCTGACCAAGCTGTTGTAGCAACTGCTGCTACCGTTGCTAAAATACCAACACCGCCTGCAATTGCTTGTTTTTTAGTAATCTCTTTTCCGCCGATAACAACAACATCGCCTTTATCAGCTTTTTTAACAGGAGCTGCATTCTTTGCTCCCTGTGCAGTTCCGGCAGCAGGTTGTGCGTTACCGAAAGATACTTTTCCTACATTCATAGTTCCCATTTGTATATGTCTCCTATTAAAATTAATTTGCTATACATGGATAATAAGGCATCTCAAACTTTTTTTTTGACATCATGTGCCGAAAAACTTAAATTTTCGTTACAAAAGTTTACAAGATTATTTCCATTATATAATAAAAATAAGTATTTTAAAAAATCGTCAATTAACTTTACAATAATGTTTCATGTGTTAAAAAATATTAAATATATTAATTACATTAGGCAAAAAATTATATTTACATACATTATATAAACGCATATTGTTACAATTAAATATAAGCAAGGAAGGTATATAAACCATGGCAATAAGTGCTGTAAATTCATTAAATATAAACAGGGTCGCATTCAGGGCGGCAGAACCTGTTTCCAAACCTGCTGCCGAAACTAAATCGGCAGAAGATGAAAACTTTTTTGAAGAAAATAAAGAGGTATTGCTAACTTTGTCTGCAATAGGTGCAGCCGTTCTTGGTGCTGTAATTCTTCAAAAATCAGGTAAATCATCCAAAGCGGCGGATGCGGCTGCAGATATTAAAAACAGGGCATTTGACGGCACCATAGGCACAAAAAACATATTAACCATTGATGGCCGCCGCACAGCTGTTGAACAAAACAGATTAATGGAAGAATTCGGCAAGAAGGGCACGCGGCATGCTGAAAGAGCTGCAAGCGGATACGAAAAAGCACTTCCCGAGATATTCAAAGAAGGCGCCACTGCTCATAAACGTGAAGATGTTATTATTTATAACAAAGTTTTAGAAGCAAAACAGGCGGGCGAAGAAATCACACCTGAAGATTTTACCGTTTATGCAAAAGTAGCAGGGCTTGATTTATCCGAACTGGTTAAATAGTTTTTTGGCTTTATAATTTTAAAGGGGTATCAATTGTTGATACCCCTTTAATTATTTTGTTTTAACCGAAAAACTAATTTTCAATTGCAGTTTTACAGTCTTCGCAGATGCCGTCTTCGTTTAATTGTCTGTATTTCCAGCATCTGCTGCATTTTTCGCCTTCCGCCTTTTGAACCGAAACCTTTATATTGTCTTCTTCATATTCATTTAGGGCGCTAAAACCGGCTTTTTGCCCGATATAAGCATGAGATACAATGAATAAATCTTTTAAGCCGCTTTCATATTTTTTAAGCAATTCTTCATCAACCGCAGCACCTTTATTGCACTGAATTAAAACATCGGCTTCAAGCGAGCTTCCTATTACTTTATTTTCAGAATTTCTTAAAGGCTCAATTGCTTTTGATACAATTTCTCTTACCTTTAAAAGCTTTGAAAATTCAATATCAAGTTCTTCATTTTCCCATTCGGGTTTTACTTTCGGCCAATCTGCAAGGATAATACTTTCCATGCCGTTTTTCTGACATTCGGGTGTATTTTGCCAGATATCTTCAGCCTGATGCGGCATAACGGGAACAAGAATTCTTGTCAGTGTTTGCAGAATTTCATACATAACACTCTGGCATGCTCTTCTTGAAAGACTTTTCTTTCCTGCCGTATATAATCTGTCTTTTACGATATCAAGATAAAATGCGCTTAAATCCACGGCGGCAAAATTTTGAAGACACTGGAAATATTTATAAAATTCATAGCTGTCAAACGCTTTTGTCACCTCTTCAACCACTTTATTAAGTTTATGAAGCGCAAATTTATCAATATCGCTCAAATCTTCATATTTTACATAATCGGTTTTTGGGTCAAAATCAAATATATTTCCTAAAAGGAACCTTGCAGTGTTTCTTGTCTTTTTAAATATTTCAGACAATTGTTTTATGATGTTATCGCCGATTTTTGTATCATTTCTGTAATCAACCGATGCTGCCCATAATCTTAAAATATCGGCACCGTAATTTTTAATAATATCATCGGGACGGATATAGTTTCCGAGAGATTTTGACATCTTTCTGCCGTCTTCTCCGAATACAAACCCGTGGGTTAAAACTGATTTATAAGGTGCTTTTCCCTGTACTGCCATTGATGTTAAAAGGGAAGATTGGAACCATCCTCTGTGCTGGTCTGAGCCTTCAAGATACATATCAACGGGCGTATGTCCTAATTCATCCGCTCTTTTTTCAACAACGGCACGCCATGTAACCCCTGAATCAAACCAGACATCCATAATGTCTTTTTCCTGCTGAATATGAACACTTCCGCATTTGGGGCATTTAAAGCCTTCGGGCAGAAGTTCTTCCGTACTCTTTTTAACCCAGGCGTCAGAGCTTTCTTTTTCAAATATTTCTGCAACATGGTTAATTGTTTCATCGTTTACGATTACTTCATTGCAGTCTTTACAATAAAATACGGGGATAGGCACACCCCATGCTCTCTGGCGCGAAATACACCAGTCCGTTCTGTTTTCCACCATGTTTGAAATTCTTTTTTCGCCTGATGCAGGGATAAATTTAACATTTTTAATGTTTTCAAGAGTTTCTTTGCGGAATTTATCCACTTTTACAAACCATTGAGGTGTTGCTCTGTATATAACGGGGTTTTTACATCTCCAGCAGTGAGGGTAGCTGTGGTTGATATCAGCCGCCGCAAGAAGAGCGCCTGCTGTTTTTAATTTTTCAATTACAATTGAATTTCCCTTGTAATAAGGAATTCCTTCCAAATCCTTATCGCCTGTGATATCCGTCCACACGCCCTTTCCATCCAGCGGAGAGAATACTTCAATATTATACTTGCATCCGACTTCATAATCTTCAAGACCATGTCCCGGTGCTGTATGAACGGCGCCTGTACCGGCTTCAAGCGTAACATGCTCGCCTAAGATTATCGGTGATTTTCTGTCATACAAAGGATGTTTTGTATTTAATAATTCTAAATCAGCGCCTTTGCAGTTTCCGATGATTTTAATATCGCTTTCCTGCCAGTCAACCCCTTGAAGGAAATTAGCAAGCAATTCCTGTGCTATAAAATAAATTTCATTTTTGTATGTGAAGAATGTATATTCAAACCTCGGATGCAAGCTTATTGCCATATTTGAAGGAATTGTCCAGGGGGTTGTTGTCCATATAACGGCATAAACATTTTTATTCGGCAAATCTATAATTTTGCCGATTTTTTCAACGGCTTCATCGTCAAATTTAAATCTTACATATATTGAAGTTGAAGTATGGTCAGCATATTCAACTTCGGCTTCAGCAAGCGCGGTTTCACAGGAAGCACACCAGTAAACAGGTTTTAATCCTTTTTCTATATAACCTTTTTTATACATTTCCCCGAAAACGCGAACCTGTTCCGCTTCAAATTCGGGATTAATTGTAAGATAAGGATTTTCCCAGTTCCCGAAAACACCGAGGCGCTTAAATTCTTTTTCCTGTCCTTTTAGGTTTTTATGAGCAAATTCTCTGCATTTAGCGCGTAATTCGGCAGGTGTTAAAGCTTCTCTTCCGCCTTTAATATTTTTTACAACTGCATTTTCAATAGGAAGCCCGTGACCGTCATACCCCGGGACATAAGGTGCGTAAAATCCTGCCATTGATTTATATTTTATAAGAATATCTTTTAAGATTTTATTTAGTGCGGTTCCCACGTGGATTTTTTCGGAGCTTAAATACGGAGGGCCGTCGTGAAGAATAAAGGAATTTACCTTATCTTTGTTTGAAAGATTTTTTTCATAAATTTTATTTTCTTCCCAGAATTTTTGAATTTCAAGCTCGCGGACTGTGGCATTTGCCCTCATTGCAAGAGTTGTCTGCGGTAAATTAAGCGTGTCTTTAAATTCCTTTTTATCTTCTGCCATAACGTTTAAAATCCTATTCTTAAAAAATTCACGTACGTTTGATATTCTATGACAAAAGTTGATAATTTAAAAGAGAAATATTAAAGAGCTACCTTATTTTTGCGTATAATCCCGGGAAACCTGCTTCTTTCATAAGTTCTAAGCCGTCTTCAGCCTGAAAATAAAAATCGGCGCTCAATACATCAATAAATTTTTTCCTTAAAGAAGAATATTCGGGTCTGTTTTTCAAAAGCTGTAAATATTCAAAAGCGTAATGATTAGCATCCGCTTCCATTGGAGATGCATTATACAGTTCTTTATCATATGGTCTTTCAATTAATTGCAATGTATAATCCACAATGTGCCTTTTTGTAGAAAGGTATCTGGTATCATTTTCAAGTATTGAATATTTTAATTTCTTATCTTCGGGTATTATCTTTTTCGGTACAAAATTATCCAGATATTCTACAATTGAATAATCTTCATTCTCATCTTTGAAATATTCAAAATTTTTCAAATGAGCGTTTTTGAATATTCTTGAACAATCTTTTGTGGAAGCTGCAAGATGTGTTTGTATCCAGTGTCTTAATTCATGAGCCGTTAGTGTTTTTATATATACTTCTTTTTCCTTATCGGTAAGTTTTGCAGCTAAAACCCTTGCATTCGGGTGTCTTGCGTGTATATTATCGGCCTGTTCTCTCATTGATGATTCGCACAGGATATGGTAATCTCCCATTTCTTTGCCGTTTTCATCCTTGACAATGGCTATAAAATAATCCTCTTTTATTATTGGCATAAAAAAGCTTAAAGTGTTTGTCTGAAAACTGTAGTTTGTCTGAGTATATCCGCGGGTTTCCCCGAGCATTTTTGTTTTTGGCTTTTCGAGATTTAATTCGCTTGCTATAGGGTTATACTTTATAGTATCATCATATACTTCATCATATAGTTTTTGAATTCTTGTCTCATCCCAAATATTTTCCGCAGCTTCTGCACCTTTTGCGCTTTCCGTCCCGTTAACGGAACTTCTTTCAAAACTGTCTCCTTTAAATGAGAGCATATTCGGGCTTAATGTATTATGCGGCGCAGTATTGATATTTTTAGGACCGTATATATTTTTAGCGGAATTAAGAAAATTTACCAGCATGGTTTAACCTTTTAATGTTTGTGTTTGTAAGAAACTGTATAAATAAATTAAATTGTCATATTGTAAATATTTGTTACATTATCTAAATAAAACTTAGCTTTTTGCCGATAACATAAATAACTAAGTGACTTTTAAAGGATAAGGTTGGAAAAATGCCTCAGAATGTTTCGGGTATAACAGTTGTAAGCAAGGTAGATGCGGCTCATCAATATGAGATTGTAACAAAAAACGAAAATGAAACTTTGGAAAACGAGGTTCAAACCGCTGCTTTAGAACAGAGCGATGAGAATACCTATCAGGATACAAATTTTGAAGATATGAGTCTTGAAGAGGTGACGGAAGCTGCTTTTGGACTCGAGCAGGAGCTTTTATGCCTTAAAGCGGAATTGGAAACCCTGCAGACCGTTATTGAAAATGATGAAGAAATAAGAGCAATGTATGAAAGCCGGCTGGAGCAAATCAAACAGGAAACGGAAGAGCTGGGTAAAAAACTGCAGGAGGCTGAAACTCCGCAGGAAAAAGAAACAATAAGAAAAAGGCTGTCAAGCTTAAGAGGCGATATTTCATCTTTGCACTCCCTTATAAGGGAAATAATGAGCTCAATACAAAGCAACAATCAATTAAAATCCGATACAATGAGCGAATATACGACTGCAAACGCGGATTACAGAAAAGCAAGCCTTGTGCAGAGCACAAAAGAAGCCGAAGCAAACAGGCAAATGCAGGCTGCTCAAAACAGCACTTCGCAGACATCATTTGCCGTACCCGCTTCAGGCAGCACAACAAGTGTTTCAAGTACTACGGCTGCTGCTGATACCTCAAATACGGCAGTATCTTCAACGGCACCAAAAGGCGCTTCCAGCGGTAAAGCAAGCAGCAACCTGATTAATTTCTTTAAGCAAAAAGAGGGCTGCAGATTGCAGGCATATCAAGATTCAGGCGGTATCTGGACGATAGGCTATGGACATACTGGCGGTGTAAGAGAAGGGCAGACTATATCTCAGGCGCAGGCAGAGCAATATTTAAGAAATGACCTTGCAAGTTTTGAAAATGATGTATCTTCTCTTGCTCAAAGCATGGGCGTAAAATTATCGCAAGGTCAGTTTGATGCACTGGTAAGTTTTTCGTACAATTGCGGGCCGGGAAACCTTCGCAGTTCAGGCATTATGCAGATGTTAAAAGCAAATAACATAAGCGGCGCACAGAATAAAATGAAGCAGTATATCCATGACGCTGCAGGAAACGCCCTTCAAGGTCTTGTAACAAGAAGGGCAACTGAGGCAAGCTGGCTTGCCGCATAAAATATTCATTTGATTTTCAGCGTGATAAAATATTTTTGATAATATTTTTTAAAAGGTTTTATCAATGCTTTCAAACGAATTAAATAAGAAAAGATTACAGAATAAAGTAAAAAAAATTGTAGAAAATTCCCTGTTTCAAAATTTTATTCTGGGGGTAATTATTCTTAACGCTGTTCTTTTAGGGGTTATGACTTATCCTGAAATAACTTCGCGTTTTAATTATACTTTTAATTTAATTTCAAATATTTGTGTCGGCATTTTTACCGTTGAAATTATTCTTAAATTATTTTGCTACGGCAAAAAATTCTTCAAAAGCGGCTGGAATAATTTTGATTTTATAATTGTTTTAATATCGCTTGTGCCGACAGCAGGAGCTTTTTCATCTTTCCGCGTATTTAGAATTTTAAGAGCACTCAGGGCGTTGAGGCTTATAACCCATCTTGAAAGATTGAGAGTTATAGTTCAGGCTATTATTGATTCAATTCCTAATGTTGCCTGGGCTTCGGGGCTTTTACTTGTTATATTCTATATATTTTCAATCATGGGAACAACAATGTTCAGTGCGGATTTTCCCGATTGGTTCGGCACTCTTGGTAAATCAATGTATACGCTTTTTCAGGTAATGACTCTTGAAAGCTGGTCTATGGGAATTGCACGCCCCGTTATTTCTCATTTTCCTTATGCCTGGATATATTTTGTGTCATTTATCCTTATATCATCATTTATTGTGATGAATGTTATTGTAGGGGTTGTAGTAAATGCTATAAGTGAAATTTCGGCTGATATTAAAAAAGAAAAAGAAGCTGCAAAATTTCAGGCAAATAATCAAGATTTAAAAACGGAATTTTTAAAATTAAAAAATCAGATGAGTATTGTTGAAAATCTGCTTGAAATTCAAGATTCAAAAGCGGACAGAAGATAAATAATTGCTTTTTAGTCTTGTCTTTGGGAAAATTATTTTGAAAATAAGGAATAAGAAATGGATAATATTTTAAAAATAGCAATACCTAATAAGGGCAGATTATCAACCAAAATATACGAACTTTTAAATGCCGCAGGGCTTTCGTTTGAATCAAAAGATGAAAGATGTCTTCAAATAAAGGCACAGGACGGTAAATGCCAGATAATTTTTGTCAGAACTCAGGATATCCCGAGATTTTTGGATGCAAAAGTTGCGGATATAGGCTTTACAGGGCTTGATGTCGTGGTTGAAGAAAAAGTTGACCTTGATGTTATTAAGCGTTTTGATTTCGGTTACTGCGATATGGTTGTTGCCGTTAAGGATTCCGATAAATATACAAAAACGGAAGATTTGCCCGAATGTATCAATGTTGCAACATCTTTCCCCAATATTGCAAAGGATTATTTTAAATCAAAAGGCAAAACCGCAAAAATTATTGAAGTTTCAGGCGCCGTTGAAATTACGCCGAATTTAGGGCTTTCGGATGTTGTTGTCGATATAACTTCAACCGGTTCCACTTTAAAATCAAACAGGCTTAAAATTATTGATAAAATAATGGATTCAAGCTGTGTTATCGTTCAAAGAAAAGATTTAGACAATGAAAAAATTGAGCAGGTAAAAAGCTTGCTTTTGGCTATTGATGCGGTTCTTGATGCTAAAGAGAAAAAATATTTAATGGTGCATGTGCCAAAAGAGCGCGTGGATGAAATTAAAACGTTTCTGCCCGGGCTTTCTTCGCCTACGGTTACAACGCTTTGGGGTGATGATAAAAATGTGGTTGTGCATGTTGTTGTGGATAAGGATAAAATTTATGACAGCATAAATAAGCTTAAAGCTATTGGCGGACAGGGCATTTTGATTTTAACCGTTGATCAAATGGTGCGCTAGAAACAGGTTTGAGGATTTAAATTATGAGCGAAATTGAAAAACTTCTTCAAACAATGAAGACACTGCGCGGCGAAAACGGCTGCAAATGGGACAGGGAGCAGACTCATCAGACTATAAGACAGAATATGCTTGAAGAAGCATACGAGGCTGTGGACGCCATAAATTCAAATGATATGAAACATTTGAAAGAAGAACTCGGAGATGTGCTTTTGCAGGTGGTTTTGCATTCTCAGATTGCGAATGATAACGGTTGTTTTACCTTTGAAGACGTGGCAAAAGGAATAAACGAAAAGCTTATACACCGTCATCCGCACGTTTTCGGGGATGTTAAAGTTAAAAATACCGATGAAATTTTAGCAAACTGGGATAAATTAAAAAAAGAGGAAAAACCGCACAGGAAAAGCGTTTTGGACGGTGTTTCAAAATCACAGTCCGCTCTTATGACTGCTCAAAAATTGTCAAAAAAAGCCGTAAAAGCCGGTTTTGAATGGCCTGATGAAAAAAGCCTGATAGAGTGTGTTAAATCTGAAATTCGGGAATTTGCCCGTGCGGAAAATGAAAAAGATAAAGAGCTTGAATTTGGCGATATCCTTTTTGCACTGGTAAATTTAGCCCGCTGGAACAAGCTTGATGCAGAACAGTGTTTAATTAAAGCAAATAAAAAATTTGAAACCAGATTTAGAAAAATGGAAGAAATTGCCCCGAAGGCCCTGGAAGAACTTTCGTTTGAAGAATGGGACAACCTTTGGAAAAAGGCTAAAACTCTGACGGAAGGCGAATACTAAAAACCGCCCCGCAAATGCTTTTTAGGGCGGAATTTAATATACCGGTTTTGTTAAGTTTATTTTACAAAAAATGAAGCGTCAACCGTTGCGCGAAATTTAATTGTGCCGCCTTCTGTGGGAACTGCTTCCGCCTCATCCATAGCCATAGCGTTTCCTGCGGATTTCAACATCATATTGTATCTTGGCTGGTTATACTCATTGGCGGAGCACTGAACATTGGCGTGTTTAATTCCGGTAACGCTTGTACCGAGAGCACTTGCGGCATTTTCAGCCTTTGCTTTTGCATATCCTGAAGCCTCTCTAATCAGCTTGTTGCAAGCTTCTTCGTTTGTATCAAGTGCGTAAGAAAGGTTAGAAACCACATTAGCACCGTTGCTCAGGGCTGCTGAAATAATTTTTCCGAGTTTTGTAATATCTTTGATTTTTACTTCATAAGAATTTCTTGCGGTGTATTGTACGAAAATCCTCTGTCCGTCTTTATAACGGTATTCAGGGTTCACGTTAAATGCAAGCGTTTTCACGGTTTCGCCGTTTGCTGTATCCAAAAGCTTCTTCACTGCTTGAATTGAATTGTTTGCAGCCTGTTTATTGGTTTCCGATACCTTTGTTATGTCCTTATCGCTGGTTTCAACGCTTAAAGTAATCTTTGCCATGTTAGGAACCGCTTCTTCACTGGCTTGTGTGTATACTGAAACATATCCTTTTTCGACATCAGCTGCTTGAGCTGCCTCAAATCCTATGGTACCAAGCGTTAGGGCGATTGCCGATGTTAAAACCATTGTGCTTATTGTATTTTTCATAAAAGCTGCCTCCTAATTTTCTAACATATTTTTAAATTCTTCTTCACTGAGTATGGTAACCCCCAGTGCCTTTGCCTTATCAAGTTTTGACCCCGGGTTTTCCCCCGCTATCACATAATCCGTATTTTTGCTTACGGCAGAAGGCGTTTTTGCCCCGAGTGATTTCAAAATTTCCTGCGCCTTATCACGCGAAAATTCAGCCAGAGTACCTGTTATAACAAAGGATTTACCTTTTAATTTAAGGTTATCGCTTATTGTATATGTGTTTTCAGGTTTTATACCCAATGATAGCCCCTGCTCAATAATTTTCAGGTTATCTTCATTTTTAAAATATTCGTAAATATTTTTTGCCATTTTTTCACCGATTCCCGCAATGGCGCTTAAATCCTCTAAAGACGCTGCTTTCAATTCATCAATCGTCTTAAAATACTGGCATAAAATATCCGCGCTTTCTTTGCCCACAAGCCTTATCCCGAGCGCGTTTAAAAATTTGCTCATTTTACAGTTTTTACTTGCTTCGAGCGCATTTACAAGGTTTGTGGCGGATTTTTCTTTAATTAAATCAAGCTTCATAAAATCAAAAAGCGTTAATTTATAAAGGTCTGCCCAGTTTTTAACCATATTTTTGTCTGTCAATTGGGCTATAATGCTCTCGCCAAAGCCTTCTATATCCATTGCGTATTTTGAAACAAAATATTCAATCTTGCCCTTCAAAACATCCGCACATTCAGGGTTCGGGCACCAGAGCCCTACTTCGTTTTCTTTTTCAATAAGCTTACTGTGGCAGCAGGGACAGTTTTCGGGCATTTTAAATGGCTTTGAATCATCCGTTTTTTCCGCTTTTAATACCTTGGGGATAATTTCTGCCGCTTTTTTAACTAAAACCCTGTCTCCTTCCATAATATCAAGTCTTTTAATTTCATCAAAATTATAAAGGCTTGCACGCCCTACAACGCTTCCGGCTAAACTTACAGGTTCCAATATTGCAACAGGAGTAATAACACCCGTTCTTCCTACCTGAAAATCAACCCTTAAAAGCTTTGTCCAGACGGCTTCGGGCGGAAATTTATATGCTATTGCCCATTTCGGAACACGGGACGTAAACCCGAGCTCATTCTGGCTGTGGATGCTATCCACCTTTATTACAACGCCGTCCGTTGCAAAATCAAGCCCTTTTCTTGTTTCGTCAATTTTTTGAATACATTTAAGAGCGCCTTCAACTCCGTCTACCACGGTGATTTTATTTGTTTTAAAGCCTAATTCTTTAAGCTTTTTCATTGTGTCGGAGTGAGTTTTTGGCGAGTCTTTTCCTTCGAAAATTCCGCCGTATACCCATATTGATAAATCTCTGCTTGCGGTAATTTTAGGGTCAAGCTGGCGGATAGAGCCTGCTGCTGCATTTCTAGGATTTGCGAAGGTTTTCTGCCCTGCTTCTTCCTGTTTTTTATTCAGTTTTTCAAAAGATGATACAGGCATATAAATTTCGCCGCGAACCTCAACATCCACGGGCTCAAAAAGCTTTAGCGGTATGCTTTTTATCGTTTTAATATTGTTTGTAATATCTTCCCCGATGAAGCCGTCCCCGCGGGTTAAGCCCTGAACAAACCTTCCGTTTTTATAGGTCAAAGCTATTGCAAGGCCGTCAATTTTATATTCACAGGCTAAAGGAATTTTTATATCTCCAATAGCTCCCGAAACCCCGCCAAAAAGGCTCATTTGTCCTGCATTCGGGTCTAAATCTTTTGCAATTCTTTCATACCATCTGTAAAGTTCACTTTCATTATTGGCATTTTCTAAAGAATAAAGTCTGTTTTTGTGTGCTACGGCTTCAAATTTTTCGCTGACACCGCCTACCCTTTGTGTTGGCGAATCAGGCGTAATCAAATCAGGACGCTCCTTTTCAAGCGCTTCCAGTTCTCTGAATAATTTATCGTATTCGTAATCTTCTAATTTCGGGTTATCTTCAACATAATAAAGGTAGCTGTTTAACTCAATTTCTTTGCGTAATTTTTCAATTTTTTCTTGTATATCCATGCCTTATATTTTATTATAAAAGGATGAGTTTGTTAAAATTATTAAGCAAAAAATTAAAAAGAACCTTATTTACAACCCCCTCTCACGGGCAAAAACTGCCGAATTTTAAACATATTTCAAAGCTTGCAGGTTTTTACGGGTGGGATTATTCCGAAATTGAAGGTTTTGATAACCTTCTGGATCCCAAAGGTCCTATCCTGATGGCGGAAGGCAAAGCATCCGATATTTTTAATACCAAAAAAACTTTCTTTTTAACTCAGGGCTCCACAACGGGTATTCTTGCCGTAATGAAAACGGTTTTAAATTTCAAAGATAAAGTTCTTGTTGCAAGAAACTGTCATAAATCCGTTTATTCGGGGCTTGTGCTCACAGGCGCTGATGTTGACTGGTTTATGCCTGATACAAAATCTGAAATGTGCCAAAAATGGGGCATAATGGGAAGAATTAACCCTGAAGAGCTGAGGGATACTTTTAAACTTAATCAATACAAGGCCTTTATAATGACAAGCCCCACTTATGAAGGGATAGTATCCAATATTGAAGAAATTTCAAAAATTTGTAAAGAATACGGCGTGCTTTTAATCGTGGATGAAGCACACGGTGCTTTGTATAATTTTTCCGATTTATTACCAAAAACCGCAATAGAACAGGGGGCGGATTTTTCGGTTAATTCCCTTCATAAAAATGCGGGGGCGCTTAATCAATGCGCACTTTTACATATTGCAAACAGCTGTCCTTATGATTGGCGCGAAATTCAAAATTCCATAAATTTATTCCATACATCAAGCCCCTCTTACCCTTTAATGGCAAATATTGAAGCCTGCATTAATTTTCTTTCTTCAAAAAAAGGAAAAAAAGCAATTGATGATTTGATTTCCAATATTATAAAATTTCAAACCGTGCTTGAAAATGAAGGTTTTGAATTTTTAAAAACGGAATATAAAGATATTACAAAAATTGTTTTAAGACTTGATAATGCGGATTGCTCGAAATTATCGGATATTTTATTTGATGAGTATAATATCGAAGATGAGATTTCAAGCCCGTTTTCCTGCCTTTATTTAACAGGAATCGGCACTAAAAAAGCCAAGCTTAATAAATTAAAATCCGCTCTTGTTAATGCAAAAAATAAAAAATTTGATAAAATAAGAATAGAAGATGTAAAAATCCCTGAATTTCAACCGTACCCCCTTGTTAAATTGCAGCCGCGGGAGGCGTATAACAGGGATTATATATATGTACAAAAAACTGATGCTCCGCTTATGCTGAGTTCTGAAATGATTGTACCCTATCCGCCCGGAATCGGCATATTGTATCCGGGTGAAGCCATACAGCAGGAACACCTTAAATATTTAAAAGAAGACACAGGGGTAATTAAGCTATGAAAAAAAGAGCAATAGTTATTGTTATTGATTCTATGGGAATCGGAGCGCTGGATGATGCCGAAGAATACGGCGATTCTTTAAAATGCAATACTTTATGCAATCTTGCACGGGCTAATGGCGGGATTGATGTTCCTGCTCTTGAATCACTCGGTCTTGGTAATATTCGGTCAATAGAGGGTGTTTCAAAAACAAAAACCCCAAAAGGTCAGTACGGCATAATGAAAATGAAATCAAAAGGCAAAGATACAACAACGGGGCACTGGGAATTAATGGGTCTTGTGCTGGATAAACCCTTTAAAACGTACAAAAAATTTCCTGATGAATTAATAAATAAATTTATTGAAAGAACGCGCTGTAAAAATATACTTGGAAATAAACCCGCATCGGGTACAAAAATAATTGAAGAATATAATGCAAAACATTCAAGGTCAAAATTCCCGATTATTTATACAAGCGCGGACAGTGTTTTTCAAATTGCTGCAAATATAGATGTTATACAGCTTGAAGTTTTATACAGATGGTGTGAAATTGCAAGAGAATTGCTTGATGAAGGGGATTACCGCGTTTCAAGAGTAATTGCAAGACCATATAAAGTTACAAACGGTGTACCTTCAAGAATCGGTAAATACAGGCATGATTATTCGATAAAGCCCCCGAAAGATACTCTTTTAAATGTTATTGAACAAAACGGGCAATCGGTTTACGGTATCGGAAAAATTAATGATATATTTGTAGGCTCCGGTATTACAAAATTTACCCCGACGGGTTCAAACATTGAAGGGCTTGATATAACGCTTGATGCAATAAAAAACGATACATCCGATTTAATATTTACAAACCTCGTGGATACGGATATGCTGTACGGTCACAGGCGTGATTATAAGGGCTATGCAAGAGCTATAGAAACTATCGATAAATATCTTGTAAACATAATAAACGCGATGAATGAAAACGATTTATTAATAGTAACCGCAGACCATGGCTGTGACCCTACATATGAAGGTTCGGATCATACAAGGGAAATGGTGCCTGTTATTCTCTATAATAAAAACATAACCCCCGGAAATATAGGTATCCATGAAAGCTTTACCTATGTAACGGAAAGAATAAAAGATTGGCTTTTTGGTCATTAATTATTAATATTTTAAATGTATAAAAAATAAAAAGGCTTTTTGATGTCTGATTTTAACCCCTTGCAGATGATAACAAGAATTGCAACCAATATTGCATCAGGCAGTGCAATTCAAAATAATGTTGCAAACAGCACTCAAAATGCCCTGAATTCTACTTTTAATACTTTTAACAATAATTTTCAAAATAACAGCGAAAATAATAACGCTCCTCTTGTGTTTAAATCCACCCCTTTAACTTTAAGCCTTGCATCTGAATTGAAATTAACCACAATTGAGGTTGAAAAGAAGGCAGATTATGTTAAGGATTTATTAAACCTCCCGAGAGATTTTTCGGAGCTCATTAATCAAATTACAACGGGAAATAATCCTTCATCGGTTTTAAATTCAAAACTTGCGGATATTCTTCCTATGGTGCTTATGAGCGACGGGCGTGTTGATTTATCAAAGCTTTCCGAATTTTTGAGTGAAAATTCCAAAAGTGCTATGCAAAAATTAATGATGACAATTGCAAATGTATCAAAATACGGCGCAAATGATGTTTCTAATTTAAAAGAACTTATGGGTTTATTTTCCGTTAATTCCAATATAGCATCCGATACTCAGGCGCTGAAAACTCTTTTGCTGCTTTATTTGCCGTGGCTTCCCCTTGCACAAAGAAACGAAAACGACCTTGATTTTACTATTGATATTTTTGATAAAATTCAAGGGCCGGACCCTGAAAGTGAAGAAAATATCGAAACGGTAAAAATTTTAATCCAGACGGAAAATTTTTCAAACGTAATTGCAATGCTTGAAACGAACTCTCTCGGGCAAATAGATATAGATATTGCCGCAGGAGATAATTTTCCTCATAAAAGAGTGATGGAAATTATTAAAGAAGAATCTTCAATAAATAATGTTAAATCAAATATATCATCATCTGTTTCAAAAAAGGCGGATGAAGAAGATATTCAAAAACTTGCTTCAAATAATGTTAAAATTATGGCGGCAGGTGCAATAAGCCCCAAATTAATGCTAATGACCCAATTGTTAATAAAAATTGTAATCAAAGTTGACTATGAACAAACTATCATTAAACAACAAGATGACGACAATAAAAATGAAGGTGAAGTTTAAAAACTAGTTTATTTAATGTATTTTCCCCTTATTTGTTAAATTTTACCTGTTTTTTGCCGTTTGAAAATATAAGTATTGTCTAAAAAGGTAAAATCAATGAGATTACAGGGTCATTTAAGCGCAAGCCAGAGAGGGCTGCACCAGTCAATCGGTGCAATGCATATGCAGTTTGAACTTTTGGGTATTGCACAGGATAATGTTAACGGCTTTGATAAAGTAGGGTATCAAAGAAAAGACGGTGTTGTATCGTCTTTTGCGGAATTTATCGGCATCCATGCCGTTTCAAAGGCTGTGGATGATTCTGTAGGCCGTATTGCAAGAACCGACCAGCCTCTTGATTTTGCACTCGGCGAAAAAGGATATTTTCAGCTTTTAAATAATTCCGGCTCTGTGGAATTATCGCGCGACGGCAGATTTAAACTCAGTGAATCAGGTGAATTATTGGGTTTAGAAAATCAAAAAGTTTTAAGCGCAGGCGGTGTGCCCGTAATATTGCCGTTTATGCCCGAAAAATATGATGATATTAAGGTGGATAACAACGGTAAATTAAGCATATTTAACCCGCAAACGCGCAAAATGGAATATGTCGCAACTCTTGGTGTTGTATCATCAGAGGGAAATACCGTTCTGGAACCTGCCGTAAAGCAGGGGTGCCTTGAATTTTCAAATGTTTCCATGGCGCAGGAATTTTTGGAAATGGTGCCGAAAAGAAGAGCATTTGATGCTAACAGACAATTATTTATGCTGCAGAATAATGCACTTTCTCAGGCAATATCACAGCTTGGAGGAGGCTAATAAATGACATCGGGATATAATCTGCAAGGTTTAATAAGAAAAAATACCCTGAATGCACTGACCCAGTTTGATAAATTCGGCTATTATTCGGAAAATATTTCAAACTGGTCAACAACAGGGTATAAAGCCGTTCGTTTTGAAGAAATTATGGGTGAAAACGGCTACTCTAAAGCTGTAATCAGGACAGACCATAAAGACGGCTCAATATATGTTACAAAGGCTCCCTTAGATGTTGCAATCAACGGCCCCGGGTTTATTCCCGTAACATCTCAAAGCGGAGAAATTTATTATACAAGAGACGGTTCTTTTTCATTAGGAAAAGACGGCATTTTAATGAATTCAAATAACGATATTGTAGGTGCCGGAATAAAAATTCCCGCAGAAAGCGTTAAAGTTGAAATCAAAGAAAACGGTGATGTTTTTACATACAATGAATTGCCGGGAGAAGCTCAATTTCAGGGTACTATCCCGCTTGTAATATTTCAGAACCCTGAAGGTTTAAAAGAAGTGGGCAATAATCGCTTTCAAAAAACCGAAAATTCAGGGGATGAGACTCTTGTAGGTGAACATAACAGAATCTGCCAGTATAAACTGGAACGCTCAAATGTTGATATATTTGCTCACGTTAACGATATTATGAGGGTAAATGCGAGTCTTCTTGCCTCTACTACTCTTATGAGTGCTGTTGATCAAATGTATGAAAAAGCAATAAACATAAAAGATTAATTATAAAGGACTGATAAAATGCCATACATACCAAAAGACCATATTTCAAAAACGCATATGTATCTTGATTTGCTTTCCGCAAGACAGGAAGCGCTTTCATCCAACCTTGCAAATATGGATACTCCAAACTATGTAAGGCGTGATGTTGAATTTTCACAGTATTTAAACTCGGATTCTCTTCTTGAAACGCAATTAAGTCAAAAACTGGGACCTTCGGGTGTTATTGCGGCAAAAGAAGAAACACTTTCTCCTGTGGATGAACTTGTTCTTATGCAGCAAAACTCAATACTTTATTCCGTAGCATCAAGAAGAATGTCATCTATTATTACTGAAATGAAAAATGCAATAAATGTAGGTTCGTAATTAAATAAGAAAATTGAAAGGCAAGATATAAAATGGGAGTAATGGATTCTTTTGAAATCGGAAGAGGCGGTGTGGCAGCCCACGGTAAAAGAATTGAGACCGCGGCAAAAAACATTGCCAATATGGATACACCGAATTATGTAAGAAAAATCCCCGTTTTAAACGCAACCGAGGATGTGTCATTCCACGGGCTTTTAAATACAATGAAACAGGATGTATTCGGTGTGGGCACCATTCCTTATCTTTCAGGCGGAGTCCAATTTTCAGGGCTTGTTGAAGACCCGACGGAAGGCGAGAGGATTTATCGCCCCGGGCATCCTGATGCTGATGAATACGGTTATATAAGAGCATCAAACGTTAACCCTATGGTGGATATAGCCGATGCCGTTCTTGCCCAGAGAGCTTATGAAGCAAGTATTGCAGTACTTTCCATATCAAAAACAATGGCAAGCCGTGCGCTTGAAATAGGACAATAGCCTTAAAACTTCAATCTTAAGGCTGTTTTTGTCTTTATTTAAATATTTTTATGCTGCAAGTTCCTGATAAGTGAATTGGATATCGCTTTTTGCAAGCTCATCTTTTGTTGTTACTATTTCTTGTTCGGAATCCCAGGGGTTGACCAGTGTGATATTGTTGCCGCTTACTGATTTAATACTCCAGAGGTGTCCTGAATCTGCGCTTGCACCGGTAACTACGGTGCCTGCATTTAATGTATTTAATGCGCCGTTTCCGCCTGCTTTAAAGCTTAATGTCGCAAAGGTATTTTCTCTATTGTTTTGAATTTGATTGAATAATTCGTCAATATTGCTGCCGGTGCCGATAGACCAATTTGTTTTTCCTGTTAAAAGCTCTGTTAAATTGGTTGATCTTCCGCTGTTTAGCGGGTTTATACCGCCTTCGGCTGCTGTAGCGTTGATATCTGCTGAATTTATCTGCACTTGACCGTCTCTTACTTGAGTGAGGTAATTTTGCATTGCAACTTCCATCAACAGTACATCGTCATCGCCGTTAGAATACTGTCCGCTGTTTCTTGCTGCTCTTAAATCTGTATCCGTAATATTTATTGCCCAGTCGGCTCCGTCAAATTTAACTGTATAGGTGCCGTCATCATTAATTTGAATTGCATTCTGTAAAAGTTTGCGGCCTTCTTCAGAATTGCTTAATGATTCCAAGCTTGATAACAGCCAGCAGTCGCCTGTTTGACCTTGCGCAAATGCATCGATTATGCCGTTAATATCAAAGTTTGTGTTTGCTTTATTGTTTTTCTGTTGTTCAATTTCCGCTTCAACTTCGCTTAATTTTTCCATTGTAGAATTAAGCTGGGTCTGTGCTTTTTGAAGTTCGTTTGTTTTTGTATTTTCTACGGTTGTTCTTGAATTTTCATAAGCTTGAATTGCAGCTTTTGTAGCGGGGCTTGCATCTTTTAATTCTTCGGCTACAATTTGTTCTTTTTGTGTTTCAAGCTGTGATTTTTCACCTTCAAGCTGTGCTTTTTCGGCTTCCTGCTGCTGTTTTTGCGCTTGCAATTGTGCAAGTTCGGCTTGTTTTGCAGCTATCTGGCTTTGAAGCTCCGCCTTTCTTGCCGCTAATTTTGCATCTTTTTCTTTGTCTTCTTCTTTGCCTGAGGGTGAAGGAAGAGAACTTAATGCACTTTGAAGATTTGAAATTGTGCTTTGTGTTTGCGTGATAGAAGCATCCGTTTGTGCAATTTCAGCTTGTTTTGCAGAAACTTCGCCTGATTTTGCGGTAATTGCACTTTCGCTTTCTTTAACCTGTGCTTTTACTTCATTATTAATATTATTATCTCTGTCGATTGCCTGATTCATTGCGTTTTCTGCATTTTGCAATCTTTGTTCGGCTCTTTGTACCGTTTCATTTGAACCGTTTTGAATTGAACTTATATTATCTCTTTGTGATTGGATTGTTTGTTCCAGAATTGTTTTCTTTTCTTCGGGGGTTTTGCCTTCAAGAAGGTCAATTGCGGGCTTTTCTATAACAGGCTGTGATATTTCATCCTGAACGGCAATTGTATCTGCCTGCACTGCGGTATTATTTTTCAGGTTTCTGATTTTTTCAAGGCCTTCATTGTTTATAACGGTTTTTGTATTAGTGTTATTGTTGTTATTGTTTGTTCTTGTTCTGCTTGCGGCAGTGCTGCCTGCAGTATCGCGTCTTGCCGTTGTTCTTCCGGTATTGTTGTTATTCCATAATGCAGTTAAAGTTTCAACGGAATTCGGGAAGTTTTTGGCACCTTTATTTGAAAATAAAGAAAAATTAAGCCAGATGTTATTTTGTGATAAATCTTCAAAAATTTCAGGGCCGAATTCTTCCAAAAATTCATCAAAAGTTTTGGATTCATATCCTTCAAACTGAATAGTATCGCCGTATTGACCGTCTTGCATTTCTTCAAACAATACTTCAAATTCGCCCGCAAGCGCCCATATATTTTTCTGATCTTTTATATTAAAGCCGCTGTTATTTAGGATGTTGTTTAAAATGAAATCTTTTGCGGCATTAACGTTTGTCATTTTGAATCCTTTATAAACACTTCACTTATATATAAAGTATTTATAAAGTATATAATTTCAGATTTTATAAAAAAGTTACAAAAACTTTACAAATATTTAAAAGCCCGCTATGGTTTGGTTACAGCTTTTTGAGCATCGTTTTTGTGTTCTTTTTTATACACAATTTTGCTTGCAATAAGAGGGGTTAAAATTCTTTTTGCAAGAAGTGTTGCAAAAACCATGGTAGAAATGGCGCTGAAAGAGGCTTTTGCCGCACCGAACGCACGCGGGTCATTTTTTAATGATTTAAAAAGTTTATTTGAAATTCCGTTTTGTAATTTTTCGTTTGAAACAAGGAATCCCGCCCCTATCTGCACAACTGCCGTTGTAATTCCCGTTACCATATCCATATCGGCTGAAAATTGTTTCTTATCTTCGGGAATGCTGTCATTTGTTAATGTATTATGCACGCGCAGCCCGTATGCAAATACATCTTTTGCAACGCTTGTTAACAGAAGTGTTCTCGTTAAAAATTTTGCATTATCGCATTTTTTGATATGGTTTACCATAAAATTGGAATTAGCGGCTTTTGAAAGCGTATTTGTCATAACATTTGTTATTTTCATACAGCACCTCCGCTGTTTATTTCTTTTGTCTGCAGAATGAAGTTTTTAAGGGAAATTTTGCTTAATATTTTATTTTTGGGGTGTTTCTTTTCTTCGCTTTTGTGTTCCTGTTCATAAATTTTATCCATAATAACAGGGTGAAATTTATTTTCAAGATAACATATTAATGGGGTTAAAACTATTGCAAAAGCAAAGCATAATCTGTTTTTTAAATGGTAAAGATTTGTATGTGCATTTTTATATTCGCCAAATGTTTTTTCTAAGATTTCCTTTTTATTTAAAGGTGCCGTTTTTATTAAATCTTCAAATGTCTCGATTCCTTTTCTTGAAAGTCCTTTTTTATCAATGGTATTAAGTGTTTCATTTATCTGTTTAATATTATTTTCATCATTTTTAAATGAATCTTTTAATTCTTTTGTAAAAATATCTTTATACAGTTTTTCATTGTATCTGCTTGAAGTTTTTGTATCAAATCCGCCTTTATTTGCAGTTTTTTCAATTGCGGCAGATCCCAAAAATAAAATAGGTACTTCAAGTGCAAGCTGCAAAACGGCGGCAACAGGGTTTTTAAAAGCGGAATACTCCTTCTTTTCTTTTGGTTCTTTACTGGATAGCATTATAACGGCAGGAACCACAAGCGCCTTACCCAAAAAATCAAAGGCAATACTTGCACCTTCGCCTATACCGTCAATTTTTGCAAAACCGTTTGCAAACTTTTTTTGAAAACTTGCAGTATTTCCTCTAAAAGAGGAGGCGGTGCCGTTGTTAATCCCTTCTACTCTCATGGTAATAATTAAAAACGCCTGAAAGAAACTTTTTGCGGTTCTCAATTCAGGATTAAATATTTTTTACAAAGGAACTATTTTTGAATAATTTCAATTTCATTGCCGTCAGGGTCTTTAATAAAAGCAATCTTTTTTACCTTGGCTGCCCCGTTATCCGCTTTTAATGTTAATTCGTAAGGTTCATATAAAAATTCATACCCTAAGGTCTTAATATGTTTTGAAAAAGCTTCCATATCATCTGTTGCAAAAGCAAAATGCCCGAAGCAATTTCCGTTTTCATAACCGTTTTCGGGTGTTTCAAAATTATTTGTTAATTCTATCTCGGGCGCCCCGTCATATTCGGCTAAAAAATACAATTCACAATCTTCAAGTGTTTTTTTATCCTGAATTTTTAACCCCAGAACATTTTCGTAAAAATCAAGTGATTTTTGAATATCTTTAACTCTTATCATTGAATGCAAAAATTTCATTAATATAATCTCCGTATCAAAACTATATTAATAAGTTTACCATAATAAAAGCTAAATATTTTTTAACTCTTTAATAAAATTGATAACAGGCTGCATTGCAATACTGTAATATACATTTAAGCCTTTTTTTCTTTCTTTTATAATCTTTGCATTTTTTAATTTTGAAAGATTTTTTGAAATATGAGGCTGCTCATATTTTTTCAGCTCCTGAACAATTTCATTCACGCATTTTTCACCCTCTATAAGTAAATCAATAATTTCAAGCCTTACAGGGTTTGAAAGTGCCTTAAAAATCTCGGCTCTTTTTTCGTTCAGCAAAAATTCATACAAATTATTTTTCATATTACGATTATGGCATATTATTTTTTTAAATTAAACCATTAAAAAGATGAATTAAACTTCCATATATTCATAAGCTAAAATATGATTTTTAAGCGTATCTTTTTCTATGGTTACTTCCGTGCTTGAATCCCATGGATTTATAAGCGTAACCGTATTTTCATCAACTGATTTTACGCTGACAGAATGGTTGTCCCCCGCTTTTGTAAGTTTTGTATTGTTTCCGTAAATATCCTTTACAATAATATCTTCGTCTTCCAGTTTTATATGAAGACAGCCGCAGGAGCTGTCGGGATTTTGTTCAAATCTTGTATAGAAGCTTTCTAATTCATTATTGTAGAAGTTTTCAAGCTCATCTCCTTTTAAACATTTTGAATTCTCATCCAGAATATTTTTATATTCCATATTTTTACCCGTTAAAAGATAAACAATATCGGAAGGATAGCCGCCGTCTAAGGGATTTCCTTTTTCATTATATAAAAGTTTGGGTGCATTATCAGGAAGATTTACTTCGCCGTTTTGAAGAGCTGTTAAGAGTGTCTCCGTTGCAAGCTCAACCAAAAGCACATCCTTGTCCCCGCTTGCATATAACCCTGATTCATCTGCGCTTTCAAGCGATTCATCAGGTATTTCACAGCTGCAGGTTTCGCTTATTCCTTTAAAATGTACTGTATATGTGCCGTCACCGTTATTTGTTATTGAATCTTTAATTATTTGCTTGCCGTTTTCCGTAAGACTTAAGCTGTTTAATCCTGCAAGAAGCCAGCAATCGCCTATGAGCCCCTGGCTTGATTCTTCAATTTTAGAATTTATATCAAATTTGCCCGAGGGTTCTTCAACCTGATCTTCGGGTTCAGGCGTTTCGGGTGTTGTTTTTCCGAATAATTTCTCAAGCTCCGATAAATTAAAATCTTTTGGAAAAGAGGGCTTTACGGGTATTGCTTCATCAGATTCTTCTTTAGGTGTACAATCTTCATTGCTGTTAATTTTTTTACTGATTGCATCAGAATTATTATCGACAAAATCCAGTAAAGCGCCGAATTTTGTATCTGATTTATCATCTACGGTGCCGCTCGAGCTTACCGTGGCAAAAATTTCTTGAGAAGAATACGATTTTGTTTGAAATTTATTTTCATTTATTTCATTATCAAAAATACTTTTGCCGAATTCTTTATAAGCATTATTTTCGATTGTATTTTGCGCAAAACCGCTGTTAAAATCTTCAGGTTTTGAAAAATTTGTATTACTTGCTCTGTAAGCGGTATCAGCATCTTTTTTGCCAAAGATTGTATTGTGATTAATATACATAAATCTCTCTTAAAATATCCTCAAGAATTGAAAATAGGGTTAGCAAATATGTTGCTTAAATATATAAAGTATATAATGTTTGGATAATTGATAAAAAATTTGGTCCTTGTTACAAAAGTTAATAAAATAAAAATGTTTTGGAAATAAATAATTCTAAACAAAAAACCCTTGGATAATTTCCAAGGGTTTTTTAAATTTATTGACGGTTTTATAGATTAATTACTATTCTGTAATTTTATCTACAACACCTGCGCCAACTGTTCTTCCGCCTTCTCTGATAGCGAATCTCATACCTTGTTCAATAGCTACAGGAGCGATTAACTCAACGTCCATAACTACGTTATCACCAGGCATTACCATTTCGCCGTCGAATTTGATAGAACCGGTTACGTCAGTTGTTCTGATGTAGAACTGAGGACGGTATCCGGGGAAGAACGGAGTATGACGTCCGCCTTCATCTTTTGTTAAAACGTAAACGTTAGCAGTGAATTTTGTGTGAGGGTGGATTGAACCGGGTTTAGCAAGAACCTGACCTCTTTGGATATCTTTTTTATCGATACCGCGAAGAAGTGCGCCGATGTTGTCACCTGCTTGACCTTGGTCAAGAAGTTTTCTGAACATTTCAACACCGGTTACGGTTGATTTTTTAGTTTCGCCGAAACCAACGATTTCAACTTCGTCACCAACTTTAACAATACCACGTTCAACTCTGCCTGTAGCAACAGTACCACGGCCTGTGATTGAGAATACGTCTTCAACGGGCATTAAGAAAGGTTTGTCTAAATCACGAACGGGAGTAGGAATGTAGCTGTCGATAGCATCCATAAGTTCCCAGATTTTATCAACCCATTTGTCTTCGCCGCGTTTAACTGATGAATTTGCTTGAACTGCTTCTAAAGCTTTTAAAGCTGAACCTTTGATGAAAGGAATATTGTCGCCGTCAAATTCATAAGAAGATAACATTTCGCGAACTTCCATTTCAACTAATTCAAGAAGTTCTTCATCGTCAACCATATCACATTTGTTCATAAATACAACTAATCTGGGAACACCAACCTGACGTGCTAAAAGGATGTGTTCACGAGTTTGAGGCATTGCACCGTCTGTTGCGGCAACTACAAGAATTGCGCCGTCCATCTGAGCAGCACCTGTAATCATGTTTTTAACGTAGTCGGCGTGGCCCGGGCAGTCAACGTGTGCATAGTGTCTTGTATCTGTTTCATATTCAACGTGTGCAGTTGAAATGGTGATACCACGTGCTTTTTCTTCCGGTGCAGCATCGATTTCATCGAATTTCTTAGCTTCCGCTTGACCTGCTGCAGCCATACAACCGGTAATAGCAGCTGTTAACGTAGTTTTACCGTGGTCAACGTGACCGATGGTACCAACGTTTACGTGCGGCTTGGTTCTTTCAAATTTTTCTCTAGCCATAAGATTTGATTCTCCTTTTGTAATATTTATTGGGTTTATTTTTTTAATTGGTTGGTAATACTTTATAAAAAAATGGGCAGAGGTGGATTCGAACCACCGTAGTCTCGCGACGGCAGATTT